>NZ_JBSTYQ010000004.1:0-294205 GCF_054052385.1 Aeromonas sp. 25-AL00135 | reverse complement strand
TCTTCAGTACATCGACGACGGCCTCAAAGAACTGGGCTTTCTGACTCATCAGCGCCAGCTGTTGCTCGAGTTCCTTGATGCGCTGTTCGGGCGTCTGGTTGTCGGGGTCTGGCATGGTGATGCTCCTGCCGGCACGCAAAGAAGCCCCCTGGCTCCAATCTTGCCGACCATGTTTACGCAACCATACCAGAACGGTGGAGCGGCCCTGAATGCCATAACGCACCTGAGCCTGTTTGTAGGTGAGCTCGCCTTTTTCAATCTGCTCGACCAGTGCCAGTTTAAAAGTCAGCGAGTAATCGCGCTGTGTCCGTTTCACACCTTGTCCCATCGGGTTCTCCATTTATTGGGGGGAAAGGTGTAAACCATATTCAGGACGGGACACCGGATAATAAAAAAGCCCGCTGGGGTCAGCGGGCTTTTTCTTTGGGTTCTTAATTTGCTGTCAGATTACAGGTACAGCAACGACCACACGCCCGCATGTCAGGGAGTGTGCCACCACCAGATGGTCAGGATGGAAGTCGTTTGCATGATAAAGTCCTGTAAAAAGATGTTTGCAATGAAGTGCCTACAGAAAACGATAAAGCCGCGGCCAAGTCAAGTCGCTTTTTAGCCTTCTTTCACCGATTTGCCATGAATGGTGACCTGACCACGAGAGCGGAATAACCTGATGAGATTCGATCTTCACTGCCATACCACTGCCTCCGACGGGGTGCTGAGCCCGGCCGAACTGGTGCGCCGCGCCGCCGAGAAACAGGTCGAGGTGTTAGCAGTTACTGACCACGATACCCTTGCCGGGCTTGATGAAGTACGCCGCACCATCGAAGCTGAGCAACTGCCGCTGCGACTGGTGAGCGGGGTCGAGATCTCCACCGGCTGGGAGCATCACGAGATCCATATCGTGGCGCTGGGGGTGGATGAAAAAAATCCGCAGCTGACCGACTTTCTGGCTGGTCAGCTGGCCCGTCGCGAGGCGCGCGCGCTGGAAATCGGGCGTCGTCTGGAGAAGTGCCTCATCCCCGGCACCTATGAAGAGGCCAAGGCGCTCGCCGGTGACGCCGCCGTGACCCGTGCCCACTTTGCCCGGGTGCTGGTGGCACGCGGGGTTGCCGACAACATGCAGAAGGTATTCAAAAAGTACCTGAGCCGTGGCAATAAAGGGTATGCCCCGGCCGAGTGGCCCGAGATGAGTGAAGCCATCACCGCCATTCACGCTGCGGGCGGGTTGGCGGTGCTGGCTCACCCCAGCCGTTACGATCTCACCGCCAAGTGGATCAAGCGGCTGCTGGTGGCCTTCAAGGCGGCCGGTGGCGATGCCATGGAGGTGTCATTGCCTCAGCAGAGCCCGCAGGAGCGGGCCAATCTGGGCCAGTGGGCCAAGGATCACGACCTCTATATCTCGGTGGGATCGGATTTTCACTTCCCCTCCAACTGGACCGAGCTGGGCCGCCATCTCTGGCTGCCCAAAGAGGGGATGCCCGTCTGGTTGGCCTATCCTGGTCACTTCGGGCTCACCACCGAACAGCATGCCGAGCTGCTGGCAAGCCGGTAACGGAGCCAGCGAAGCGGCCACAAACAGGTTAAGGTAGTGTCATGGGTCTTTGACCCGTGACCATACGAGCGGGCAGGTATTGCTGCCCCCATTGCGAGAACAAGCTATGAGTCAGCATTTTTACGTACATCCTGAAAACCCCCAGGCCCGTCTGATCGGTCAGGCGGTACAGATCATCCAGAACGGCGGCGTCATCGTCTATCCGACCGACTCCGGTTATGCGCTGGGTTGCCAGATGGGTGACAAAGGGGCGCTGGAGCGCATCTGTCGCATCCGTCGCCTCGACGCCAACCACGACTTCACCCTGGTGTGCCGCGATCTCTCCGAGATCTCCACCTACGCCAAGGTCGACAACAGCGCATTTCGCCTGATCAAGAACAATACCCCGGGCGCCTACACCTTCATCTTCAAGGCGACCAAAGAGGTGCCGCGCCGCCTGATGAACGAGAAGAAGAAGAGCATCGGCATCCGGGTGCCGGACAACAAGATTGCCCAGGCACTGCTGGAAGCACTCGGCGAGCCGTTGCTCTCCACCACATTGATCCTGCCGGACTCCGAGATGGCCGAGTTCGACCCGGAAGAGATCTTCGACAAGCTGGGCAAGCAGATCGATCTGGTGGTCAACGGCGGTTATCTGGGTGAGCAGCCCACCACAGTGGTAGATTTCTCTGACGACGAGCCGGTATTGCGTCGTCGCGGCGCCGGAGATCCAACCCCGTTTGAGTGATGTCGCTGAACCGGTGACAGTCCCTTCCGCCGAGACGGGGACTGGCGCCGCACTACCCATCGCGAAAGTCCTGGGGCAGCCCTATCACGAGCTGCCCCAAGACCTGTTCATCCCGCCCGATGCGCTGGAGGTGTTCCTCGATACCTTCGAGGGACCGCTCGATCTGCTGCTCTACCTCATCCGGCGCCAGCAGCTCGATATCCTCAACCTGCCGATCCTGCAGATCACCGCCCAGTACATGGAGTACGTGGAGCTGATGCAGGGACTCAACCTTGAGCTGGCGGCCGAATATCTGCTGATGGCAGCCTGGCTGGCGGAGATCAAATCCCGCCTGCTGCTGCCCAAGGCACCGGAGCTGGAGGATGAAGATGAGGGAGAAGACCCTCGGGTGACCCTTATTCGCCGCCTGCAGGAGTACGAGCGCTACAAGGTAGGTGCAGAGAGGGTCAATGAGCTGCCACGGGTGGAGCGGGAGATTTATATCGCCGCTGCCTTGCCCCCAGATTTTGGCGCCCTCAAGCCACTGGCGCCCGATGTTTCGCTGGTTGAGCTCGCCCTTTACATGCAAAGTGTGGTAAAACGCGCGACTCATTTCGAACATCACCAGATCCGCCGCGAACAGATCCCGACCCGGGTGCGCATGGCGGAGATCCTCGCCATGCTCACGCTGGGGCAGACCCTGCGCCTTGAGCAGGTGCTGCGCGCCGAAGAGGGGCGCATGGGTGTACTGGTGACGTTTCTGGCCCTGCTGGAGCTGTGCAAGGAGCAACTGATCTGGATCCTGCAGGCAGAACCGCTTGGACCAATCCATTTCGCATTGGCCGAGCAGAGCGAGGAGGGCAACCGTGGCGCTGCCCACTGAACGACTCAAGACCCTGATCGAAGCGGCGCTGTTCGTGGCCGGTCGTCCGCTCAATGTCAGCGAGCTGAAAAGCAGCGTGCTGGCCGATTATCCGGTGACCAGTCGCTATGTTCAGCTGCTGTTGGCCGAGATCAGGCAAGATTACAGCTCGCGGGGCGTCGAGCTCAAAGAGGTCGCCTCCGGCTGGCGCTTTCAGGCGCGTCAGGAGTATGCCGAAGAGCTCTCGCGGCTCTGGAGCGAGCGTGCTCCGCGCTATTCCCGCGCCGTGATGGAGACACTGACCCTGATCGCCTATCGCCAACCCATCACCCGGGCCGAGATCGAAGTGATCCGCGGGGTGGCGGTGTCGAGCCAGATAGTGAATACCCTGAAAGAGCGTGGCTGGGTGCGCAGCATCGGCCACAAAGAGGTGGCGGGTCGCCCCGAACTGCTCGCCACCACCAGAGAGTTTCTGGATTACTTTAATCTGCAGAGTCTGGAGCAGCTCCCCGAGCTGGATCCTGAGCTGCAACCCCTGTTGCCCTCTGCGGTGGATGGGGAGAGCGATGCCCGGTGAATGGTGCCCAAGTGTGCCGATGTCACCGAGATATACATTTTTCAACTGTGGCGAGTGCTCCAACCGGCGTTTGTTACAGTTAACCCCGTTGCCCCTTTTACCAGTGGGCAGCGATCAACAATCAGGTAACCCCGATGAGTGAAAAACTGCAAAAAGTGTTGGCCCGCGCGGGTCACGGCTCCCGTCGTGAGATGGAGGCCCTGATCACCGCAGGTCGGGTCAGTGTGGATGGCAAGGTCGCCACACTGGGGGATCGCGTCGAAGTGAACGCCGTGATCCGGGTGGATGGTCACCAGGTCAAGACCCGTGCCGCAGAGGAAGTGATCTGCCGCGTACTGGCTTACCACAAGCCGGAAGGGGAGATGTGTACCCGTCACGATCCGGAAGGTCGTCCCACCGTGTTTGATCGTCTGCCCAAGATGGAAGGTGCCCGCTGGATCGCGGTCGGCCGCCTCGACGTCAACACCTCCGGTCTGTTGCTGTTCACCACCGACGGTGAGCTGGCCAACCGCCTGATGCACCCGAGCCACGAAGTGGAGCGGGAATACGCGGTACGTGTCTTTGGCGAGATCACCGAAGCCATGCTGCAGCGTCTGCGCAAGGGCGTGCAGCTGGAAGATGGCACCGCCAAGTTCAACAAGATCAAACCGGCTGGCGGTGAGGGTCTGAACCAGTGGTTCAACGTCACCCTGACCGAAGGTCGCAACCGTGAAGTGCGCCGCCTGTGGGAATCCCAGGAAGTGCAGGTGAGCCGCCTGATGCGTATCCGCTACGGCGACGTCAAGCTGGACCGCGGCATCCCGCGCGGCGGCTGGCAAGAGCTGAAACTGCCGGAAGTAAACTACCTGCGCGGTCTGGTCAACCTGCCGCCGGAGACCGAATCCAAGGTCGATCTGCAGCAGGATGGCAAAACCAGCCGTCACAAGCAGGCCGCCCAGATCCGTCGCGCCGTGCAGCGTCACAAAGAGATGCAGGGCAAAGAGCCCCGTGCCCGCGCCACCACCGCCCGTCGCAAGCCGCAAGCCTCTACCCGCAACTCCGGTACCGGCAGCAAGTAAGCCGACAACCCGTTGCGAACTGTGTGCCCGTCAAAGAGCGCGCAGTCGGCCAAGCAAAGGCCCGCACCAACAGGTGCGGGCCTTTTTCATCTCTAGCGGGTGACCTCCAGCTGCCGGCTGGCTCCGGTCATATGGCAATGATTGCTCTCACACTCCTCAGTTAGCCGGTGTCATCCACTCTTTGTTGAAGTCGCGGATAAACATCTCTCCCTCTTCATTGCGGGCGGTGACCAGATAGAAGGTGACGTTCTGGCGAAACAACGAGAGGCGGTAGAGAGCGGCGTTGTCCTCCTCCGAGAGGTTCTTTTTCGAGGTGTCGTTGATGGGCACCAGATCGACTTTGCCCTTTTTCAGCAGCTCGACACACTGGTTGAGGCGGTTGGTGGTTCTGACGATCAGCTTCTGCTCGATGGTCACCCGCTCGATGGCATCGGAGAACCACCCCTTGGGCACGCAGGCGGTTTTCTGCTGCCAGGGCGGGGATTCCAGCCCCTTCTTGTCGGGCGTGGTGTACCAGGACTGGATATCGAAGGCGATGGGGGTACTGAACAGCAGGGTGTTGCTGCGCTCGTTGGTCCAGGTAAAGGGGAAGGCGGCGATTGCGTTGCCCAACTCGATGTTTTTAAGTCCTCTCGGCCAGGGCTGGTAGGAGACCCTCAGATCCGGGTGGCCTGCCGCTTTGAGGGTAGTGAGCACCTTGCTTGCCAGCTCGCCGCCATTGGCCAGCGTCGCTGAAGAGTAGGGGGGCAATTCGCCGGTGATAATTACCGCACTCTGCACCGTGGCGGCCGGGAGCAGCGAAAGAGCAAACAGGGTGGCAAGAAAGCGAAGGGACGAGCGGAGGCGATAAGAGGCAGAGGGCGTGACCGGATAACGGATGTGCATGGCGGGTGACCTCACCTCTATCGATTGCTGACAGCGTAGCGGTTCTGGCAAGGAAAAAACAGACTCGATAAATGCTGCTGGTCGCGGTGTATGGCCCTTGGCGTTCCCTTTGGCGGGCGGAAGGGGTTGTGGCGGTTGCTCTGCTCCGGTGAGCTTGTTAGCCTGTGCGGCTCTGATAGAGGAGTGAACGATGAGCAAGGTACTTGATGAGCTGCTGGCGTTGCTGGCGCTGGAAAAAATCGAGGAGGGCCTGTTTCGGGGCCAGAGCCAGGATCTCGGTCTGCGGGCCGTGTTTGGCGGACAGGTAATGGGGCAGGCCTTGTCAGCCGCCAAGCAGACGGTCGAGACCGGCCGTCAGGTTCACAGTTTTCACTCCTACTTCCTGCGTCCGGGGGATGTGACCCGTCCCATCGTCTATGACGTGGAGAATATCCGTGACGGCCAGACCGTCTCCACCCGTCGGGTCAAGGCTATTCAGGGCGGCAAGCCCATCTTCTATCTCAACGCCTCGTTTCAGGTGCCGGCCGACGGTTTCGAGCATCAGGCGCAGATGCCCACCGGCATCACCCCGCCGGAGGAGCTCAAGAGCGAGCTGGAGCTGGTGCGCCCCTACGAGAACCTGATCCCGGCCTCCCTGCGCGACAAGATCCTCTGCGAGCAGCCCATCGAGATGCGCCCGGTGACCCTGGTCGACCCTATTCGGCCGACGGTGCAGGATCCGGTGCGTCACGTCTGGTTCAAGGCCAACGGCCAGATGCCGGACGATCTGCGGGTGCACAAATACCTGCTGGCCTACGCCTCCGACTTCAACTTCCTGCTCACCTCGCTGCAGCCGCACGGGGTGTCGTACTGGGAACCGGATATGCAGGTGGCGACCATCGATCACTCCATGTGGTTCCACCGGGATTTTCGCTTCGACGACTGGCTGCTCTACGTGGTAGACAGCCCGAGCGCCAGCAGCGGTCGCGGTCTGGTGCGCGGTCAGTTCTTTACCCGCGACGGGGTGCTGGTGGCGAGCACCATGCAGGAGGGGGTGATCCGCCGTCGCGGCAGTTAAGGCGCAAAGCGGATAGCAAAACGGGGTGGCTTGGGCCACCCCGTTTTCGTTGCTGCGATGTGCGCGGACTCTGCGGGATCAGCCGCCGCGCTGGTATTTGAAGCGCTTCTTGCGCCGGTAGGGGTAGACATCCTCGAACACCCCCACCTTGATGTTGCTCTGCAGCATCTTCCAGTAGTTGGCGTCGAACATCTCCTTGTGCAGCTGCAGCATGATCTCCCGCACCTGCGGCTTTTGCAGCAGGAAGGTGGCGAACTCCTCGGGGAAGATATCGTTGGGGGCCACCGAGTACCAGGGCTCGGCGCTCCACTCATCCTCGGGGTAGCGGGGCGGCGGGATCTGGCGGAAGTTGCACTCCGTCATGTAGCAGATCTCGTCGTAGTCGTAGAAAACCACCCGGCCGTGACGGGTGACGCCAAAATTCTTGAACAGCATGTCCCCCGGGAAGATGTTGGCCGCCGCCAGCTGCTTGATGGCGTTGCCGTACTCCTCCAGCGCGAGCCGCGTCTGCTGCTCGTCCGCCTTGTCCAGATAGAGGTTGAGGGGGATCATCTTGCGCTCGGTGTAGAGGTGCTTGATCACCAGTTTGTCGTCGCTGATGGTGAGCGCCGAGGGTGCCACCGTCTTGAGTTCGGCAAGCAGTTCCGGCGAGATGCGATCCAGCGGAAACTCGAAGTTGGTGAACTCCTGGGTATCGGCCATCCGGCCAACCCTATCGTGCTGTTTTACCAGCCGGTATTTCGCTTTCACCTGCTCGTGGCTCACATCCTTGGGGGGAGTGAACTCGTCTTTTATCACCTTGAACACCACATCGTAGGAGGGGAGGGTAAACACGCTCATCACCATCCCCTTGATGCCGGGGGCGATGATGAACTGATCCCGACTCTGTGCCAGATGGTGGCGGTAGTGGCGATAGAGCTCGGTCTTGCCGTGCTTCTGGCAGCCGATGGCGTTGTAGATCTCGTAATCGGGCTTGTGGGGCATGATTTGACGCAGGAAGGCGACAAACAGCGCCGGTTCGCGGGCATAGACCATAAAGTAGGCGCGGGCGAAGCCAAACACGATGGAGGCGAGATCCGGCTCGAAGATGACGGTATCCACATAGATGCTGTGGCCGGTGCTGAGCAGGGGCAGGATAAAGGGGAACACCTGATCCTTGACCCGAATAAGCCCCACCAGATAGGCCCCCTTGTTGCGGTAGAACACCTCTTTGAGCAGCTCGATGGCAAACGGCTCATCATGAAGGATGTGCGGGCCGTTCTCGGCAAGATGGCGGTGGATGTCGACAATATCCCGCTGCTTGTCCTCATAGGGGAGGGTGAAGCTGTAATCCCCCAGCAGCTGACTCAGGGTCTGCGGCAGGTGGGCCAGATCGGTGCGATAGATGCGCAGCAGGGCGCTCAGGTCCGGTTTTTCGCCACGGCTGACGAAGGGGTGGATATAGAGGTTTTCGTCGCGGATATTGCGATGGCGAAAGATCCGGCGATAGACGGAGTTGAAGAAGGACTCCGCCACCTCGAAGTTCTCGCACTTGGGCAGCAGATCGCTGAAGGCGCTTTTGACCCGCTTGAGCAGCTCCTGGGTGGCGTGGTGCTCCCCCATCATCTGGCGGATGGAGCTGGCGGTAGCCCCCACATGGTGGTCATAGAGGCGAATTCGCTCGCGCCCGGCGAGCTGTACCCCCAGCCAGTCACTGTTCTCGAAGCGGCTCTTGCTGCCCTGGGTTATCTCGAGAAACCGGCTGTAAAACGACTCGAAGCGTTGCAAGATAGTCTCGGCGACGGCCTGTTCCAATGGCTGCTGCATCTCTCTCTTCCTTGTGATCTGTCGGGCCGATAGCGCGAAGGATTGGGTGTAATTTGTTCACACGTCAGGCCACTATCGCAACATTCAAACGTCTGTTCAAGTGGCAATTTTCGGGGATAAACGGTAGATTGCGCCCCTGTTTTGGTGATGGTTTAGCGACTGTTTGCTGTCTGTTTGAGAGGCCGTCCGGCCTGTGAGGAAACCCGATGAAGCTCTATTTTGTCCTGGTGGCACCTGCCCGACCTGCAAATGTGGGGGCGGCTGCCCGTGCCATGAAAACCATGGGATTCGATGCCATGCGACTGGTGGCGAGCCGGGTACACGAAGAGGAGGAGGCGAGCTGGGTGGCTCACGGCGCCCAGGAGATCCTGACTCAGGCCGAGGCGTTCGAGACTTTGCCCGAGGCGCTGGCCGACATGGATCTGGTGATCGCCACCACCGCCCGCCAGCGTGGTCGCTATCAGCACTACCTCACCCCGGCTGAAATTCGCGACCAGATCCGCGCCAAGCCTTCCCTCAACAAGGTCGCCATCGTCTTTGGCTGCGAAGAGTCGGGGCTCTCCAACGAGCAGCTGGCCGAGGTCGATCTCATCAGCTATCTGCCCCTCAAGGTAAGCTACCCCTCCCTCAATCTGGGGCAGGCGATCATGCTCTACGCCTATGAGATGAGTCAGCTGATGGATGAGCTGAACGCCGACGGCGCCGCTGCGGTAGCAGAAAATTTTGATAACGCTGGGCAGGTTCGGGTGCTTAAATGCAAAACAGCAGAATTGCTTGGCGAACTCGGAGTTTCGCAGGATGAAAAACTGCATCAATGGGTGATGGACCGAGTACCCATGCTGCCGCAGCGGGATTTGAACATGCTCCACCTGCTCTGCAAAGACCTTGCTCGCAAACTTGGCAAAGAGGTTTAAGTTGACAGCCCATCGCCCGCCGCGGTATTGCTAAAAGCCAGCTTCGTCAACGAGTGTTCGTCATGCAGTTATTCACCAACGTCATCACCACCACCATTATTACCGGTACCACCACAGGTGGCACTGGGGCCGGTTGATGCGCTGACGAACAAGCACAGAAATCAGAAAAGGCCCGTACCCACCCAGTACGGGCCTTTTTGTTGGATTGGTTTTTAGATTGAATTTCATGGATTTACAGGGAGAGAAAGCGATGAGAGTGTTGAAATTTGGCGGGTCTTCACTGGCCGATGCAGAACGTTTTTTACGGGTGGCCGATATCGCGGTCAACACCCACGGCCAATCTCAGGTAGCCCTGGTGCTCTCTGCACCTGCCAAGGTGACCAATCATCTGGTGGCGCTGGTGGAACAGACCAGCCGCGGCATGGATGCCAGTTCCACCCTGTTTGAAGTCAACGGCATCTTCTCCCGCCTGCTGGCCGGGTTGAAGGCGGCCTATCCGGCGCTCGATGACAAGGCGCTGCTGGCCCGTCTCACCGCCGAGCTGGATCAGGTGGAGCGGCTGATGCAGGGCATCCGTCTGCTGGGCCTCTGCCCGGACAACGTGCAGGCGCGCATCCTGAGCCGTGGCGAGAACCTCTCCATCGCCTTTATGCACGAACTGCTGCGGGTGCGCGGTCTGGATCTGGCGCTGATCGTGCCGGAAGAGCTGCTGGTCACCGACGGCGGCTATCTGGAAGCCCACGTCGATATCGAAGCCTCCCGCCTGCGCTTTGCCGCCAAGGGGCTGCGTAGCGACTGTCTTTACCTGATGCCGGGCTTTACCGGTGGCAGCGACAAGGGCGAGACCGTGCTGCTGGGTCGCAACGGCTCCGATTACTCCGCCGCCGTCCTGGCTGCATGCGTCGATGCCGAGTGCTGCGAGATCTGGACTGACGTCGAGGGTTGCTACAGCTGCGATCCCCGTCTGGTGCCGGATGCCTACCTGCTGAAAACCCTCTCCTACAAGGAGGCGATGGAGCTCTCCTACTTCGGCGCCAAGGTGCTGCACCCGAAAACCATCGCGCCGGTGGCCCAGTTCCATATTCCCTGCCTCATCAAGAACAGCTTCAACCCGCAGGGGCCGGGCACCCTGATCGGCCCGGAGAGCGGCGACGATGACCTGAAAGTGAAGGCCATCTCGGATCTCTCCGGCATGTGCATGTTCAACGTCTCCGGCCCCGGCATGAAGGGAATGGTCGGCATGGCCGGTCGCATCTTCTCCGCCGTCTCCCGCGCCGGGGTCAGTATCGTGCTGATCACCCAGTCATCTTCCGAGTACAGCGTCAGCTTCTGTATCCACAGCTACGACCAGGATAAGACTCGCAAGGTGCTGGAGCGCGAGTTCGAGCTGGAGTTCAAAAACCAGCTGCTGGAGCCGCTGGATATCATCAGCGATCTGGCGATCATCTCCCTCATCGGTGACGGCATGCGCACCAGCAAAGGGATGGCGGCCCGCTTCTTCACCTCGCTGGCGCAAGCCTCCATCAACATCGTCGCCATCGCACAGGGCTCCAGCGAGCGCTCCATCTCGGCGGTGGTGCGGGATCGCAAGGTGGCGGAAGCCATCAAGGCGTGCCACCAGAACTTCTTTGGCAGCCAGCAGTTTATCGATCTCTTTGTGGTCGGGGTCGGTGGCGTCGGTGCCGCGCTGGTGGATCAGATTGCCCGCCAGCAACCGGTACTGGCCGAGCAGGGCACTGGCCTTCGCGTGGTCGGCATCGCCAACAGCCGCCAGATGGCGGTCAACAAGGATGGCCTGAACCTCGCCAACTGGCGTGAACAGCTGGCGGAAGCCCGTGACAGCTTCTCGCTTGAAGGGGTGAAAAAGCTGGTGGAAGATAGCCACATCATCAACCCGGTGATCGTTGACTGCACCTCCTCCGAGGCGGTGGCCGTCCAGTACGCCGACTTCCTCGCTGCTGGCTTCCATGTGGTCACTCCGAACAAGAAGGCCAACACCGGCTCGCTCGATTACTACAAGGCGCTGCGTCGCACTGCCCGCCAGACTCGCCGCAAGTTCCTGTACGAGACCAACGTGGGCGCCGGTCTGCCGGTTATCGAGAACCTGCAAAACCTTATCAAGGCCGGTGACAAGCTGCGCGCCTTCGACGGCATTCTGTCCGGTTCGCTCTCCTTTATCTTCGGCAAGCTGGACGAGGGGATGGCCTTCTCCGAGGCGACCCAAATCGCTTGCAGCAACGGCTTTACCGAGCCAGATCCCCGCGACGATCTCAACGGCATGGATGTGGCGCGCAAGCTGCTCATTCTGGCCCGCGAAGCCGGCATGGCGCTGGAGCTCTCCGATGTCGAAGTCGAGCAGGCGCTGCCGCCCGGCTTTGATGTGAGCGGCGACGTGGAAGCCTTTATGGCCCGCCTGCCCGAAGCCGACGGCTGGTTCCGCGACCAGTTCGCCGCGGCCCAGCGTGAAGGCAAGGTGCTGCGCTATGTGGGCTCCATCGAGGGTGGCAAGTGCAAGGTGGCCATCAAGGCGGTCGGTGGCGACGAGCCGCTGTTCAAGGTCAAAGACGGGGAGAACGCGCTCGCCTTCTTCTCCACCTACTACCAGCCGATCCCGCTGGTGCTGCGCGGCTATGGCGCCGGTACCGAAGTGACTGCGGCTGGCGTCTTTGCCGACGTGCTGCGCACCCAGAACTGGAAGCAGGAGCTATAAGCATGAGTTCAGACATGTACCAGAGCAGTAGCGTGGTCGCCTATGCACCCGCCTCCAGCGCCAACCTGAGCGTGGGATTCGATGTACTGGGGGCGGCGCTCGCCCCCGTGGATGGCTCCCTCTTGGGCGATCGGGTGCAGGTAAAAGCGGCTGACGTGCCTTTTGCCCTCTCCGCCGTGGGCCGCTACGCCCACAAGCTGCCGGACGATCCGAAAAAGAATATCCTCCATGACTGCTGGGTGGCCTATGGCGAGGCGCTGGAGAAGCGCGGTCTGACACTCAAGCCGCTGGCGATGGTGCTGGAGAAGAACTTGCCGGTGGGCTCGGGGCTGGGTTCCAGCGCCTGCAGCGTGGTGGCGGCGCTGGAGGGGCTCAACGCCTTTCACGGCGAGCCGCTCAACGAGCACGACCTGCTGCTGCTGATGGGGGAGATGGAAGGCAAGATCTCCGGCTCCGTTCACTACGACAACGTGGCCCCCTGTTATCTCGGCGGCATGCAGCTGGTGGTGGAGGAGGCGGGCGTTATCAGCCAGGGCATTCCGGTGTTCGATCAGTGGTACTGGGTGGTCTGCTACCCGGGCACTGTGGTCTCCACCGCCGCGGCCCGCGCCATTCTGCCGGCCCAATATCGCCGTCAGGATTGCCTCACCTATGGCCGCCGCCTGGCTGCCTTTGTGCACGCCAGCTACACCGGACAGGAGGGCTTGGCGGCGAGCGTACTGAAAGACGTGATTGCCGAGCCCTACCGCGCGGCGCTGATCGAAGGCTTTGCCGAGGTGCGGGCGCAGGCGGCCCAGAATGGGGCGCTCGCTACCGGCATCTCCGGCTCCGGCCCCACCGTGTTTGTGGTGATGAAGGAGCTGGCGCAGGCCGAGCGGATGAAAGATTGGATGGAAGCACATTTCGTGCAGAACGAAGATGGATTTGCCCGGGTCTGCAAACTGGACATGGCCGGGGCACGGGTAACAGGAAGCGAGCTATGAATCTCTACAACATCAAGGACAACAGCGAACAGGTGAGCTTTGCGCAGGCGGTGCGTCAGGGCTTGGGTCGCGAACAGGGGCTCTTCTTCCCCGAACAACTCGAACCGCTCGCCGATGTGGATGCCCTGCTCGATCTGCCGCTGGCCGAACGCTCTGCCCGCATCCTGAGCCACCTGCTGGGGGATGAAGTGCCCGCTGCCAAGGTCAGCGAGCTGATCAATGCCGCCTTCACCTTCCCAGCGCCGCTGGTCAAATTGAAAGACGGCACCTATGCCCTTGAGCTGTTCCACGGCCCGACCCTGGCGTTCAAGGATTTCGGCGGCCGCTTTATGGCCCAGTGTCTCGCGGCCTTTAGAACCAACGACAAAATTACTATCCTTACCGCCACCTCCGGCGACACCGGCGCCGCCGTGGCCCACGCCTTCTACGGGCTGGAGGGGATTGAAGTGGTGATCCTCTATCCCAAGGGCAAGATCAGCCCCTTGCAGGAGAAGCTCTTCTGCACCCTCGGCGGCAATATCCGTACCATCGCCATCGATGGCGACTTCGATGCCTGTCAGGCGCTGGTAAAACAGGCTTTTGACGACGAAGCGCTGAAAAAGGCCATTGGCCTCAACTCCGCCAACTCCATCAATATCAGCCGTCTGCTGGCGCAGGTTTGCTACTACTTCGAAGCGGTGGCCCAGCTGCCGAAAGCCGATCGTGCCAAGGCGGTGATCAGCGTGCCGTCCGGCAACTTTGGCAACCTCACTGCGGGGCTGATTGCCAAGGCGCTGGGGTTGCCGGTGAAGCGCTTTATCGCTGCCACCAACGCCAACGATACCGTGCCGCGCTACCTGAAAACCGGTCAGTGGGAGCCGCATCAGACAGTGGCTACCCTGTCGAACGCCATGGATGTGAGTCGCCCCAACAACTGGCCACGAGTGGAAGAACTGTGCCGTCGCAAAGGCTGGGCGCTGGAGACCCTGGGTTCTGGCATGCGTGACGACGCCCAGACCCGCGCTGCCCTGAAACGGCTGCACCAGCTGGATTACCTGTGCGAACCCCACGGCGCCATTGCCTGGGATCTGCTGGGGGAACAGCTGGCCGAGGATGAAGTGGGGGTGTTCCTCTGCACCGCCCATCCCGCCAAGTTCAAGGAGTCGGTAGACGAGATCCTCAATCTTGATGTACCGCTACCCGGCCCGCTGGCCAAGCACGCCGAGCTGCCGCTGCTCTCTGTTAATTTGCCTGCGGAGTTTGCCCGGTTAAGGGCGTTTTTGGTGGGTTAAGCCGCTGAGCTGAGATAATCGATAGAAATAAAAATCCCCCGGTAACGGGGGATTTTTATTTTCTGGATTGGAAAGTGGCGGCTGAAATTGGAGCGGTTGCTGGTCGATCTCGTTTCCGACTTTATTGCTGGAGTAGTGACGTAAAGGGAGTGTTGTGTGTGGAAGGTGTTAATCTGCCAGCTGGTATCAGTAACATGAGTGCAGCGAGTGAAATTTATTCTCTTGCTAGCTGTTAATCTTTTCAGCGTTCAAAACTCCAAGCGTATAGATAATGATTTATGTAGTAAAGGTGAACGGTAGTTATATCCTCGTAAAAATAAAAATCCCCCAGAAGGGGGATAGGGGAAATTTAATATGTTAGAGAGATGCGTCTTATGGCTTGATTTTGCTTTAACGTATCTTCTATGGATAAAAAATCACACTCGGCAAGCGAGGTGATAGAAAACGTGGAGTTTACGCTTGCTCGTGAATTTCTAAATACTGATAGACCTGCACCAAAATAAAATGCGTGGAATTTATCAAATCTAATGTATCTATCATGTGAATTTGTTGCAAAACACGAGTCAGGTGAAATTATTATTGTTATCCTTCTGAAGGAAAATCTACCTGTCGTTATAATTTCATTTAAAGCGTTTGTTATGTCATCCAATGCAAAATTTATGTCTAGTGTTGATATGGATGAATAAATGGTGATGGATGTGGTAGTATTTTCAGATGAAATTCTACTAAATATGTAATATAGCTCTCTCTTGTTTGTTGCAATGTTTTTTTGCCACTGCTCCACTGTGTTTTTAATTATGTATCGGTCAGTTATAATAATACTCTTTGATAGGGGTATTATATGTTTGAAGCGTGTATTCCAGATCGCGTCTCTACATTCACCTATTGAAATAGATGCATTAGCAATATGAAGGGAATCTTCGATTGATTCAATATTAAACAGTCGATCAAAACTGGTGATACTGTTTCTTTTATTTGTTGTAAATGATGCGTCTTTAATATTTAGCAATGATAAGTTTTCATCATCTATCATTAAATAGTTGCAACGTTCATCAAGCTCCTGCATTTCGTCTGTATCTTCAAATATTGAGGTTTTTTTAATGACATTACAATCAGTCTCTATTCTTCTGGCATTCGATATCGCGAAAGTCCATTTTTGATTTATTTTTGGGGGTAATTTATTAATCTTTTCTTGTATAGTTAGTGCATAATCATCACTACGATTAAAAATTAAAACGCCTTGTTTTAGAATTAATTTTATAGCCTTCTTATGCACTGATATTAATGCATGATGTTCAGGATTTACATTTAAGCTGTTCGTATTAATGCCAAAAATCTGAACTGCACTAGTCATTAAAGATCTCCTTGAACGTCAGTTCAGAAAATCCATCTGGCCATTCATCAATGAGTTCTCCCGACTCATCTATTTCTAATTCAAATATGTCTGCTCCAAAATTTGTTGGTTGCACATATATAACTGAAAGCATTTCTGGAGTTATAGTCCCAGTTCTAATTCTTTTTAGTAACCGTAGCAGTAGAGCTTCGCTGTGAGTTTCAATTATCCATTGATTATTGTTCTTTCCAAAATCATGAGTTTCGGTTGTCGAAATAAAATAATCTGCTAGTTCAGCTTGTAGTTTAGGATGTAGATGGATCTCTGGCTGTTCAACACAAATAATACTATTTTTCCTTACTATTCCCTCAACTAAAATAGGGAGTAATTGACCTATACCAAAACCAACATCAGATGGAGTTACAATAACATCTGTTCTAGTGTCTCGTAGAGATATTGAAATTAGTTCTCCTGTTAGAGAAGTTCCAACATTTTCGACATCTATCTCATATGGAATATTGAATTTTTGGAAGCATGAGTTTAATTCAGGGATTATAACATCCTTTTCTTTGTATATTATTTGAGGGGTATCCTTTCCTGAAACACCTACTGTATTTAAGCTATATTGGTTTTTACTATAAAATCGTTCTGGAGCTGAGCGAAGTGGGCCAAGATAAGATATTGAACTCATTAGCTCAATAAATTCTGAATGAATGTTGTAGAAAAATCCTCTTAAACGACTAAATGACTTTAAATAAGAATCGAAAAAATTAAAGTTGGAGTCGAGAGTTGATGTGGGTGTGGATAAAACAAATGGAAAATCATCGCCGCTTGACGTTTTAAAATATATCGATTTTATAAATTTTTCTGTTACATGGTGATCGAAAAGTTCTGATTCCTTGTTGTATCTTCGGAATAGCAAATCTAATAATGAAGCTTCACTTTCTTTATCAGATAGTAAAAAGAAGTCATTGGTATTATTGAATATAAATTCTTCATTATCGCTAATGAAATGGTCAGATCTTTCTAATCTAATATCAAATGTAGTTTCTTTTGAGGTTTTTTCGATAAACCGCATTCGTAATTCATTTAATATTGAATCATATTCATTATAGTTGAAGCTTTCATCATACCACTGGTATTGGAAAGATAACTCTCTGTATTCTTTTAGGCTAACAAATTCATTTTGTCTTTTGTTTACATTTAGACCGTCGTAACATATTGAGATTCTAATACTATTAAAAATTTCATGTTCATGAATAACTGAACGATATCCACCTAAATCAAAAATCTCCCCACTAGTTACTAGTCCTCTACTACCTTTTGGTTTTCCGCTATAGGTTTGTTTTAAAACACCAAGCGCTTGTAATATAGACGTTTTCCCCGATGAGTTTGGGCCAAAAATCAGGGTTATCGGTGCAAGTCTTATATCTGCCTTATCTTTTATTGATTTGAAATTTTCAATTTTTATTGACTTTAGCATACGTTGGCCTGTTATAAAAATATCGAGTGCACTAATAATATTGTACAAAAGTGCAAATTGAAATGTACTCTAAGGTCATCATAAATAATATTTCATGAATTGAATCTTTGTATCTTTAAAAATTAATTTTTAGCTCACAAATTTGGTAAGCACATATTTAGTTGTAGGTAATCTAAAAAATTTCACGCTACCGCCCGTGGATTACAGCTTCCAAAATGCTCAATTAACCAGCGAGGGCTTCGGTCCATCACTGATGAATAGGCACCGGATGGCTATGATAAGCCAATCGAATCTGGCCACACCAGTCAAAAAGTGACGTAAGTGTCAGTAATGACTGATTTTTTGCGCTGGCTCAATAAAAGGGTGTGGGCGGAGGCAGGATTCCCATGACCCTTGATTCTATTGGGGTTGGCGGGGGTGGCGGGAAGGTAGGGGGTAGGCTTGCTGTTGGAGAAGGCTTTACGGGGACAATCCCGCTCAGCCAATCGGCGCTATAGTACGGGCGCTGGTTGCCCTCTGCTCCGTCTCCCAAGCTGGCGAGGTGGGGGATCTGCGGCAACAATCAGCTGTTGCAATTACAGCCATTTGCAACACATCGTCATGCAAATATGACCATGCAAACACATCACCAGATAGAGAGGAGATCACCCATGAAGCGTACCATCCTGTTCGGCCTGCTCTGCGGCAGCGTGCTGCTGGCCAATCCGGTCTTTGCCAACGGCACAGCCCAGTTGCAGTGCGAGGCGCAGGCCGCAGCCAAAAAGCTTAACGGCGCCGCCAAGACCAGCTTTGTCGGCAAGTGCGTGAAAGATGCCGCGGGCGCCGCGACCGGCGAGTGCGAGAAGGCGGCCGCCGACAAGAAGCTGGCCGGTGCGGCTAAGAACAGCTTTATCCAGAAATGCGTGAAGACGGGCGCGGCGATGGATCTGGCGGCCAAGTGCGAGAAGGCGGCAGCCGACAAGAAGCTGGCTGGCGCGGCCAAGAACAGCTTTGTCCAGAAGTGCGTGAAGGATAGCGCCGCCAAGTAAGGCATTTTCTCATCCGGTGTGTTTGCGGGGGGCCATCAGGCCCCCCGCGCTTTTGGGGCGCAGTGATGGCGCAACGCACAAGCCTTGTATCGGGGCGACAATAGCGACACTATTGACTCCTTTTATGGGTTCCGCAGAGGCGCAGCCATGACCTGTCGTTACCGGGCGAGGCGTTGGCGAGCAGATTTTATGCGGGATAACGCGGGATAAAAGGGAGCAGAGCAGGATGATGGAAGGGACGGCGTGGCGCTGGCTCAATGAACCGGCCGAGTGGCACAAGACCAGCGACGGCTTGCAGGTGGTGACAGACCAGCAGACCGATTTTTGGCGCAGCACCTGGTATGGCTTCGAGCGCCATAGCGGGCATGTTTATGGCTGCGAGGTGGCGGGGGAGTTTACCTTTCAGGTCTGCGTCGAGGGGGAGTTCACCACCCTCTACGATCAGGCGGGGCTGATGCTGCTGCAAGACGAGGCGCATTGGCTGAAAGCGGGGATCGAGTACAACGATGCCCAGCCAATGATCGGCAGCGTGCTGACCAATCCGCGCTCTGACTGGGCCACCGGTATTTTCAGCGGTAATCCGCGCCGCTTCTGGCTGCGGCTGACCCGGCTGGCAGATTGCCTGCGTTTGCAATACTCCACCGATGGCAAGGTGTGGCCGCTGCTGCGCCTCGCCCCGTTCCCGCCAAGCGAACGCTGCTTTATCGGGGTGATGTGCTGCACGCCGGAGCGGCAGGGACTGGCGGTGCGATTCTCTGACTTGCGCCTCACGCCGCCCCTTGGCAAGGCGCTCCATGATTTGAGCTAGGCCAGCGGTTTTGCCTGCGACATTGAGCCAATAAAAAAGCGCCCACAGGCGCTTTTTTCATTTGGCGGGTAAAGCCTCAATTAGCTGATCAGGCTGGCCCACAGGTCATATTCGTCGGATTCATCGATCCGCACCTTGACCATGTCCCCCGGCTTGAGGCCGGTTTCGCCGTTGAGGTAAACCAGACCATCGATCTCCGGTGCATCGGCGAAGGAGCGGCCAGTGGCACCCTCTTCGTCCACTTCGTCGATGATAACGGTCATCTCCTGACCCACTTTGCGGGCCAGTTTGCGGATGGAGACCTGCTGTTGCAGCTCCATAAAGCGCTGGAAGCGCTCTTCCTGAATCTCTTCCGGTACCGGATCCGGCAGCTCGTTGGCCAGCGCCCCTTCGACCGGGCTGTATTTGAAGCAGCCGACCCGATCCAGCTCCGCCTTGTCGATAAAGTCCAGCAGCATCTGGAAATCTTCTTCGGTCTCGCCCGGGAAGCCGACGATAAAGGTTGAACGCAGGGTGATCTGCGGGCAGATCTCGCGCCACTTCTGGATCCGCTCCAGCGTACGCTCGACCGAACCCGGGCGCTTCATCAGTTTCAGGATGCGCGGGCTGGCGTGCTGCAGCGGAATATCGAGGTAGGGCAGTACCTTGCCATCGCGCATCAGCGGGATGACGTCATCTACGTGCGGGTAGGGGTAGACGTAGTGCAGACGTACCCAGATATCGAGCTTGGCCAGCTCTTCGCACAGGGCGACCATGCTGGTCTTGACCGGCATGCCGTCGTAGAAACCGGTGCGGTGCTTCACATCGACGCCGTAGGCGGAGGTGTCCTGGGAGATGACCAGCAGCTCCTTCACGCCCGCCTCTTTCAGGCGCTTGGCTTCTGCCAGCACGTCGCCGATTGGGCGGCTCACCAGATCCCCGCGCATGGAGGGGATGATGCAGAAGGTGCAGCGGTGGTTGCAGCCCTCGGAAATCTTCAGATAGGCGTAGTGGCGCGGGGTCAGCTTGACGCCGTGGGCCGGTACCAGACTGGTGAAGGGGTTGTGCTGCGGCTTCTCCACATATTTGTGGACGTGACCCAGCACCTCTTCGTAGGCGTGGGGGCCGGTGATCTCGAGCACCTTGGGGTGGATCTCGCGGATCTGATTCTCTTTGGCGCCGAGGCAACCGGTGACGATCACCTTGCCGTTCTCGGCCAGCGCTTCGCCGATCGCTTCCAGCGACTCTTGCACCGCGCTGTCGATAAAGCCGCAGGTGTTGACGACGACCAGCTCGGCATCGTCATAGCTGGGCACCACATCGTACCCTTCGGTACGCAGCTGGGTCAGGATGCGTTCTGAATCGACCAGATTTTTGGGGCAACCCAAGGAGACGAATCCTACTTTGGGGGCCTGTTTTGTGTTGGACATCGCTCAATCACTCTTAGGTGGCTCTTCTTTAAGGGCGCGGATTTTACCGGAATGGTTAACCAAAAACTATACAGCCAGCATGGCAGAACCGAACAATATCTCCGACCAGGCAAGATTGGGCTGCACCAGCAGTCGCTGATGACGTGCCCTTGGTAGGGCTATTGCCTCTGCCATGCAGGCTTGTTGTGGGGAAGCTGCTTTGTTGATTTTTCTGTCAATTTTGACGCTGTGGCGGGGAGAGCGTCAAAGGGAGTCACTATACTTCCATCACGGGGTCCCGTTGGAGAAGGCGATGGAAAGTTCATTTGGCGAAAAAATGCAGAGCGTACATGCCACGCTCAGGCAGCGCTTTGACAAGCTGAGTCGGGTGGCCATCGCGATTTATGACCCGCATACCGATCAGCTCAAGACCTTTGCCCATAGCACCGAGGGGCCCTCGCCACTGGTGCAGTATGAGGTGAAGCTGAGCGATGTCCCCTCCCTGAGTTATCTGGCGGAGCACAAGCAGCCTCGGGTGCTCAGCAATCTGGATGCCCTGCGTGGCTCTGCGTCGGAGCACAGCCGCAAGGTGCTGGAGGCAGGTTATGCCTCCAGCTATACCGAGCCGCTGCTGTTCAACAGCAAGCTGTTTGGCTTTCTGTTTTGCGATGCCATGGAGCCGGGATACTTCGAGGAGCCGATCCGAAGCGAGCTGTCGGCCTATGCCCAGGCGCTCTCGGCCATCATTGCGGTGGAGTTTTTCTCCATCCAGACCCTTGGCGGCGCGCTGACCACGGCGCGGGAGTTCAGCCGTTATCGGGATGAGGAGACCGCCAACCATCTGCACCGGATGTCTGCCTACTCCCGGCTGATTGCCAAGACGCTGGCCCCGACTTGCGGGCTGAGCGATGAGGAGGTGGAGTTTATCTACCTCTTCTCCGAGCTGCACGACATCGGCAAGATCGCGGTGCCGGACGCCATTTTGCTCAAGCCGGGCAAGCTGACGCCGGAAGAGTTCGAGATCATGAAGATCCACCCCGGCAAGGGGCGGGAGATGATCAGCCTGATGATCAACGAGTTTGGTCTCGATGGCATTCACCACACCGACATGCTGACCAATATCATCGCCAGCCATCACGAACGCTTCGACGGCACCGGCTATCCGCTGGGGCTGGCGGGGGAGGCGATCCCGCTGGCGGCGCGCATCGTGACGGTGGCCGATGTGTTTGATGCCCTGACCAGCGAGCGCCCCTACAAGAAGGCATGGCCGTTCGAGACGGCGTTTGCCTATCTGGAGGAGCATGCCGGCAGCCAGTTTGATCCCGCCTGTGTCGCCGCTGCCCTGCACAACAAGGCCGAGTTTTATGCCATCTATCAGCAGTATCAGGATCCGGCCTGCTCTGCGAGCGTGGCGGCCAGCGGCGCCGAGCCGGGTTGAGCTCGTGTGATGAGCGTAAGGGGGAGAGAGGCTGTTCAAGCATGACGAGAAGTAAATAGAGAGGGGGCACCAGCAGGTGCCCCCTCTCTTTTATGCGCCTTTTCTATTTCATGCGCCCTTTTTTTGCCGACCTTCTATCTGCGGCTAGGGCGGCTGCGGTCAGGTTACTTTTTGGGCGTCGGCTCGCTGATCTGATAGAGGTGATCCGCGCAGGCGCTGGAGCAGCCACAGGGGCGTACCTCTTTATCTTCCCGCTTCTGGGCAAGCTGGTATTGGCGCCACCAGATGATGGTGCCCATGGCCAGGATCAGCACAAACGAGGCGAGCAGGCTCAACAACCAGATGGACATGATCTCTTCTCCTTGATGGTGATGACATGCACGGCGATGGCATCAGTGATGATGGCAGCAACCGCCCTGCTGGTTGGCGCCTTCACTGCCATGACAACAAGTATGGCCTTGTCGTGAGCTCTCTACCTGATTGCTACTACTGGCGCAACAGTGATCGGAGCCACTGTTGCAACCACCGTGACAATTCGCATGGCTGTGGCCTGCGCCGACGGGCTGGATGGCACGGATAGTCGCTTTACTCTGATGACGGCGAGACGGACGCCCCTGACTTGCCGCGGTAAGAGGTTGCAGATTGGCGGGGGCCAGCAGCGCGGGCAGCGGCAGGCGGGCAGAGCGGCACTGCAGCACCCGGATATTGGCCGCCAGCAGGCGCCCCAGCATTCGCTCGCCGATATTGCGCACCACCACCTGACCCACCTGATGATGGGCGAGGGCGTCGAGCAGCGCTTGCTTGCCGTGGCAGCCTTCGGCGGCGGCCGGGTTGGCCAGGGTGGCGATGACGTTTCCTTCGGGGTTAAGAATTTGCAACTGCTCTGCACGGGTAAAGTGGCCAGCCAGCAGCCCCTGACTCAGCATCAAGGCGCTGTTGTTGGGGGTGGTGGTCATGGTTGTGACAGCATTCATGTCGGCTCTTCTCCACTGGTTGGGTGGTCGGGATCGGCGGGTTGCATCATCAATGCCTTGCCCAGACTCAGACACTCCACCACCTTGTAACGCCCTTTTTTCAGGATATTGGCCAAGGTCTGGCGGGAGACCCCCATCACCAGGGCGGCCTCCTGCTGCTGCATTCCTTGAAGGTCGACGAGGCGCAGTGCCTCGAACTCGTCAGGGGCCAGCGTGACTTGTTCCAGCTGATGCATGGGGCGGCCGTTGGGTTTGAAGCAGCTGTTGGCGGGGCGGCCACAGATCTGGCGGGCAATCTTGGGTCTTGGCATGGTGGCTCCTAATTGGCATAAGCCATTTATACGCTCATATGTGGCATATGCCAATAATTTTGTCGGGTGTAGAGAGCTACGCGAATGTTGTTTACGGTAGAGAGGAGTAAAGAGAGGGAAGAGGAATACGTACAAAAGCAGTGAAGGTGGCAGAAACGACGCAGGCCCGAACAGAGGTTCGGGCCTGCGGTTTTTGCAGAGGATGGTCGGGCCTTCTCGGCGAGCTTATGCCTGTTCGGCCTCGGCCACTGGAGCTGCGCTCTCGCTACCGTTGGCGAAGCGATCCGCCCACAGGGCAATCACGCCGTCACCGGTGACGTTGCAGGCGGTGCCGAAGCTGTCCTGCGCCAGATAGAGGGCGATCATCAGGGCGATGGAGGCTTCACCAAAGCCGAGCATGGAGGTGAGCAGGCCCAGCGCCGACATCACGCCACCACCCGGGGCGCCCGGGGCGGCGATCATGATCACCCCCAGCATCATGATGAAGGGGAGCATGGTTTCGATGCCCGGAATGGCCAGATGCTCGGAGAGGAACATCACCGCGGTGGCGCAGGTGACCAGGGTAATGGTGGAGCCACAGAGGTGAATGGTGGCACACAGCGGCACGGTGAAGTTGGCGATACCGTCGCTCACCCCGTTGTTCTTGCTCGACTGCAGGGCGACCGGAATGGTGGCGGCGCTCGACATGGTCCCCAGCGCGGTGAAGTAGGCGGGTAGCATGTTCTTGATGAGCTGGGCCGGCGAGCGGCCAAGGGCCAGACCGGTGCCCACGAACAGCACGGAGAGCCAGATCCAGTGCATCAGGATCGCCATCACCAGCACCACGCCGAAGGTTTTCAGGGTAGCGAATACGGTGCCTTCTACCGTCATCTCGACAAAGACCCCGGCGATATAGAACGGCAGTAGCGGGATGATCACCTTGGCCAGCAGGCGGTCGATGATGTCACGACCCTGATCGGCGACCCGGCGCAGATCGGTGGCCTGGGTGGCGCTGATGCCGATGCCGAACACGAAGGCGGCGGCCAGTGCCGACATCACGCCAAACAGCGGCGGGATCTCCAGATTGACGTAGGAGGCGAGCTTGATAGCCGTGGCCGTGGTGGGCTCGGCGGCGGTGGTGAACTGCGGGATCAAGTGGCTCGCCACGGTAAAGGCGAACAGCCCCGCCAGAATGGTGGAGCAGTAGGAGAGGGCCACGGTTTTGCCCAGCAGCTTGCCGGAGTTTTTCGGCAGGCTGGCGATGCCGCTCATGATAAAGAACAGAATGATGAGCGGAATGGTGAAGGTGATCAGCTGACCTATCACTGTCTTGGCCGTAAACAGCACGCGCGCCACCCACTCAGGGGCGTAGAGACCGAGCAAGAGACCGGCAAGGATGCCAGCAATGAGTTTCAGGACAAGTTTCATAAGGAAATCCGGAGTTGGTTGTATTGTCTGTTTTGTTATTAAAATTTGATATTAATCACACTTTTTAACACGTAAGCCGTGTTATGTCTGCCTTTTCTGCGTTAACGCCGAGTTAAATATTGTCGAAAGCCAAGATCGCCGACTAGCTGTCGGCTTGGCGTTGAACGGGAAAATCCGTGATGAATTAGCCCGTTAGGTGGCCTGATGATCGCCATGCAGCAACATGACGTACTGGTTGGCGTGTTGACTTGCGGAATCTGACGTACTGGCTGATACGGCTTCCATCGGCGCCAGTTGCAGCGCTATCCCGGATGTGGTGACCAGTTGCTGTAGCTGAGCGTGACTTATTTTGCCGCTTGGCTGCAGGGGGAAGCAGAGCGGAGCGCCCGCTTTGAGCAGGGTCGCCAGCTGTTGCAACTGGGGAACAAGGGTGGCCGCGTCGCCATCAAGCGGGCGGCTCAGCCAGATGCCATCGTAAGGGAGCACCGAGTGCATCTTCGCCAGTGGGCAGACCCGCACTGCTTGTCCGGATTGCTGCGAGGCGACTTTGGCGTCAGCCAGCACAGCGTCACAGGCAGTGACTACATACCCTTCTGCACGCAGCCAGCAGAGATCCTCCCCCGTACCGCACTGACCATTGAGCAGGTGAGCACCGGGTTTGAGACGCGCCACAAAGGCAGCTCGAACGTGGGCGTGCTGGTCGTTAAATAGCCGGGAAGCGGGGATGGCGTCAGAGTGTGGCACAGGGGTTACCTCAAGCAGGGGGCGCACAGGGTAACAAATCGGGGCCTGACTGCCAAAACGTGCGGTCAGTCCCCGATTTGGATGTGAGGAAGTTGCCGGAGCTGATTAGCGGCCGCAGGCAGGCCCGTGGGGCTGGGCCAGCATGGTGAACATGCTCTCTATCATAAAGGCGGATTCGCCCTGCAGGTCGATCCGCCCCGGAAAGTGGAGCCAGTTGATGATGTAGCCATCCAGAGTGCAGTGGAGCAGGGTGGCGGCGCGCTGCAGGTTGAGGTTGGCGGGCAGTTGGCCCCGCCGTACCGCATTGGCCAGGGTGGTCTCCAGGTCTCGAAAGAAGTTGGCGGACTGGCTGCGGATATGCTCGCGCAATGAGATGGCTTCCCCCCTCCAGCGATTCGAGATTGAACAGTATGGTGAACATCTGCCGCTGGGCTGGATTGTGAATGAAGCTGTGGAGCACCCCTTCGAAGAAGAGGCGCAGTTGCCCCAGCGGATCCGGCTCATCTGGATTGAGGCAGGCATCGAGCTGGTGGGCGAGGGGACTGCAGAGCTCCTGCCAGAGCGAAATGAAGAGTTCATCCTTGTTCTTGAAATGCCAATAGATGGCACCGCGGGTCAGGTCTGCCGCCCTGGCGATGTCGGTCAGGCTGGTCTTGGCCAGGCCCTGAGAGCAGAACAGATCCAGCGCCGTGCTCATGATGTGGCAGCGGGTTTGCTGCGCCTCTTCTTTGGTTCGTCTGGCCATCGAAATTTGTGCCTCATGCAAGCAAAAAGTCACTTACATACATTTATGAATGTATGTATATTGCCTCATCTTTCGACTATTTACCAACAGGGCCCGTGTGGCCCTGATTGTTCATTGACTGGCAAAGGCTCAGGTGTTTCATGCATAAACATATTCTTGCTCGTTCAGTTGGTCTTGCCTTGCTGGCTACAGGCTTGCTGGCAGGTTGTGGTGACAAGGGGGGCGCACCCCAGGGACAGGGCGGCATGCCCCCCGCGGCGGTCAACGTGGTGACCCTGCAGAGCGGTCCGCTGATGTTGACCACCGAATTGACCGGTCGCAGTGCCCCGTTGCGGGTGGCCGAAGTGCGTCCGCAGGTGAGCGGCATCATCCTCAAGCGCCTCTTTACCGAGGGAAGCGATGTGAAGGCGGGCGATCTGCTCTATCAGATCGACCCGGCTGTCTATCAGGCGGCGGTTGCCAGCGCCAAGGCCAATTTGGCCAAGGCCGAGGCCAACGAGCAGAGTGCCCGCCTCAAGGCGCAGCGCTATCAGGAGCTGCTCAAGGTCAAATCCATCAGCCGTCAGGACTATGACGACGCCGACGCCAGCTGGAAGCAGGCCAAGGCGGAGATCATGGCGAGCAAGGCGGCTTTGCGCACTGCCGAGATCAATCTGGGTTACACCCGCATCACCGCCCCCATCAGTGGCCGCATCGGTAAATCCGCGGTGACCGAGGGGGCGCTGGTGACAGCCCAGCAGGCTGACAGCCTGACCGCCATTCAGCAGCTCGATCCCATGTATGTGGATGTGCGTCAGTCCACCGCCGATCTGCTGCGCCTCAAGCGACTGGTCGCCGAGGGCAAGCTGACCCAGGACGAGCAGAAAGGGGCCAAGGTGACCTTCCAGCTGGAAGATGGCTCCACTTATGGCGAAGAGGGCTCGCTGCAGTTCTCCGATGTGACCGTGGATGAGACCTCCGGCATGGTGACCCTGCGGGTGATTGTGCCCAACCCTCACCAGCTGCTGCTGCCCGGCATGTTCATGCGCGCCACCCTGCAAGAGGGTGAGCGGGCGCAAGGGCTGCTGGTGCCGCAAACTGCCGTGACTCGCACCCCCAATGGCGGTGCCACCGTGATGGTGGTAACCGCTGACAACAAGGTGGAGCTGCGCAACGTGCAACTGAGCCGTGTCGTCGGCAGCAACTGGGTGGTGGAGTCAGGGCTCACCTCCGGCGAGCGGGTGATCGTGGCTGGCTTGCAGAAAGTACGACCGGGCGCCGTGGTCAATCCCGCCGAGCAGGGTGCTGATGCACCGTCTGCTCAAGCTGCGTCCAACACCCCGGCCAACAAGTAGGATGGAGTAGTCGCTTCATGGCTCGATTTTTTATAGACAGACCCATTTTTGCCTGGGTGATCGCGCTGGTGATCATGCTGGCGGGTAGCCTGGCCATCATCAAATTGCCGGTCGCCCAGTATCCGAGCATTGCGCCGCCTGCTGTCGGTATTTCTGCCAGCTATCCGGGCGCATCCGCCAAAACGGTGGAAGACTCGGTAACCCAGATCATCGAACAGAACATGACCGGGCTGGATCACCTGCTCTACATGTCCTCCCAGTCTGACTCCGCGGGGCGGGTGTCGGTGACCCTCACCTTCCAGCCGGGTACCGATCCCGATATCGCCCAGGTGCAGGTGCAGAACAAGCTGCAGCAGGCGATGTCGCTGCTGCCACAAGAGGTTCAGCAGCAGGGGATCCGGGTTCAGAAGACCTCCAGCAGCTTCCTGATGGTCGCGGCGTTCATTTCCAGCGATGGCAGTATGAACAACGACGACCTGGCGGATTATGTGGTCTCCAATATCAAGGAGCCCCTGAGCCGTCTGGACGGGGTAGGGGATATCACCTTGTTCGGCAGCCAGTACTCCATGCGGGTGTGGCTCGATCCCAACAAGCTCAACAGGGTGCAGATGACCCCGGGTGATGTGCAGGCGGCCATCAAGGCGCAGAACGCCCAGGTGGCGTTCGGCAAGCTGGGTGGTACTCCGTCGGTGGAAGATCAGCAGTTCACCGCCACCATCATGGGGCAGACACGTCTCTCTACCGTGGAACAGTTCAACGACATCTTGCTGCGGGTGAATCAGGATGGCTCCAAGGTGCGGCTGAAAGATGTGGCCCGGGTCGAGCTGGCGGGTGAAAGCTATGACGCCGATGCGCTCTACAACGGCCAGTCTACCGCCGCGGTCGCCATCAAGCTGGCGACCGGCGCCAACGCGCTGGATACCGCGGAGAAGGTGCGTGCCAAGCTCAATGAGCTGTCGGATTACTTCCCGGCCAACATGGAGATCGTCTACCCCTACGACACCACGCCGTTTGTGAAGATCTCCATCGAGGAGGTGGTGCAGACCCTGATCGAGGCGATCTTCCTGGTGTTCTGCGTCATGTATCTGTTCCTGCAGAACTTCCGCGCCACCCTGATCCCGACCATTGCGGTGCCTGTGGTGCTGCTCGGTACCTTCGGGGTGATGGCGGCGTTTGGCTTCTCCATCAATACCCTCACCATGTTCGGCATGGTGCTGGCCATCGGCCTGCTGGTGGATGACGCCATCGTGGTGGTAGAGAACGTGGAGCGGCTGATGAGCGAGGAGGATCTCTCCCCGCTGGAAGCGACCCGCAAGTCGATGACCCAGATCACCGGTGCGTTGGTGGGGATCGCGTTGGTGCTCTCCGCCGTGTTTGTGCCGATGGCCTTTTTCGGCGGCTCGACCGGCGCCATCTATCGCCAGTTCTCGCTGACCATCGTCTCGGCCATGGTGCTGTCGGTGCTGGTGGCGTTGATCCTGACTCCGGCCCTTTGTGCCACCCTGCTCAAGCCGATGAAACATGGCGAGTTTGGGGCCAAGCGCGGCTTCTTTGGCTGGTTCAACCGCGCCTTTGATGCGGGGACCAACCGCTATCAGAGCGGCGTGCGCAAGGTGATCAAGCAGGGCGTGCGCTACAGCCTGATCTACGGTGCCATGCTGGCGGTACTGGCAGTGCTCTTTATGCGGATGCCCACCTCCTTCCTGCCGGAAGAGGATCAGGGAGTCATCATGTCCATGGTGCAACTGCCGGTGGGGGCGACCAAGCAGCGCACCGAGGTGGTGCTGGCGGATATGCGCGACTACTTCCTGAAAAACGAGAAGGATAATGTCGATTCTGTGCTGACCGTATCGGGCTTCAGCTTCGCCGGTAGTGGCCAGAACGCGGGGATGGCCTTTATCAAGCTCAAGGACTGGAGCGAGCGCAAGAGCCCGGATCGCAGCGCCAATGCCATTATCGGCCGCGCCATGGGCTATCTGTTCAGCATCAAGGAGGCGCAAGTGTTCGCCTTCAACCTGCCTCCGATCCCGGAGCTGGGGACGGCGACCGGTTTTGACTTCTTCCTGCAGGATCGCGGCGGTATCGGCCACGAGAAGCTGATGGCGGCGCGCAACCAGCTGCTTGGCATGGCGGCGCAGGATCCCACTCTGGTGCGGGTACGCCCGAACGGGATGGAAGATACGCCGCAGCTCGATATCAAGATTGACTACGAGAAGGCGCTGGCGCAGGGGCTCTCCATCGCGGATATCAACAACACCCTGGCTACCGCCTGGGGCTCGTCCTACGTCAATGACTTCGTTGACCGTGGCCGGATCAAGAAGGTCTACATGCAGGCGGATGCCCCCTTCCGGATGAACCCGGAAGATCTCAAGCTCTGGTATGTGCGCAACAGTGCCGGTCAGATGGTGCCCTTCTCCGCCTTTGCCAGCACCGAGTGGAGCTTCGGCTCACCCCGTCTGGAGCGCTACAACGGCGTGCCGGCGATGGAGATCGTTGGTGAGGCGGCACCCGGCAAGAGTACCGGTGATGCGATGGCTGCGATTGAGCAGATGGTGAAACAGCTGCCGGAAGGAGTGGGCATCGAGTGGACCGGGCTCTCCTTCCAGGAGCGTCAGGCCGGTTCACAGGCTCCTGCGCTCTACGCCATCTCCTTGTTGGTGGTGTTCCTCTGTCTGGCGGCCCTCTACGAGAGCTGGAGCATTCCGTTCTCGGTGATGTTGGTGGTGCCGCTCGGGGTACTGGGGGCCATTGTGGCTGCTACCCTGCGCGGGCTGGAGAACGACGTCTACTTCCAGGTCGGCCTGCTCACGACCATCGGCTTGTCGGCGAAGAACGCGATTTTGATCGTGGAATTTGCCAAAGAGCTCTATGACAAAGGGATGGGACTGGGCGAGGCGGTGGTGGAGGCGGCGCGCCTGCGTCTGCGTCCAATCCTGATGACCTCGCTCGCCTTTATCCTCGGGGTGCTGCCGCTGGTGATCAGCTCCGGCGCCGGTGCAAGTAGCCGCAACGCCATCGGTACCGGCGTGATGGGGGGGATGATCAGTGCCACCGTTCTGGCCATCTTCTTCGTACCGCTCTTCTTTGTGTTGGTGATGCGTTACTTCACCAAACACAGCAGCAAAGAAGAGCGCCTGACCCATGCCCATGAGTCAAAACATGACTGATGGCACTGTTCTTCTCAGTTAACTTGCGCAGCCAGAAGATGAAGATAGTGTTAGGCCAAAACTGACCAGTAATGCAAATGGGGCAACCAGCATGGTTGCCCCATTTTTTGTTCCAACCACAATTTCAGTTCAATTTTTAATCTCATTTTCGGAGGGGTCATACAGCCCTTTGGTTTTCTATCGAATCTTGGTTAAAAACGAGATGCTGAAACAATTTTTGGTGTGCAGTCTTGTTGGAATCGAGATAGAATCTGCGTTCTATCGGGCTGGTACTGTGCGTTCTTTTGCCATGAGAAGTTCTGTTTCGTCGTTTAACACGCAATGAAAACATGGTGATACGCCATCAAAACATAACAATGCTGGAGGACATGATGACCAACAGCAAGCACAATCAGGTTAAAAGCAGCAAACTGGGGGCTGTAACCCAAGGGCGGTAGCCATAGCATTTGTCGCTAAATTGATTGAATAACACTCATCAATATGCATTCTGGTAATGTTAAAAGGTCCCTATTGCGCGGTCTTGTATTTTGGGCTCAGCACGCAACCGCATCCATATCAACTCCTCGCAAGAGAACGCATATCAATGAAAATTCTTGTTACCGGTGGTGCAGGCTTTATCGGCTCTGCTGTGGTGCGCCATATCATCCGTGATACTCAGGACTCCGTTATCAATCTCGATAAACTCATCTATGCCGGCAATCTGGAATCCCTGGCCGATGTATCGACAAGCGAGCGTTATGCGTTTGAGTAGGTGGATATCTGCAGTCGTGCTGAGCTGGAGTGGATGTTTTCCCTATACCACCGGATTTTATGATGCACCTAGCCATGAAGAGCTGTGAACTTGTTTGGCATTCAGAGGCTGATTTTGAGTTGGTCATTTTTAAAACCAATCAAAATGTTCCTTAATATCAAGAATCTAATCTATCTAATGAAAATAAATATTGGGGATGTTTTTTATGTTTAAAATAGAAAATGTGAGAATTGCTATTATCGGCTTGGGCTATGTTGGACTACCATTAGCTGTCGAGTTTGGTAAGAAAATTAATACAGTCGGTTTTGATATTAATCGCATGCGGGTTGCCGAGTTAGCAAGTGGTGCAGATTCAACTCTCGAATGCTCACCTGAAGAGTTGAAGTCTGCTGCTTTTCTTCGGTATAGCTGTGAACTAAATGATATTCTTGATTGTAATGTCTTTATTGTTACTGTTCCGACACCGATTGATCAACATAAGCAGCCAGATTTAAATCCGCTAATCAAAGCATCGGAAACTCTTGGTAAAGTGATCAAGCAAGGCGATGTTATCATCTATGAATCTACAGTCTACCCAGGCGCAACTGAAGAGGAGTGTATTCCCGTAGTAGAGCGCGTATCAGGCTTGAAATTTAACGAAGATTTTTTCGCTGGTTACTCACCAGAACGGATTAACCCTGGTGATAAACATCACCGAGTCACCAATATTTTAAAAGTCACTAGTGGATCAACCCCTGAAGTGGCGGAGTTCGTTGATCAACTTTACAAATCAATCATTGTTGCAGGTACGCACAAAGCTTCTTGTATTAAAGTTGCTGAGGCAGCAAAAGTTATAGAGAATACTCAGCGTGATGTCAATATTGCGCTGATCAACGAGTTATCGATTATCTTCAATAAGCTCGGTATTGATACCCTTGAAGTGCTTGAAGCTGCAGGGACTAAGTGGAACTTTTTACCATTTCGCCCTGGCTTGGTTGGAGGTCATTGCATAGGTGTCGATCCATACTATCTAACTCATAAAGCGCAAAGTGTCGGTTATCATCCTGAAATGATTTTGGCTGGACGTCGTCTCAATGATGGTATGGGTCAGTATGTGGTTTCTCAACTGGTGAAAAAAATGCTCAAAAAACGCATCCAAGTTGAAGGAGCTAATGTATTGGTCATGGGACTTACGTTTAAAGAAAACTGCCCTGATCTACGTAATACCAAAGTAGTGGATATTGTCTCTGAGCTAAAAGAGTACAACATTAATGTTGATATCATGGACCCATGGTGTTCAAACAACGAAGCCCAGAATGAGTATGGTTTAAGTCTGTGTGAACATCCCAAGGTAAACCACTATGATGCGATCATCATGGCAGTTGCACATAAAGAGTTTCGTGAAATGGGGGCGCAAACTATTCGCTCACTGGGCAAGAATGAACATGTTTTGTACGATCTAAAATACATTCTTGATAAGCAAAATATTGATATGCGCCTGTAAATAAAAATATATAAGCAAAGACTAAGCAAGAACAAGTGCTTGTTTAGTCTTTTAATTTTACATGATTTTTAATATAACAGGATCTGTCTATGTCTCAATACTTTAATGTTCAACAACAACTAATTAAATCCCCAAAAACTTGGTTAGTAACAGGTGTTGCAGGCTTTATCGGCTCTAATCTATTAGAGCAGCTACTAAAATTAAATCAAAATGTAATTGGTCTAGATAATTTTTCCACTGGATATAAGCATAACCTTGATGATGTGAAATCACTAGTCTCTGCTGAACAGTGGGCTAATTTTCACTTTATAGAAGGTGACATCCGTGACTATGCAACCTGCGAACAAGCTGTTCAAGGTGTCGATTATATTTTACATCAAGCAGCGCTTGGATCTGTACCTCGCTCAATTGCTGATCCACTCACCACGAATTCAGCCAACATTACTGGTTTTCTGAATATGCTGCAAGCTGCGAAAGAAGAACAAGTACAAAGCTTTACTTACGCCGCATCAAGCTCTACTTATGGTGACCATCCTGCTTTACCTAAAGTGGAAAACAATATAGGCAATCCGCTGTCGCCTTATGCTGTAACTAAATATGTGAATGAACTGTATGCAGGTGTATATGCTCGTGCTTATGGGTTTAGAACAATCGGTTTACGCTACTTCAACGTGTTCGGTCGTCGTCAAAATCCAAATGGTTCGTATTCTGCAGTTATTCCTAAATGGACAGCGGCAATGATAAAAGGTGAAGATATCTTCATTAATGGAGATGGTGAAACTAGCCGAGATTTTTGTTACGTTGATAACGTAGTACAGATGAACATTTTATCTGCAACAGCAGAACAGGAACATAAAAATGAGATTTATAATGTCGCTGTTGGAGATAGGACAACATTGAATGAGCTTTATTTTGCGATAAGAAACGCATTGAATGAAAATGGTATTATTTTTAGTAAAGATCCTGTTTATCGTGCTTTTAGAGTCGGTGATGTTAGGCATTCACAAGCTGATATCGGTAAGGCCAAAGATAAATTGCATTATTCAGATCAGATTCGTATTAATGAAGGGATAAGAAGAGCTATCAAGTGGTATATAAATAATATCTAGAACTAACATAGTTGGTATTTATCTTGTTGAAAAATGTGTTAAAAATTCTTTCGGGAAATGGATTAGCACAGCTAATCCAATTCTGCGGGTTATTTCTTTTGGTTCGATTATTTAATCCGGAGGAATTTTCAAGCTTAGCGATAGTCCAGTCAATAGCAACAATTGTTGCTGTGATGCTGTCTTGGCAACTACATCATGTAATACCACTTACTGCGGAGAAAAGAAAAAGGGAATTGGTATTTTCATCAATTTTCATGCAAATACTTTTGTTATCTATAGTTTTTATTTTTATCGCATTGTTAGCTAAAAGTTGCGAACTGGTATTTGGGGTGTTGCTGGGTTTGCTGCTTTCGTATTATAATTTGAACATATCATATTTAAGTTCAAATAAATGCTTTGGCTATATATCATTAGTAATGATAGCAAGGGCACTGTTTACTGTATTATTGCAGATTTTATTTTCTAAAGTGAAGTTGGAGTATTCGATAATATGGGCAGTATTACTGGCAGAAGTGTTGGTTCAATGCCTATTTGTTAATAACTATAGAGATATCATTTTTAATATAAAGTCCATTAAGCGAAAGCTTTTAAAGATATATAAAGAAAGAAAGGATTTTTATATCTATGGAAGTTTTTCAGAGCTAGTTGCCATTAGTGCATTTTTTTTACCATTATACTTTATAGATCACAAATTTGGAGAGATAGCATCAGGAAACTATGGCATGGCAAGTAGGTTAGTGTGGGCTCCAGTTGTATTAGTGTCCTCTAGTATCTGCCAAGTACTCTATGCGAAAATGGGTGATATGTCTCGACTGGAGTCTATTACCTATATTAGGAGTATTCGATTAATTAACGTTGTTATAGTATTGATATTTGTTTCATTATTAGCATTTCTCGTTCAACCTTTATACAGTATTCTATTAGGTGATAAGTGGTCTATAGCAATAAAGATGATACCTATTATGGTTGTATGGGGGATGATATTTCTTGCTACATCTGTATATAGGTTATCTTATAGGGTTTTTTCTATACAACGAAATCTACTTATGATTGATATGCTGTATCTAATATGTATGTATTTACTATTTATCATGATAAATAGTAATGAAATAGTGTATCTAACTTCAATTGTTGTGACTAATTTTATCTTTTCCGTGATTACTATCATATTGCTGCTAGCTAAAGTTGGTAAAGAATAACTTTTTGATTAAAGAAATATAATGTTTATAAATAAAAGTAGAAGTTGAGCAGGACTGAAAAAAGAAAAGAATAAGCAACGTTCGCGTTATATTAATCACAAAATTTAAGAAATTATTAGCTATGAAAAAATATAGTGTTTATAACAGGTTGATATTGCAATTTCCGATCTTTTTTTTCTTGGCTATACTTAGTATTCTATATTTAAATATATACTATGACGTTGCTATCTCAAATGTGAGTGATTCGGTTGAGCGTGTGGGGACATTGGTGAATTTACACGATCACAGAATATATATACAAGAACTTGAGTATCTTTCGAACAATGAAGTAAGTTACGAGCTAAATAATGATTTTGGGATTGCCTTCATTTACCATCTGATATATGAAAAAACACAAATATCTTCAGTTATTGATATTTATGTTTTTTCGCTTATATTTAATTTGATGGTTTTGTGGCTTGCATTTTTTTATTATAACAAAGTATGCTCTAGACATAAATTACCAGATTTAGCATGTTTAGTGTTTTTTTTAAATTTTTCTTTTGTTTATTTTATACAGCTTGTCAATAAAGATATGCTAACAATTTTTATCCTTATATATACTTTGTATTTTGGGATTAAAAGGCACTACATTAATATACTATTAATTATACCGATAGCTTTTTTGGTTAGGCAACAACTAGCATTATGCTTGTTTACGTTTTTGTTTCTAATTAATGTAAAGAATACTCTATTTTGGGTTATAATATCATATATTATAACATCATTGGCAGCTGGACATATTTCTGCAAATCTACAGTTAATCTCAGCAGAGAGTATGGGTAGTGGTTTTTCTAGTTTTTTGATGATGTTAAATAGCGAATACTATATTGGTAATTTACTACTAAACCCAGTGAGGGTAATTCAGTATTTTCTCAGTGTTCCACAATCATTGATTTATGTTTTCAGTGATGAGGGGTTAGATTTGGCGGCAGGATTAAGGGCATTAACATTACCCTTGGAAATATTATCATTTCTCTTTTTCTTTAGGTCTCTTTTTAATATTAAAGTGACATTGAATTCTGAGTTAAAGGTGTACTTCTTGCTAACGTATAGTTTTTTTATATGCTGGTTATTAAATCCCACAATAAATGCGCGTTATCTAATGTTGATATTACCTATAATGGTGCTTGGTTATTTTTATCAATCTGAGATAGTTAAGAAAAATGATAAATAAAATATTATATACAGGCTCATTCAGATATCCAGATATAGATGCAGCCGCATTTAGAGTCAATGGGGTTTGTAAATTATTTAGTGAACGTGGATGTGATATAGAAATCGCTGGATGGGAGAGTAATAATAAAACTTATACTTATGATGGTTATCAATGTCATCCCCAAAATGAGTTTAATGATGGAAGGGAAAGTAATGCCATCAGGCGACTTATTGGATTCATTTTTAGAGGTACTAAAACCTTTAAATGGATAAGAAAGAATAACAGGTTTGACTTGTATATTTTATATAACCCCCCAGCATACTTTTCATTGTTAATGTTATTATGGGCAAAATTATCTGGAAGAAAAATTGCTCTAGATATAACAGAATGGTATGAATCTTCACATCTTATCGGTGGTAAATACGGTCTAGTATCGATTGAAAATTGGATTAGAATGAAGATTGTTTATCCAATGTTCGATAATATCATAGTCATTAGCAAATTTTTGGAGGACTATTTTAAATCGAGGGGCTCTGTGAATGTCATGAGATGTTATCCTCTCAGCCACAATGCTTGCGATAGAGAGTCCTTCTTTAGTAAAGAAGTTGGTAAATCTACCATAGATTTTATTTATGCAGGTCAACCAGGGAAGAAAGATCTGCTCATTGATTTTATTAAAGGCATACATGAACTTGAAATTAAATTAGGAAAAAAAGTTATTTTTCATATAGTCGGCCCTAAAAAAGAAGCATTCCTTGATATGGCCCGAGAGAATGGTCTCAGTTTCGATAATGTGAAATCTAATCTAGTTTTCTATGGTTTATTAAGTCGAGAAAAAGTATTTGAATTATACAAAAAATCCGACTTTTCGGTTTTGTTTAGGGAAAATAAAAGATATGCAAAAGCTGGCTTTCCAACAAAGGGTATGGAAAGTCTAGTTAATGGTTGTCCAATTATACTCAATGATGTTGGTGATATTTCATTAGTAGTTAAAGATATCCATGGTGGAATTGTTTCACCGCCAGATAATATTTCTTTTATAGCAGACTCAATTATTAATCGACAGTTTGTAAGGAGTTCTATATCCAAAGATGCTATGAAATATTTCAGCCGTGAAAATTACACACATGAAATTAGTGCATTTATTAAAGGGGTGAGTTGTGTTCAGTATAGGAATTGATGCATCACGAAATCGTTCCGGAGGTTCAAAAGCACATTTGATTGGGGTGTTGGATTCAATTGAGCCTGATGGCGACGAATTTATAAAAATCCATCTTTGGACATATAAAGAACTGGCTAATAAAATTTCTAAGAAACCTTGGCTTGTTATTCATACACCTGATGAAATAGAAGGTAATTTACTAAAGCAGATTTTTTGGCAACGTTTTACGTTACCAAAAGAGCTACGGAAAAACAAAGTTGATATACTACTGTCTACAGATGCAGGAACTGTCTGTCGTTTTTCTCCGTCAGTTGTAATGAGCCGAGATATGTTGTCTTTCGAAGATGGTGAAATGGCAAGATATTTTTTCTCAAAGTCATGGCTCCGGCTTTTTTTATTAAAGTATCTTCAGATTTTCTCATTAAAACAATCTGTCGGGTGTATTTTTTTAACTAATTATGCAAAAAGTGTTATAAGTAAATATACTGGCCCTTTGAATAATGCCATTGTCATCCCGCATGGTGTAAGTGAGAATTTTAGACAGTTGCCACAAGATGAAATTGATATCATCAATCCAAAATTCATATATGTCTCAAATGCTGATAAATATAAGCATCAGTGGCATGTTATTGACGCTTTTTATCAATATAGAAAAGCGACTGGAAAAGATGCGCATTTAACATTAGTAGGAGCGGGAACTGGGCCGTGTGCCGATAAAGTTTTAAAGGCAATGTCAGACTTTGATGATGGAAGCCATTCGGTAACAATTCTTGATTTTATTGCACATTCCAATATACCTGATTTATTGAAAAAAAATGATATATTTATTTTTTCTTCAAGTTGTGAAAATATGCCAAATACACTTATAGAAGCAATGGCATCAGGTCTACCTATTATTTGTTCCAATAGAGGGCCGATGCCTGAAGTTATGAGTGAAAAAGGAATATTTTTTGATCCGGAGTTACCCGAATCTCTTAAAGCTGCAATGATTGAGATCTGTTCCAGCAAAATAATTGCAAGGGAGCAGGCTGCATTAGCATTTGATCTTGCTGCGAAGTATTCTTGGAACCGTTGTTCTAAAGAGACTTTAAAATATTTGATCGATACTGCCAATTTAGTAAATAGGTGAAACATGTCATCAGAAAGCAATAAAATTTGTTCCCGTTGTATTATGGATACTACTGATTCACAAATTAAATTTTCAAGTATAGGTGAATGCGATCACTGTAATAATTTTGACTTGAATATAATGCCTAACTGGCTTTCAGAGCAGCAAGGATATGCGGCCTTAATGAGTGCTGCTGAGTTGATTAAGAAGGAAGGAAGGGGTAAAGATTTCGATTGTATTATTGGTTTGAGTGGTGGCTTAGACAGTTCTTACACTGCCTATGTGGCCAAGGAAATTATGGGACTGAGGCCATTATTATTTCATGTCGATGCTGGATGGAATACCGATCAAGCTGTTGGTAATATTGAAAAGTTAGTTGATGGTTTGGGGCTTGACTTATATACCGAAGTAATCAACTGGGAAGAAATGAAGGACTTACAGGTTGCATTCCTAAAATCAGGTATTCCGGATCAAGATATTCCTCAGGATTGTGCTTTTTTCTCAGCGCTTTATCAATTTGCACGTAAAAATAAAATTAAATACGTTTTAACTGGCGGTAATTATTCAACCGAATGTTGTCGTGAACCAAATGAATGGGGGGCTTACCCTGGTATTGATAAAACCTTTATTGCTGATATTCATAAAAAGTTTGGAAAGCGTAAGTTAAAGAGTTTTCCTATTATTGATGTGTTAGTCTACAAAGTATTTCACCATCAAGTATTAGGTATGAAGGTCTTTAAACCATTAAACCTTGTGCCTTATATAAAGAAAGATGCTGAAAAATTATTACAGGAAAAATATGGTTGGTTGCCATTTCAACATAAACATCATGAGTCGCGTTTTACTCGTTTTTATGAAGATTATTGGATGCCACGTAAATTTGGTTATGAAAAACGTCGAGCGCATTTTTCAAGTTTAATTATGACTGGGCAGATGACGCGTGAGCAAGCTTTAGAGCGTATTGCGAAGCCTGAATTATCTGAAGAGTTCATGAAAAATGAGTTTAAATATATTGCAAATAAACTGGGTTTGACAGTTGATGAATTGCAAAATATATTTTATCAACCTAACAAAACTTATCGAGATTATAAAAATAAGCTTTGGTTGATTCAGCTTGGCGCTAAGTTAATTAATTTTCTGGGAATAGAAAGAAGACATTACAGATGATAGCACTCATTGACTATGGTATTGGTAATTTACAGGCTTTTTTGAATCTCTACGAGCGTTTACATATTCCGGTAATTGTCGCGAAGACTATAGAGCATATTGAACAAGCTGATAAGCTTATCCTCCCTGGTGTTGGCCACTTTGACCATGCTATGCAGCTTTTTAATGCATCTCCTATGAGAGATGCTGTAATTAACAGGGTGATCCATGACAAAGTACCAATACTAGGTATTTGTGTTGGCATGCAAATGCTCGCCTTTGCAAGTGAAGAAGGTATCGAACCCGGGCTAGGGTGGATTCCTGGGCATGTTCGTTCGTTAAAACATGTTTTAGCACATACTAACTTACCAATGCCTCATATGGGATGGAATGATGTTGTAGCGGATAAAAATGCACCATTGTTTAAGAACTTTGCGTCTGATGATGCACGTTTTTATTTTTTACATTCCTATTATTTTGAGCCTGAGCATTCTGATTTTTGTATCGCGCAATGTGATTATGGTATTTCTTTTAGCTGTGCTGTGAGCAAGGGTAATATATTTGGTGTACAGTTTCATCCAGAGAAAAGCCATCATTTTGGCGAGCAATTATTAAGGAATTTTGCGGAGTTATAATTATGCTCAGACCTAGATTAATACCTTGTTTGCTTATCCATGATAACGGTTTAGTTAAAACTACTAAGTTTAAAGATGCTAAGTATATAGGTGATCCGATTAATGCTGTTAGAATTTTCAATGAAAAAGAGGCTGATGAACTTGTTGTTTTAGATATTGATGCAACAGTTCAAAATCTTGAGCCAAATTATGAGCGTATCCGATTACTTGCTGCAGAGTGCCGGATGCCGCTGTGTTATGGTGGTGGTGTGAAAACGGTAGAACAAGCGAAGCGAATATCTTCTCTAGGTGTTGAGAAAGTTGCAGTTAGTGCTGCCGCATTGAATAATCCACAACTGATCTCTGAAATGGCTACTGAAATTGGTAGTCAGAGTGTTGTAGTCGTTTTAGATGTCAAGAAAAAATTGTTTAGTAAGAATTATGAGGTTTGGATTCACAACGGTAAACATAACACAAAATGTAATCCGCTCGATGTTATAACTAAAATGCAAGCTTTAGGTGCCGGTGAAATAGTTATCAATTTTATTGATCATGAAGGTACAATGAAAGGCATGCCGATGGATGTTATTAAGATGTTGAAATCGGTGTGTTTAGTTCCTTTTACTGTTATGGGGGGCGCTGGAAGTTTAGATGATCTTGGGGATGTTGTTTTCGAAAATGGTCTTTTAGGCGTTGCTGCTGGTAGTCTATTTGTTTTCAAAGGTTCATATCGAGCTGTTTTAATAAACTATCCTTCTCAAACTAAGAAATACGAAAAAATATATGGAAGATGTCATGTTTAATAATAAAATCCTCCTGATTACCGGTGGTACTGGTTCATTCGGTAATGCAGTGTTAGATCGTTTCTTGGAAACAAATATAAAAGAAATTCGCATTTTTTCTCGCGATGAAAAAAAGCAAGATGATATGCGTAAAAAATATAATAATTCAAAGTTGAAATTTTATATTGGTGATGTGCGCGATTATCGGAGTATTCTTAATGCTACTCGTGGTGTCGATTATATCTATCACGCAGCCGCGCTAAAACAGGTTCCTTCCTGTGAGTTTTACCCAATGGAGGCGGTGAAGACCAACGTATTGGGTACTGAGAATGTATTGGAAGCGGCGATTCAAAATGAAGTTAAACGGATTGTTTGTTTAAGCACCGACAAAGCAGTATACCCTATCAATGCCATGGGGATCTCCAAGGCGATGATGGAAAAGGTGATCGTAGCTAAATCACGTAACGTTGATCCGGCCAAGACAGTAATCAGTACTACCCGTTATGGCAACGTGATGGCTTCCCGTGGCTCGGTAATCCCCTTGTTCTTGCGTCAAATCATCAACGGTGATCCGCTGACCGTTACCGATCCAAACATGACACGTTTTATGATGACGCTCAATGATGCGGTCGATCTGGTGTTGCACGCCTTTGAACATGGCACCAACGGCGACATCTTTGTTCAAAAAGCACCAGCGGCCACTATCGATGTGCTGGTTAATGCGTTGCTGCAAATCACCAAAAAACCTGACCATCAGGTCAATGTGATTGGCACCCGCCATGGTGAAAAGCTCTATGAGGCCCTGTGTAGCCGTGAAGAGATGTTTGTGGCTGAAGATCAGGGCGGCTATTACCGTATTCCATCCGATAATCGTGATTTGAACTACTCCAAGTACAACGAAGAAGGTGAAAAGGATTTGTCGGCTGTTGAAGATTACAATTCTCACAACACCGAGCGTTTAGATGTAGCCGGTATGGTCAAACTGCTGCATAAACTCGATTTTATCAGGGATATTGAGGCTGGCAGTCTGATCGTGCCAGAAGGAGTATAAATGAAAATTCTTGTCACTGGCGCCAATGGATTTATTGGCAAAAACCTGCGGATATTTTTAGCCGAACAAGGCTTTACGGATGTGACATGTTTTGAGCAAGACCATTCTTATGCTGATCTCGCAGATATGGTTGCCAAAACCGAATTTGTATTTCATTTGGCTGGTGTGAACAGACCTAAAGATGAAATTGAATTTTCCCAAGGCAATACCGATTTAACCCAACGCCTGGTTTCCTTGTTAAGTGAGACTGGCCGCCGCATCCCGCTTGTATTAACGTCATCCATTCAAGCTGATCGCGACAATGCCTATGGAAAAAGCAAGGCGGCAGCAGAGCAAGTCGCTCTTGATTATATGCATCAAACGGGTAGCCAAGCGTATGTGTATCGCTTGGCCAATGTGTTTGGTAAATGGTGTCGCCCAAACTATAACTCGGCAGTTGCTACTTTTTGTTACAATACCGTGCATGATTTACCCATCAAAATACATGATGCTAATGCGCCTTTAGCGTTGGTCTATATCGATGATGTGTGTGCCAGCTTTATCAATTTGCTAAGGGATGATTATCAACAAGGTGGTTATAAAGACGTAGAGCCTGTTTATCACACCACTGTAGGGGCTGTGGCTGAGACTTTGCAGAAATTTAAACAAAGCCGGATTAACTTGACCACTGAAGAGGTTGGGATTGGGCTAATGCGAGCCCTATATTCTACCTATTTAAGTTATTTTTCACCCAGTGACTTTGCCTATACTGTACCGGGTTATACCGATCCACGTGGCAGCTTTGTTGAAATGTTAAAAACCCCATCTACAGGGCAATTTTCTTTTTTCACCGCTCATCCTGGAGTGACTCGTGGTGGCCATTATCATCACACCAAAAATGAAAAGTTTTTAGTGATTAAAGGGGTTGCGAAATATCGCTTTAAGCAGATCATTACCGGTGAGGAGTATTCAATCACCGTTGATGCTGATGAGAATAAAATTATCGAAACCGTACCAGGTTGGACGCACGATATCACTAATATTGGTAACGAAGAGTTAATCGTAATGCTGTGGGCAAACGAGATTTTTGACCGTAGCAAGCCTGACACTATTGCCTGCCCATTAGCATGAGCCTGTTGACTATGATGAAAAACAAAATGAAAGTAATGACAGTCGTGGGCACACGCCCAGAAATTATCCGTTTATCGCGAGTGCTAGCCGCGTTAGATGAACATTGCGACCATATCTTGGTACACACAGGCCAAAATTATGATTTTGAATTAAACCAAGTTTTTTTTGACGACCTTGGCGTGCGCAAGCCAGATTATTTTTTGAGTGCAGCAGGCAGCACCGGAGCTGAAACTATAGGGAATGTGATAATCGGAGTGGATAAGGTATTGGCTGAGGTTAACCCCGATGCCATGCTTGTGCTCGGTGATACCAACAGTTGTATGGCGGTCATCCCGGCCAAGCGCCGTAAAATTCCCACCTTCCATATGGAGGCTGGTAATCGCTGCTTTGATATGCGCGTACCGGAGGAAATTAACCGCCGCATTGTGGATCACACCGCCGATATTAATTTGACCTACAGCAGCATTGCTCGTGACTATTTACTGGCAGAGGGTATACCTGCTGATCGCGTCATTAAAACCGGTAGCCCGATGTTTGAAGTGCTCAACAACTATATGTCGCAGATTGACGGCTCAGATATATTAAGCCGCTTGCAACTCGAAGCACGCAAATTTTTTGTGATCAGCGCTCACCGTGAAGAGAACGTCGATTCACCAAAAAATCTGATAAAGTTGGGCCAGATTTTGAATGGTTTGGCTGAAAAATATGGCTATCCAGTGATTGTTTCCACCCATCCACGAACCCGTAAGCGTATCGAGGAGCAAGGGCTTGAGTTTAACCCCTTGGTACAGTTGTTAAAGCCATTAGGTTTTCATGACTATAACAAACTGCAGAAATCCGCCAAGGCAGTGCTCTCCGACAGTGGGACTATAAGTGAAGAATCTTCTATCATGAACTTTCCTGCGCTGAATATCAGGGAAGCCCATGAGCGCCCGGAAGCGTTTGAAGAAGCCTCGGTGATGATGGTTGGGCTCGAGATTGAGCGGGTATTACAAGCGTTACAGGTTTTGGACTCGCAACCTATGGGTGATGAGCGGTTATTACGCCCCGTATATGATTACAGCATGCCAAATGTTTCCGATAAGATCGTACGAATTGTGCATAGCTATCGGGATTATGTGATGCGTACTGTATGGAAACAGTATTAATGCTTAAACGTTTAGATTTGGTGATTATTAATCGCAGTTTCTGGCCGGTTTACCCTGTTATCGGTGAAGCGCTTATGCGCTTCGCCGAACAACAATCACTATCCAAAAACGTGGGTGTTATTTTGCAGGATCATGCCGGAATTAAAGCGTATCTTACACGCGAGAAGCGTGGCTTGGGTGTTAATTTTTACCCTTGTCATGCGCTTTCTGTTTCAGGTAGTAGCATTCTTCGTCGTGTAGCAGATGCTGTTTATTTCATGTTGTGGGTATTTTCCATTTTATTGCTTAAGCGTCCGAAGAAGGTATACGTTTCTACTGATCCTCCAGTATTGGTTCCTTTTATTGTAATGATTTATTGCAAGCTTTTTCGTGCGCAATTTGTTTATCACTTACAGGATATACATCCTGAGGCCGCGAATGTTGTCATGCCTGTTCAGCCAATGTTGTTTCGCCTGTTAAAGTCCATGGACTCACTTACAATGCGAAGTGCGGATTCGCTGATCACTATTACAGATCAAATGGCTGAACAAATAAAAGAGCGCTCTTCAACAAGAGTACCGATCAAAACTCTTGTTAATCCATCTGTTTCCTTTGAGCATGTTATTGTTCCTGATGTTAAAAAGGTTGGCTTTACCTTTTGTGGCAATGCGGGACGCTTGCAACGTATACCCCTGATAATCCAGGCGATTGATCAGTATTGTCAAGCTGGTGGGACATTACCCTTTGTATTTGCTGGGGCTGGCGTATATGCTGGTGAGTTGGAGAAGCTTGCGGAAAAGCATGTCAATGTTACCTACAAAGGGTTGGTTTCTGCATCAGAAGCCGCACAGTTAAGTGCTGACTATGAATGGGCACTACTGCCCATTGAGGATGACGTAACTAAATTTGCATTTCCTAGCAAGTCTTCGTCTTATATTCTTGCCGGAGCAAAGATTATTGCTGTTTGTGGTTGTAATACCAGCGTTGCAAAATGGGTAACAACAAATGCTATTGGTGTCGTTGTTGAACCCTGCGTTGACTCACTACGCCAATTTTTCTTTGCCATTGAACATGATGAATATAGTAATGTGCAGCTCAACATGGATCGAGATATCTTGAAAGCTCGCCTAGGCTTTGATGTATTTGTGAATGATTTGACTGAGTTGGTTGTGGGTGATAGAGGACTTGAACATGGCTAAGGTTCTACTTACCGGTGCGACAGGTTTCGTTGGTTCAACTTTGCTAGCAAGGCTAAAAAAACAGTCAGAAATTCAAGTGGTTGTGACTACTAGGAAAGATACACCCGAGACTGATGTAAACACTATCTTTGTCGGTGACGTTAATGGTGCTACGGATTTTTCTGTTGCACTTAGAGATACCGATACGGTTATTCATTGTGCTGCTCGAGCTCATATTATGTCGGACGATGTTCCTGACCCATTGTCTGAATACAGACGAGTCAATGTCGCCGGAACTTTGAATCTTGCACAGCAAGCTGTAAAGTATGGAGTCAAACGATTTATTTTCATCAGCTCAATTAAAGTCAATGGTGAGTCAACAACAAGTAAGCCTAAATTCACTGCATTTGATATACCAGCACCTTTAGATGCATATGGACAATCGAAGATGGAAGCTGAGCAAGCGTTGTTCGAACTGTCTCGAGAGACAAGCATGGAAGTTGTTATCATTCGGCCAACTTTGGTCTATGGACCTGCAGTTAAAGCAAATTTTGCATCGCTTTTGGGTATTGTCTTGAAAGGTATCCCACTTCCTTTCGCATGTATTTGTAATAATAAGAGAAGCTTGGTTTCGGTTACGAATTTAGTTGATTTGATCATTACTTGTATTGAACATCCTAAAGCTGCAAATCAAACTTTCTTGGTTTCAGATGACCATGATGTTTCAACATCAGAGATGGTCCGTGAAATGGCGATAGCACTTGGAAAACCAACGTGGCAAATACCTGTTCCTGTCTGGTGCTATGCGGTGGCTGGTAAGCTATTTAGCAAGTCGGATATAGTGGATAGATTGACCGGCTCATTGCAGGTTGATATCACCCATACGAAAGAAACCCTAGATTGGATACCCAAAGAAACAATGCAAGAGGGGTTTAAAAAAACAGCAGTTGCATTTCTTCAATCAAAAAGTAGCAGGTAATCATGTTTCGTCTCTTAGATTTTCTCGCCGCATTATTCGGTCTACTGTTGTTATGGCCAGTGTTGCTCATCGTTAGCTTTATTGGCTTATTTGACACAGGTTCCCCCATTTTTGTACAAGAACGTGTTGGGCGTTACAAAAAACCATTCAAGTTGATTAAATTTCGTACTATGTCGGTCGATACCCAGTCGGTGGCGAGCCACTTGGCGAGCACAAGTTCGATCACCAAGTTAGGTGCCTTTCTACGCAAGACTAAAATTGATGAACTTCCACAACTAATCAATGTGCTTAAAGGTGAGATGAGTTTGGTTGGGCCGAGACCTAATCTCTTTAATCAGGAGGAGCTGATAAATGAGCGGGATGCCTTAGGGGTTTATGAGGTGTTACCTGGGATTACCGGCTTGGCACAGGTACAAAATATCGATATGTCGACCCCTGCATTGCTTGCCAAAATAGATCGGCAGATGATTGATACCCTCACCTTAACTAGCTACTTTCGTTATATCATCATGACTGCAACTGGTTGCGGTGCAGGCGATGCAGTTGGATCCAAATAATCTTGTACCGAGTAGCTTCACCTTATCTTACTTACCGCTATTAACGAGATGATGCCATTATGTTGACCTCTTTCTTGGCTATACCCCGTGTTTATAAACGGGGAATTAGCGTCTGTGCTGATCTGCTATTGCTAACTTTGGCATTCTGGGGCGGTTATTGGGTACGCCTTGATGACAATATTCCATTGCAGAGTCTGCTGCACTGGCAAATGCTGGCGTTGTTACTACCGATCACTATCGTTATATTCATACGGTTGGGGCTGTATCGCGCTGTATTGCGTTATGTCGGTTTCAAGGTGTTGTGGACTGTGTCGCTTGGTGCTCTACTTTCCACGATGTCGTTGGTTATGCTGGCGTTTTTTATGGGTGTTCCACTTCCTCGTACTGTTTCTGTTATCTATTTTGCTTTTTCGGTGTTGCTGATCGGTGGGGTGCGGCTGTTTTTCCGGGCTCTGGTTCAGCGAAGTGGTCAGCAACGAGTGGCGGTACTGATTTATGGTGCAGGTTCTTCTGGGCGGCAGTTGCAACTTGCGTTGAATCAAGGTCAGGAGTACCTGCCAGTGGCGTTTGTCGACGATGATTCCGCATTGGTAAAGACCGTGATTCAGGGGGTGAACGTTCACAGTACTGACGCTATCGAGGCATTGATTGAGCGCTTTGATATTAAAAAAATCTTGCTGGCTATGCCGAGTGCTTCTCGTAGTGTCAGGCAAGCGGTGATCAATCGACTGGAGCAGTGCCCATGTGAGGTTCTCTCTATCCCTGGTATGGCAGATCTGGTTGAGGGAAATGCTCATATCGATGAGCTTAAAGAGGTCAGTATTGAGGATTTGCTGGGGCGTGATGCTGTTGCCCCGATCCCTGAACTGATCAATGCCAATATATCTGGTAAACGGGTAATGGTGACGGGAGCGGGCGGCTCCATCGGTTCTGAATTGTGTCGCCAGATAATCCGTTGCAACCCTGCGCAACTAGTGTTGTTTGAACTTTCTGAATATGGTCTATATGCCATTGATAAAGAGTTGCAAGAAATAAGCCGGCAAGAAGGGTTGCAGGTTGAGATAGTGCCACTGCTGGGGTCGGTGCAGCGGCAACATCGTTTGCAAGCGGTGATGAGTACCTTCCAGATCCAGACGGTTTACCATGCAGCGGCTTACAAGCATGTCCCTTTGGTTGAATACAACGTGGTTGAGGGGGTGCGCAATAATGTTTTTGGCACTCTTTACTGTGCTCAGGCGGCTATCAGAGCCAAGGTTGAAACCTTTGTTTTGATTTCGACTGATAAGGCGGTGCGTCCCACTAATACCATGGGTACCACCAAGCGATTGGCAGAACTGGTGCTGCAATCGTTGGCAGCTGCGCAGCAGAAAACCCGCTTTTGTATGGTGCGTTTTGGTAATGTTCTGGGCTCTTCAGGTTCTGTTGTGCCACTGTTTCGTAAGCAGATCCGCGATGGTGGCCCTTTGACTTTGACCCACCCCGACATCATTCGTTATTTCATGACCATTCCCGAGGCATCGCAATTGGTGATCCAGGCGGGAGCCATGGGGCAGGGTGGGGATGTGTTTGTGTTGGACATGGGAGAGCCAGTGAAGATCATTGATTTGGCGCACCGGATGATTCGTTTGAGTGGCCTGAAGCTCAAGAGCGACAAATACCCCACAGGTGATATCGAGGTTAAAATCACCGGCTTGCGCCCCGGTGAGAAGCTATTTGAAGAGTTATTAATTGGTGAGCAGGTTGAGGGCACTGCCCATCCCCGGATAATGAAAGCCTCAGAATCGATGTTGCCATGGCCACAACTGCGGGCGTTTTTGGCCGAGCTCGATAGCGCGTGTTTCCGCTTTGATCATGAGCAGATCCGTAGCCTGCTGTTAAGTATGCCTACCGGTTTTAATCCTACCGACGGGATCTGTGATCTGGTGTGGCAGGCAAAAAATACTTTGTCGCATGAACCTAGCCTAGGTGTGGTCGAGGACATTGATTTTCTTAATTCAGAGAGTCATCAGCCGATGCATTAAACGGCTTGCCTTACGGCACGCACCATTTTGCGTGAATGATGGGGTTGATAAATGGACAGAGGGACAACATGTTGAGGATCAATAGCTTGTTTGGGCCGACGCTATCCTCCGTCCCCATCAGGGACAATGCGCTTTCAGTGTGTGGCTTTCAACCATGTATTGTAAGTCACCCTTATATTGCAGAAATTATCGCTTAAATATGTTAAAAATCCTCGTGACCGGTGGTGCCGGCTTTATCGGTTCTGCCGTGGTGCGCCATATTATCCGTGATACCCAAGATTCCGTTATCAATCTCGATAAACTCACCTATGCTGGCAATCTGGAATCCCTGGCCGATGTATCGTCAAGCGAGCGTTATGTGTTTGAGCAAGTGGATATCTGCAACCGTGCCGAGCTGGATCGGGTGTTTGCCCTGCACCAGCCGGATGCCGTGATGCATCTGGCTGCCGAAAGCCATGTTGACCGCTCCATCACAGGCCCGGCTGACTTTATCGAGACCAATATCGTCGGCACCTATATGTTGCTGGAAGCGGCTCGCGCTTACTGGAACGGTCTGGACGAGGTACGCAAGGCGGCTTTCCGCTTCCACCATATCTCCACTGACGAGGTATATGGTGATCTGCCCCATCCGGATGAAGTGGCTGCCGATGAACCATTGCCGCTTTTTACTGAGACCACCCCCTACGCCCCCAGCAGTCCCTATTCTGCCTCCAAGGCTTCCAGCGACCATCTGGTGCGCGCCTGGCGCCGCACCTATGGCCTGCCCACGATGGTCACTAACTGCTCCAACAACTACGGCCCTTATCACTTCCCCGAGAAGTTGATCCCGCTGGTCATCCTCAATGCGCTGGATGACAAGCCGTTGCCGGTCTATGGCAAGGGCGACCAGATCCGTGACTGGCTCTATGTGGAGGACCACGCGCGCGCGCTTTACAAGGTGGTAACCACGGGCTTGGTGGGGGAGACCTACAATATCGGCGGTCATAATGAGAAGCAGAATCTGGAGGTGGTACACACCATCTGCGATTTGCTGGACGAGATGGTGCCGAAAGCGAGTTCTTACCGCGATCAAATCACCTATGTGGCGGATCGCCCAGGTCACGATCGCCGCTATGCCATCGATGCGACCAAGATGAGCAGTGAGCTTGCTTGGCAACCGCAAGAGACCTTTGAATCCGGTATTCGCAAAACCGTGCAGTGGTATCTGGATAACCAGCAGTGGGTCAGCAACGTCAAGAGCGGCGCCTACCAATCTTGGATTGAACAGCACTATTCCTCTATTGAACAAAACGATGGGGAGCGTGCCTGATGCATATTCTGCTGTTTGGCAAAAACGGCCAGGTAGGCTGGGAGCTGCAACGAGCACTGGCACCACTGAGCCGCATCACTGCGGTAGATTTTGACTCCACTGACTATTGCGGCGATTTCAGCAATCCGGCGGGGGTGGCCGACACTGTACGTCTGATCAAGCCGGACGTGATTGTCAACGCCGCGGCCCATACTGCAGTCGACAAGGCCGAAAGTGAGCGGGAGTTTGCCGAGCTGCTCAACGCGACCAGCGTGGCAGCGATAGCCAAAGAAGCGGAAGCATTGGGTGCCTGGCTGGTGCATTACTCCACCGACTATGTATTCGATGGCAGCGGTGAGCGGCCCTGGGTGGAAACCGATGCAACCGCCCCGCTTAACGTCTATGGCGAAACCAAGCTGGCGGGTGAGCAAGGGGCCGCGCTTTGTTCCCGTCACCTGATCTTCCGCACCAGCTGGGTTTACGCCGCTCGGGGGGCCAACTTTGCCAAGACCATGCTGCGCTTTGGCAAAGAGCGTAGCGAGATGTCGGTCATCAATGACCAGTTCGGTGCCCCGACCGGTGCCGAGTTGCTGGCCGATTGTACTGCCCATGCTCTTCGCGTGGCGCAGCGCAAACCCGAGGTCGCCGGGCTGTACCATCTGATTGCCTCCGGTACCACAACCTGGTTTGATTACGCCCAGCTGGTGTTTGCCAAAGCCAGAGAGGCCGGGGTTGAACTGGCAGTGACGCAACTCAATGCGGTGCCGACCAGCGCTTTCCCGACCCCGGCCAAACGCCCCCATAACTCCCGCCTTGATACTGGCAAATTCCAGCGCACCTTCGATCTGGTGCTGCCGGAGTGGACCGTCGGTGTAGAGCGGATGTTGACCGAGATCCTCGGCAAGTAAATCCCTGGTCAGGGATGTGTTGAGTGCATCCTTGGCTGGCAAGAGATAAAACGTAAAAGGTGTGGCTGCAAGCCACCTTTTTCTTTTGCAATTTAAAAATAAGAAACAAGCATCATGACCAAACGTAAAGGCATCATTCTGGCCGGTGGCTCAGGCACCCGTCTCTATCCGGTCACCATGGCGGTGAGCAAGCAGCTGCTGCCCATTTATGACAAGCCGATGATCTACTACCCGCTCAGCACCCTGATGCTGGCCGGTATTCGCGATATTTTGATCATCAGCACACCGCAAGATACTCCTCGCTTTGAGCAATTGCTTGGGGATGGCAGCCAGTGGGGGCTGAACCTGCAATACAAGGTCCAGCCAAGACCGGACGGGTTGGCACAAGCCTTTATTCTGGGTGAAGAGTTTATCGGGTCAGACCCCTGTGCGCTGGTGCTGGGGGACAACATCTTCTACGGTCACGACTTGCAGAGGCAACTGGAGGCCGCAGCGGCCAAAGAGAGTGGCGCTACCGTCTTTGCCTACCATGTGCATGACCCCGAGCGTTATGGGGTGGTGGAATTTGATAAAGAGGGTACCGCTATCTCTCTGGAGGAGAAGCCACTGGAGCCAAAGAGCAACTATGCGGTCACCGGCCTCTATTTCTATGACAACAGTGTGGTGGAGATCGCCAAGAGCCTGAAGCCGTCCCTACGTGGGGAGCTGGAAATAACAGATCTCAGCAATCACTACCTTGCAACAGGGCAATTGACGGTCGCCATAATGGGGCGCGGCTATGCTTGGCTTGACACCGGCACTCATGAAGCCCTGATTGAAGCGAGCAACTTTATTCAGACCATCGAAAAGCGTCAGGGATTAAAGGTTGCGTGTCCAGAGGAGGTCGCCTTACGCAAGGGATTTATCGATGCCGACCAGTTGAGATCGCTTGCCAATCCGCTGGCGAAAAATGGATATGGTCAATACCTGCTACGGTTGCTCACCACGCGGTCTGATTTGTGACGCAAGGCTGTGTTCTTAAAGTGATAATTATAAAATCTCAAATCTCAAATCTCAAATCTTCTCAACAGCTTAAGACACTGTGCAGTGTCCCGTCGTTATCAGTTGACCGATGAGCAATGGGGGCTTATCGAGCCCCTTCCTCTATGCTGCCGCATAAGAGGACTCCCTACTCGTGAGCCACGCCAAGTGCTTGATGGTATTCTCTGGATACTTCACACCGGCGCACCCTGGCGAGATCTACCAGAACGTTTTGGCCCATGGAGCTCGGTCTACAACACCTTTCGACGTTGGCTGATACAGGTCATATCGATGCCATACTTGCTGCGCTGCGCTGCGCTGCGCTGCAACTGCATCTCAATGAAGAAGGGCTTATCGACTTTGACCTGTTCCAATGTCAGGGCATCAAAAGATGCTGCCGGATCGCCTAAAAAAGCACTCCGGTAAATCAAGCTCTTGGTCGCTCTCGTGGTGGTTTTGGCAGCAAAATTCACTTGGTCACTCATGGTAATGGTTTACCGCTGGGGTTTTGCCTTTCGCTGGGGCAATCAGCAGAAATCAGATATGCGATAAGTGCGTTGGTCATGGCAAGGATCCCGACTTCATCAGGCCTTTATCGCACTCGGCCAACTTATCTTGCCGCAGATAAGGCCTATAGCAGAAGGGCTCTGCGGGCTGAACTCCGGAGTAGAAAGATAAAAGTGGTTATCCCGCAACGCAGCGACCAGCAACGGCCCCATAAGGGACGTCCACTGGTGCTAGACAAAGCTCGTTATCGTAGGAGAAATGTGGTCGAACGGTGCTTCGGATGGCTGAAAAAGTTTCGCCGATCCTCAACGCGGTATGAAAAGCTGGCGGGAAGTTTTGCTGCCTTTCTGCCTTCGTTACTTACGGGAACTATTGGTGGACAGAAAACCAGCATTTTGAGAACGCAGCCTAACCAAGTGCCCGGATTTAGTTGACCACTACACATTGGGCTGGGCCGCCAGCACAGGAGGTTACGATAGCAGCACAGTGCAAGATATCATGCCGAGGTCTGTCGAACGTCGCTTTGGGGATGTATTGCCTACATTCCCAGTAGAGTGGCTGACAGATAATGGTTCGGCGTATCGAGCCTATGAGACCCGAGCGTTTGTACGAGAAATCGGGTGGTAGCAGAACAACGGCGGTGAGAAGTCCACAGAGCAACGGAATGGCGGAGAGCTTCGTGAAGACGGTGAAGCGCGACTATATCGAGATGATGCCAAAACCGGACTGCGGTAGGCAATTTAGCCATCGCGTTCGAGCATTACAACGAGCACTACCCGCACAGTGCCTTGGGATACCGCTCACCTCGGGAATTTCTGCGCAGTTGGGTATCACAACCCTAAGCGGGAAAAGTGTTTGGAACTATGGAGTCAAATCAACTGGACTGAGTTCCTTTCCTCCTGTGATCTACTATTCGGAACCGCTATTTAGAGAAATTTGCGAGCAGAAGGAGAAGCTGTCAAGCTACTGTTCTGATACTTAAAAAGTCAGCAAGAGCTCAATAGATTCTTTTCTAGGTGGATTTATCAATGCAATATCGTACAACATCGTTGGAAGGGGTGATAATCCTTACGCCCACTACTTTTTCAGATCATCGTGGTCAGTTTCGCGAGTGTTTTCGTCAAGATGAGTTTGAACAACACTGCGGCCATTATCCGCTGGTGCAAGACAATCTGAGCCGTTCTGTTGGGGGCACATTGCGTGGTTTGCATTACCAGCGTAGCCGACCACAGGGTAAGCTGGTACAGGTCATCAGCGGTAGCATTTTTGATGTGGCGGTTGATATTAGACCCGCGTCTCCTACGTATGGACAATGGCTGGGTTGTCTATTAAATGCAGATATAGGGGAACTTATCTGGATCCCGCCCGGTTTTGCGCACGGTTTTTATGTGCTAAGTGACAGTGCGGATGTTTTTTATAGATGCAGCGATTATTATCTTCCCGATGATGAAGCTGCTATTCGATGGGATAGCGCGCATCTGGCGATAACATGGCCGTTATCTGAGCAATTTCCCTTGCTGCTATCTGATAAAGATCGCCTGGCGACCGATTTCATCGATATGCCTTAGTACTATTTACTGTTGTCAGTCATTTTAATATAGATATTCGAGAGAGAGAAAAAATGAGCGAGAAAACACCGGTTATTCCTAGCCAGTGGACGCAGGCACCCGCATCAGACGAGATCGATCTGCGAGAGCTGCTGCTTGTGCTGTGGCGTCAAAAAGTATTGATATTGTTAGTAACCGGTGCGTTTGCTGTTGCGGGTATTTTTTACGCCATGACTGCGCGTCAGGTATGGACCAGTCAGGCCCTTATTTCGGAGCCATCAGTATCTCAAGTAGAGGCACTACAATTGGCTGTGGATAAAATACAAGTAATAATGTCCAACTACGGGGCACCTCCATCGGCAGCTGTATTTTCTTCGCTTGAGAAATCCGCTATTTACAAAAGTTTTATTTCAGCATTTAATAGCATGGATAATAAGCGGGCATTTTTGACACAAGATGGTGTCTACGCGGCCGAGATGGAGAAATCAGGAGTATCCGATAAGCGCAGTGAACTTCTGTTAATGAGTAAGTTAGCTGATTCCATATCTGCTAAGGCTCTGGATAAAATAAGCCAAGATATAACTTTAAATGTCTCTGCTGAAACGCCTGCGCTTGCTCTGCAGCGACTGAAAAAATATATTGAATTTGTTCAACAGCAGCAACTCAAACGCAAAAATGCAGAATTACAATCCATATGGCAGAACAGAATAAAAACTCTGGCTGCACAATATGACAATGTCAAAACTGATACATTGTTGAAAAGGCAGGAAGAGCTTCAGCGGGTTAGATATAGTTTGCGTATCAGTAAGGCGGCCGGTGTAGATGTGCCTCTTGAACGGATCGATAGCCAAGAAATTTTCAATATTCAGCTAGGTGCTAAAGGGTTAGCTGAAAAGTTGAGCATATTGAATGAGATTAAAGACCCTGAACTGCTTAACCCTGAATTAGGGAAGATTCGTCTGCAATTAAGTAGTTTAAAGGCATTGAAACTTCAAAATGTTGAGTTTGCGTCGTTTAACATGATCGACTCACCGGAAGAACCGTTTACCCGTGACAACCCAAAACGTCCGCTAATTATTGTATTGGCAACCCTGCTGGGTGGTATGTTAGGCGTTGCGATTGTGCTGGTACGGCATGCCTTTCATCGATCAGAAGGGGCATGATGTTTTTGTTTGAGCATAGAGTTTGAATGCTATTCACTTGGATATGACTTCGTTAGTGCTTAATGCTACCATGCCGCTGTTTTTGCTCATGGTTATCATGGTGTTTATTTTTATGGGTATTGGGTGGAATAACTAAAATGAAACAAAAGGGATTGCTTCTCTCACTGGCTTTGATGGGCTTGCCAGTTATGGCTGCACCACAAATCACGCCTGAGATGATGGCAAAATTTAAACAATTATCTCCTGCCCAGCAGCAGGCGCTGGCTGCTCAGTATGGTATCGACTCGTCCCAATTGGGAGGGAGTGCCAGCCAAAGCATTGTCACTCCGGTCAAAACTGTTCCTGTAGCTGCTCCACGTGAAGTGGATTACAGCCAAGAGTCTCAGCGGCCTTTGGTCGCAGGTGTAGTGCAAGAGGGGGCATTACAGCCTTTTGGTTATAGCGTTTTTGCCGGGGAACCTCTGACAGATGTGCCCGTGGTGGATATGCCGGTTGCAGACGATTATGTGATGGGGCCGGGTGACGAGATCCGGGTTCAGCTCTATGGAAAGGAGAATGCGAGTTATACCCTGGCGATTGGTCGTGAGGGATTTATCGATTTCCCTTCCCTTGGTCCTATTGCTGCCAGTGGCCAGACTTTCCAGCAACTACGCAGTGAACTGGAAAACCGGATCAAAGAGCAAAAAATTGGAGTAGAGGCATTTATCAGTTTTGGCGCTCTACGCACTATGCAGGTTTTTGTGATGGGTGATGCCTATCGCCCCGGTGCTTACAACGTCAATGGGATGGCTACGGTGACCCAGGCTCTGCAGGCTGCGGGTGGTATAGATACTGTGGGGTCGCTGCGCAAGATCCAGGTCAAGCGTGCAGGGCAAAAAGTGATCGATGTCGACCTCTACAAAATGTTGGTCTGGGGCGATACCAGCCAGGATATCCGTCTGCGCTCCGGTGATACGGTGTTTATCCCTGCTAAAGGCAGTGAAGTGAGTATCGATGGTTTGGTTAAACGCCCCGCTATTTATGAATTGAGTGGTCCCGCAGCCCTGGTTAATGTGCTTGGGTTGGCGGGCGGTATGAAGGCTGCTGCACTTAAAGAGGTCTCGGTGACCCGTTATGGTGAAACCGGGATGCGGGTATTTAACCTGAACTTGTCAAATCAGCATGATCGCCTGTTTGTTGTGCGTGATGGCGACAAAGTCACGGTCAAGCCGAGCAGCACCGAATATAGCCAGGCGATTGTGGTAAAAGGTGCCGTAGTTCGTGAAGGTGTCTTCAGCTTTCAGCCGGGAATGCGGATCAGTCGCGTGTTGCAAAGTGCCGACCGCGATCTGACATCGGTCACTGACCTGAATTATGCCCTGGTTGTGCGTGAGGTGGATGCGCAACGTAATATCGAGGTGCTGCAATTCAATCTGGGCCGAGTGTTGCAAATGCCGGGCGGGGAAGATGACATTCGTTTGCAGCCGAGGGATCAGGTGCTTATTTTCAGCAATGATGCAACCGATCGGCTGAAGCAGGTGGTGAGCTCTCAGAGCTCTTCGACAAGTATCGACAATCAGGCTAACCAACGCCTTGAGCAGCAAGCCAATGCGGTAGACGACAGTACAGGTGCTGATGTTAGTCGTGCTCAATTGGCTAAAGAAGATAAGATGACTTTGGCTAGTGTGTCTAATACGACCAAGACTGAGGCGTTAGTTGGTGCCTCTCGTCAAGCTTTGCTTGCTCCGGTTATTGAGCGTTTGAAAGCACAAGCAGCACAAGGTAAACCTGTACAGATTGCTGAAGTGCGTGGTGAGGTTAAATATCCGGGTGTTTATCCCTTGACGCCTTATAGTCGAACCCATGATTTGATCATGGCTGCTGGCGGGTTTAACGAACAGGCGAATGTGATTGAGTTATCTCGCGTGAGTGAGCGAGGGAATGATATTGCAATTGAAAATCAGCGTCTGGATTTGGCAACTGCAAATCGGGTAATCGGTTCGCCGTTGGTGCAATCAAAAGACAGTTTGAACGTATTGCCTCATCCTCAGTGGCGTGAAGAAGCAACTGTACAGGTGTTTGGCGAGGTGAAGTATCCGGGAACTTATACGGTTCGTCGTGGAGAAAGTTTGCATGATTTGATCCTGCGTGTTGGTGGTATAACCCCCTATGCCAATCCGAATGGTGCTGTATTTGCCCGTGAAGCCCTGCGTAAACAGGAAGCAGAACGAATCGCGTTGCTGCGTGATGAGCTAAAGCAAGAGATCGCGACGATGACACTGCGTCGTCAATCCAGTATCGCTAACTACAACAGCTCGCCTGCAGAGGCGATGACGGTGGTAAATCAGCTGGAAAACAGCAAGGCTGTCGGTCGCATGACCATCGATATGCCGGCGGTTTTGTCTGGAGACAAGCAGGCTGACGTGATGCTGCAAGATGGCGACAAGCTTTATGTGCCTGCGTTGCAAAATGTGGTCTCTATTCAGGGGATGGTGCAATTCCCCTCCTCACATGTTTATGACGGTAACCTGAGTGTTAATGATTACTTGAGCCGTGCTGGGGGAACCAAGAAACAGGCTGATACCGACCGTATCTACGTGATCAAAGCAAATGGTAGTGTAATGCTGCCTGGTGATAGCTGGTTTGGTAGTCGCAAAGGCCTGGAGCCAGGGGATACCATCGTGGTACCAGTTGATTCTGATTATCTGGATAACCTGAGTATCATGACCTCTGCAACACAGGTCCTCTATCAACTGGGTGTCGCGTGGAGTGCAATCAAGTAATTGTATCGTTTATTTGGTCACCTATTCAGTCAGGTGGTGAAGGTCACCTGACTCTTCTGAGATCTGGTTTGTTATGGCACAAGTAAAAGAATATCCTCCTTTAACCTTGGCAATGAACGGAGGGAAGGAAGATGAAATCGATTTGCGTGAATTATTCGCGGCGCTTTGGCGTGGTAAGTGGTGGGTAGTCGCCAGTACCTTGGTTGGTGCGGTTATTGCTGTCATTTTTGCACTCTCACTGCCAAATATTTATCGTTCAGAGGCTTTGCTTGCCCCATCTACGGAGCAGCAAGGAGGTGGGCTTGCTGCTATGGCTGCCCAATTTGGCGGTCTTGCTAGCTTGGCTGGTGTAAATCTCAGTGGTGGCGGTGGTCAGGACAAGACGGCTATTGCGGTCGAAATTGGGAAATCCCGCCAATTCTTAAGTCACTTTATCCGCCAACATCAGCTGGAAGTGCCGTTGATGGCTGTTACCAAAACAGACAAGGCGACCGGTGAATTGGTGATTGATGAAGATGTCTACGATGTTGCCAGCAAGAAGTGGGTACGTGAAGTACCTCCAGGCAAGTCCGTGGAACCAACAGATTGGGAGCTAGTTAAGGCATTTCGTGAACTTGCCAGTATTAATAAGGATGCCAAATCAGGGTTGGTTACGGTGGCGGTGGAGTACTACTCTCCTGAGTCTGCCAAGCAGTGGGTTGACTGGTTTGTGGCCGATCTCAATGAGGCCATGAAGCAGCGTGATCAAACTGATGCGACACGTAACATTACCTATCTCAAAGCTCAGCTTGAGAAAACCCCGGTCGCAGATATGCAGAAGGTGTTCTATCAGCTGATTGAGGATCAGACAAAAACACTGATGTTGACAGAAGTGAATCAAGAGTATGTATTTAAAACCCTTGATCCTGCAGTGGTTGTTGAGGAAAAAGCGAAACCTAAACGGGCGTTGATCGCCGTATTGGGGACTCTGATTGGTGGTATGTTAGGCGTAATGATTGTACTGATACGTCATGCAATCGGTCGTACACCTCGTCATTGATAAGAGGGCTATCTGAGCGACTCATACTGGCCAAGTGCTCTGTTTCAAGATATCCTGTTAGTACGTTAAGTTATCTTTAAATAAGGAAATTAGTAATGAAAAAATCAGCGTTGACTTTGGCTGCTTTGTTGGCCGTTTCTTCAAACGCATTTGCAGTTGAAGAAGCTGCAGGTGCTGCTGCTGGTTCCACTGGCGTAGCAGGTACTGCCGCTGTAGGTACTACCACTCTGGTTGCTGTGGGCGTTGGTGCAGCGGCTCTGGCTGCTGTTGTTGTTGCTAATGCCAATGACGACTCCACCAGTACCAGCACTAACACAACAACTGCTACTAAATAAGTTGTTTGATATTGTAATAAGGCTGCCACATTGGCAGCCTTATTTTTGTCACTTTGCAATTATTTTCCCATTCCACTGAGTAACCCATCTATGTTTTCTCTTCGTTTGTTTATGTCTTTGGGGTTATTACTCTTGAGTGGCTGTTCCGCCACCAGTTCAGATACCTATGCAACTCTCCGCTATGCCCTTTTGGGAATGGATGATGTGGAGGTTACGTCTGAAAAAATACGTGAATTACCTTATGCGAGCGCCTATCTGCGAGTGGGTGATAATCCACAGGCATTGGTTGTGCTTGCGTTTGCAGATCCTGATGGTTCATTGAGCTGGGTGAGCTCTGATAATAAGCTTTTTGTTACCAAATCAGGTCGGCTACACAAGACGGTGGGTTTGGAAAATGATCTCTATTTAGTGGCATCATCCTGGCCTGATCCATTGAAAAAAATGGTAAATGTACCCGATATATCTTTGAACCTGGATGCTATGTCTTGGCAGTATACTGCCGAATGGGAAAAGGATTATCTGAGTGGATATGACATGCGGGCTAAGTTTATATCTGCTGTTCCAGAAAAGTTGTTAATCCTTGATAAAACACATGATGTTATGTTGATTGATGAGTTGGTCAGTGTCGGACATGACCAGAACTCTTGGCATAACTACTATTGGTTTGAGCCTAGTACGGGCAGAGTATTAAAAAGCCAGCAGCAATTGGGGCCGGAATTACCGGTGATTGAAATGACAATATTAAAGCCGTACGCATTATGAAAAGATACCTGACGATCGGTCTCATACCATTTTTTGCTTTGGCTCAAGCTGATGTAAACGTGATTTTTGAGCGTCATGCAACAGCGAAGATTGAGTTGCATGATGGTGCCAGACTTGCAGACCTGTTATTTAATGTTCAATTACCAGATGATATCTATTGGCGTACTGCACAAATTGCGAATGAAAAGACCATAGCGGAATTTCAGATGACTAAAGAGCAATTGCTCAAGGATATTAAAGCACTTCAAGTACTTTGGATGCGAGCAGGTGACAAAGGTTCATTGATCCAGTCAACGCAACAGTTACTACAAGAGCTGGACAAAGTTCTTGTCAGTGGCCGTTTGTCAATCGCATTAGATCCTGCCAAGTCCAGAATTGACCCGCATGGTAATCCACTATTAAAAGGGCAGTACACCCTTTTCCTTGCTTCAAGGCCCGATTTTATCTACTTCGTGGGACTGATTAACGGTCGCAGTAAACAGCCACTTCAGCCTGGTGCCAGTTTGGCAAGCTATTGGCAGGATTACCGCTTGTTGGCTGGCGCTGCGCAGTATGAAGCATTTCTGATCCAGCCTGACGGTTCTATCAGCCAGGTTCCTGTTGCGAATTGGAACAAACTGCATCGTGAACCTATGGCGGGTGCTACGCTCTTTGTCGGTTTTGATCCCCAAATCCTTCCAGAGCAATATAAAGATATCAATATTCGTATTGCCAGTCTGCTTGCTAATCGAGTACCAGAATAATGCTGCCTAAATTGAAATATATTGCGATCTTTGTTTCAGGAGCTGTTTGTGCTGCAGAGTCTGTTATTGATCCTTATGGTCCTTCACAAGGTGATTTCGGTGGTGCGGGTCTGCTTCAAATGCCTACCGCACGAATGGCTAAAACAGGTGAGTTCAGTGCCAACTATGTTGATAATGATCAATATCGTCGATGGTCTATCTCTGCGCAGCCATTTGACTGGTTTGAAGCAACACTGAGATATACTGATGTAAGAACAAAAAAATATAGTAACTATGAAGATTTTAGTGGTGATCAAACCTACAAAGACAAAGGGATGGATTTCAAGTTTCGTCTTTGGCAAGAATCTAACTATCTACCACAGATTTCAGTTGGCTTTAGAGATCTAATGGGGACCGGTCTCTTTGATAGTGAATTTGTGACGGCCAGCAAGCGGTATGGACCATTTGATTTTACTATCGGTATCGGCTGGGGAAACATGGCCGAAAGTGGTAATGTTAAAAACCCATTTTGTGAGTATAAAGATAGCTGGTGTCAAAGAAATAATAGCTTCTCTGGTAATGGTGGTAAGTTTGAGTTTGATAGCCTGTTTCATGGGCCGGCTGCACTCTTTGGTGGTATTGAGTATCAAACACCATGGCAGCGACTCAGGTTGAAGCTGGAATATGATGGCAATGATTATAGCAAGGAGTTCGCTGGCCATATTCATCAAGATTCACCTTGGAATGTAGGTGCGGTGTACCGCGTGTTCGATAATCTGGATAGCCATCTAAGCTGGCAGAGAGGAAACACCTTGATGTGGGGGCTGACTTTTCGGACTAACTTTAATGACCTGAAACCAGCTCATATTGACCAGCCAAGACCCATCTATCAGCCTGACCAAGTTCCAGCCACTATGACTGATGTGAAGTGGAAGGCGCTAACTGACGATTTGAAAGAGAATGCTGGTTGGCAGGATACAGAATTTTACACAACCACCAATTCTGTGACTGTCATCGGCACGCAGAGCAAGTATCGCGATCAGAATGAAGCGATGAAGAGAACCTCTTTGTTAGCCGCAAATTATTTGCCGGGTACGGTCGATGAGCTGAATGTTGTTGAACGTAAGGCGAACTTCCAGTTGCAAGAAACCCGCATCGATCTCCCATCTGTTCGTCGTGCCAATGTGGTACAAGTGTTGGGAGAAGAACAACATGAAAAATCGACGGTTCAGGCTGCAGGAAAAATTCAGGGAGAATCTATCTACTCATCTGAGCGCAAGTCATTTTCATACTCTTTTGACCCAGACCTAACGCAATCATTTGGTGGTGCTGAGTCTTTCTATATGTATCAGTTAGGCATTAATGCAAATGCTGATTGGCATATAAATGAAAACAACAGTTTGCAAAGCACGCTGTTTGTTAATCTGGTTAATAACTACGATGAGTTCAATTATAAAGCTCCTCCTCCAGATGGCGCAGCCTTACCACGGGTTCGAACGTGGATTCGTGAGTATGTAGACTCCTCCGATGTATTACTTAACAACTTGCAGTTAACCCATATGCAACCACTTGCTCAAGATTGGTACGGACAAGCTTATGGTGGATATTTGGAGATGATGTATGCCGGGGTCGGGAGTGAGGTGCTTTATCGTCCATATGGTAAGACTTGGGCTATTGGTGTTGATGCAAACTGGGTGAAACTGCGAGACTGGAACAACACCTTGAAAATGGCTGATTACGATGTGATGACCGGACATGTTACTGCATATTGGCAGTTACCATTCATGAGTAATGTCACCGCTAAAGTCTCCATAGGTCAGTATTTGGCTGGTGACAAAGGCGCGACATTCGACTTCTCAAAACGGTTTGATTCGGGTGTTGTCTTGGGGGGGTATGCAACATTTACCAATGTTTCTGCAGACGAGTATGGTGAAGGTAGCTTTACCAAAGGAATTTATGTCACGATACCGTTTGATTTGATGTTGCTCAAGCCAACAACCGCGAAAGGAAGCATTGGATGGGTTCCTTTGACACGGGATGGAGGCCAGATGTTGAGCCGCAAGAATGGTCTTTACGGCTTGACAGAGCTGTAGTAATCGAAAGTTGTATAGAGCCGATCTTTTTTCATCAAACAGGGCGAGCAGTTGCAAACTGCTCGCCCTTTTATTACCTACCCAAGATATATGGCAATCTGCAGAAATTATGCTAGGAATGCATGATGATTAAAAACATAAATGGTGTGTTTGGCGTACTTTTTATCGCTTATTGGTTGTTGGGCATGCATTTTTTTATGCACAACCCCGGAGGTGCAGGACTGTATCTGCCATTTAACGCATGGGGATGGGTATTTGCCTCGCTGGTTATTGGATTGGGGCTTTGGCTGGTGACGTTACGCCAGCGTCTGCTCTTTTCTCCATTACAAGCGGGCTTATTGATAGGGGCACTCTTGCTACTGTTGCCGATGTTCTATCCAGGTTTTGCACTCAAGGATTATGCCATTCCCCGATTGCTAGGGCTTTTTGCTGGTCTGCTGTTTTTGTTTGGACTCTATCAATGGCGCTTTGATAAGGCGCAGCGTGATCGCTTGCTCTATCTCATCCTGATTGCGAGCGTGATGGAGGCATTGCTGGGTCTGGTGCAATTCTACCTCTTAACGTCAGGAAACTGGATTGGCTATGACACCAAAGCCAATCGCCCTTACGGGATCTTTCAACAGCCAAATGTGATGGCGACATTTATGGCAACTGGCCTTGCCCTTGCTATCTGGCTGGAATTACGCCGAGAGGGGGGTCGATTGCTGATGGCGTTGCGTTATGGCGTCATTCTATCAGCAGTACTGCTGCTCGTTGTTTTGCAATCCCGAGTGGGGCAGTTAGGCGGTCTGCTAGCACTGTTTTTACTGATGCCTCAGCTTTATCGACAGCGACTGCTATGGCGGATATTGGGTCTGGTTATTTTGGCTGTAGCGATTGGTCTGTTATCACAATATTGGCTGGCTGGAGCAAAGCGCGGATTAGAGATCTATCAGTCCGGTGGTATGCGCTCTATTTATTGGCCTTATGCGGTAAAACTGATTGCACAGGCACCCTGGAGTGGTTGGGGATACGGCAGTTTTGAATCTGTTTTTCTCCATCACTACATGGCTGATAAAGCACTAAATCCGTCTATGGTGCAGATTGAGTACAATCTTGACCACCCCCACAACGAGTTTCTTTATTGGGCTGTTGAGGGCGGTATTGCCCCCATGGTCGGTATGGTGATCATGGGAGGTGCATTATTATGGCGTCTGGCGAGTGTGCGCTGGGTACATGCTATGGGGCTGCTTGCCTTGGTTACCCCGATATTGCTTCATACCCAGACGGAATACCCTCTCTACCATGCGATCGTGTTATGGTGGCTGTTGCTGACGCTGATTCATATCATCGATACCGAAATTGAAGAGACCAATATGGCGAGTCAGGGTTTCTCATCATGGTGGGATATGGAGTGCCGCCCATGGCTGTTACTGCGATTTATGGCGATCGCTATCCCGCTGCTGGTTGTTCCCTTTATGCTTACGGCCATTCACACCGCATGGATAGTCACCAAATATGAACGGGGTGGGTATAAAGAGCCGACTTTGCTACTTGATATCGTCAATCCCATGGCCTGGTTGACCCGAGTCGAGTTTGATGTGAACTCGGTTCGTCTAATGGTGGGTTTGCAGACAAATAACAAGACCGAGCTGGAAGCTTATCTGGAGTGGGGGCAGGCATTCGTACGCCATACACCCCGTGCCAACATATACGCCAATATGGTGATCGCGCTTAATGCATTGGGTCGTACAGAGGAAGCCAATACGATGCGAGCGGAAGCGCTCAAGCTCTATCCAACCGAGCCCCTTTTAACTGGATCCTCTTCACAGGCAGTGATTACCGGTGTTGACCAATCAGGCAAGAATATAACCAAAAATAAATAGTGCTATTTGGCTACATAGAAAGCCAGCCCTTAAAAACGGCTGGCTTTTTTATTGTTTACCTTCTGGACGGCCAGTATCCGAACAGTCTGTTTTCGGACGCATACCTCTGTCAAACGGGCAACGAAAAGCATATTTGAAATGTCATGCTTTGCTCTCAACTAATTGATTAATATGTGATTTTATTGGTGGTGTCGAATGGGTTGATAGTCAATTGGGAGTATCCCCTCATCATCGGGTGAAGGGACTGGATCTAGACGTGTTCATTGCTAAACAGATAGGCATAGTCTTGTCACATGATGTTGAAGGTATGGTAGAAATGTTCGCTCAGGCTTATAAAGCAGGTTACCGAGTTAGTTTTGTTGGATGCTGAACTGGAAATTAATGAGTCTTGAAATACCGATGTTTCTTGAACACAAGATGGTAATCACCTCTCTACCCAGAAAATCTGCATTCCAGCCAGTTTGTTATTGATAGTGGCAAGCATTCGATCTTGATGGTGAAATTTAAGAAAAAAAGAACGTTAATATAGAAAAACAGTATGTTCTTGCGAATTGTCCATGCTATTCTGAAACAGTGTCCCTGTAACCGACTTTTTTGTGAGGAAATAATGAACGAGTTTCTGAAAGTTCTGCTGAACATTCGCAGTTTGCGTGCGGCTATTCGTGAACTGCCGTTTGAGCAACTGCTGGAAGCTAAAGAGAAGTTTGACCTAGTTTACCAAGAGCGCGCCGATTCTGTTGAACAGGAGCGTGCTGAACAGGAAGAACGTCAGCGCAAGCTGAATGAATTCACCGAAATGCTGCAGCAGGCTGGTATTGATCCTCGCGAGCTGCTGGCGACTGCCGCTGCTCCGGCTGCTGCGACTGGCGCTGCCAAGAGCAAGCGTGCTCCGCGTCCGGCTAAATACAAGTACGAAGAAGATGGTCAGGAAAAAACCTGGACCGGTCAAGGTCGTATGCCGAAAGCCATTGCTGCTCAAGTAGCACTGGGTAAAGACCTGAACGATTTCCTGATCTAATTCGTCAGGTTCAGAGATTGAATAATGCCGCCTTTGAGCGGCATTGTTTTTGCCGTTTTACTCGTGGTTATCCAATCTGCCCCTTCGCCCCACTGTTATCTACATCCTCGCTTGTATCCTTTTTACCGTCGTTTCACTTCACTGTTACTTTTCTCAATATCACTCGTTGTTTGTGATTAATTTTGTCGTGCAGGATTAACTGCGTGATATCGCATATTTGTATGCGTCGTTCAGATATGCGCTTCGGAAATGCATCTCACGATTCACGGGGCGCCGCTCGGCAAGAGCCGAGCTCTCAGCTGATGGAATATCCGGTAACCGTTATCTCCGGTCAGGAGGCGTGAGGGATAGAGATAGCCGCAAGGTATAGCCGGGATATTCTGGGTCGCCGATGCATGTAATTGGATGGGCTGCCGTAACTGCTCCGGATGATGAGCAATGGCGTTTGTCTGCCGTGTGGGCGAGGGAATTCGGTGCGGTCGATGGCGATGGTATTCCCCACTCTGCCGGCAGAGTGGGGAATGGCCGGAGGCGTTATCGGGGCGCCACGCTATCGCTGCCACCCAGGGCGCGATAGATTTTGGCGGTGGTGGTGAGCTGCTCTTTTTGCTGGGCCAACAGGCTCTGCTGGGCCTCCCACAGTCGGTTCTGCTCATCGAGCCAGGCTTGCACGCCGGTCGCACCCGCCTGGAAGCGAGCCTTGGCCAGTCGTTCGGCCTCCCGGGCATAACTCAGCTGCTCCTGCAGATAATCGAGTCGCTGCTGGCCATAGTGGCGGGCGGCCAGATTGTCTTCCACTTCCACCAGTGCGGTGTAGAGCTGTTTGCGAAACTCGGTTTCAGCGATCTGGTAATCCAGCTCTGAGCTTTCGATGGCGAGCTGGGTGCGGTTGTATTCAAGGAAGGGGAGGGCAAGGCTGGCTCCCAGCGTGCCGACCGGATTTTGCAGCACCTGCGCCAATCTATCGGATGCGGTGCTGGCACTGCCGGTCAGGGTCAGGCTGGGGTAGAAGCTGGTGCGGATCTCGTCCCCTTTTGCCAGCGTCTTGCGCAGCCGCAATTCGGCCGCTTTGACATCGGGGCGGCGAGCCAGCACATCGGCCGGAATACCCACCGCAAGTTCTGGAATGGTCTGGGTTGCAAGGGAAGCGGGTGCATACTCCAGCGGCCCGCTGCTGCGGCCCAGCAGCAGACGCAGGGCATTGCGAGCCTGCTCCTGCTGCGCTTTGAGGGAGGCCAGCTCAGCCTGCTTGCCTGCCAGTTGCTGGCGTGCCTGCGCCAGATCGAGCCGGGTGATGGCGCCTGCCTGGTATTTGGTCTGGGTCAGCTGCTCAGTACGGGTCAGGTTGGCCAGCTGCTGTTCCCCAAGGGTGATGGCAGAGCCGAGATAGCCGAGCTGCCAATACTGCTCCAGGGTATTGCCGATCAGCAGTAGTCGGGTGCTGGCGAGATCCTGCTCGCTTGCTGCCGCTTCCCAGCTTGCCTGATCTCGCACTGAGGCAAGCTTGCCCCACAAATCCACTTCGTAACTGAGGCTCAGCGAGGGGCCCAGACTGTTGGTGTCTTTGCCGGTTTTCAGATCCTTGTTGCCACTGGCGGCGATAGTGCCATTGACCGAGGGGGTGAGGTTGGTATTGGCCTGCTCGGCACCCAGTCGGGCGCTTTTGAGCTTGAGGGCCGCCACACGCATGTCCGGGTTAGCGGCCAGTACCGCATCGACCAATTTGTCGAGCTGGGGATCATCAAATTCCCGCCACCAGGGGCCGGCCTGCGCAGCCAGTTGGGCGCCCTCTGCTTGTTGCCATGTGGGGGCGATCGCCAGCTCGGGTCTTTGATAGGTGCTGTGCTGACTGCAGCCGCTGAGGGCCATAGAGAGAGCCAGCCAGGAGAGTTTGTGCATTGTTATTCCCTCGCCAGTGCGACAACAGGGTCGAGCCGCGCCGCATTGCGTGCCGGCAGGTAACCAAACAGGATCCCGATGAGTGACGAGCAGCCAAAGGCCATCAGGATGGAGAAGAGCGAAAACTGCATCTTGATGGAGTCCACCAACAGTGAAAAGAGCGCGCCAATACCGAGCGAGAGGCCAACGCCAAATATCCCCCCCAGCAGGCTCACCATCACAGCCTCAATCAGGAATTGCTGCAGGATATCCGACTGGCGGGCGCCCACGGCCATGCGAATGCCGATCTCGCGGGTGCGCTCCACCACCGACACCAGCATGATGTTCATCACGCCCACCCCGCCGACGATCAGCGAGATCACTGCGATGGCCGAGACCATCAGGGTCATGGTGGCGGTGGTTTTCTCCACCGATTTGATGATGCTGTCACTACTGAAGGTGAAGAAATCCTTCACCCCGTGGCGCTTGGTGATCAGTTCGATCACTGCCTGCTCGGCCAGTGCCGGTTGTACCCCGTCTTTGACCCGGATGGTGATCTGGCTGAAGTGGTGCTGCGAGATGAGGCGACTCATCACCGCGCTGTAGGGCAGCCAGATATTGACCGACTGGCTGGTGGGGCCGAAGCCGGTCTCCTGCGAAACCACACCGACAATCCGCACCGGCAAGGTGCCGACCAGTACTACCTTGCCTACAGGATCCTCCTTGCCAAGCAGGCTGGTGATGCTCTTCTTGTCCACCACGGCGACGGCGGCACGCTGCTGGATATCTTGCCACTCCAGTAAGCGACCACTCACCAGCGTCATCCCCTTCACCTTGAAATAGTCGTTGCCGACCCCGGTCACATTGCCGCTGTTGGTCTTGTTGCGGTAGCGCAACTGGCCGGAGCTGCCGATCTCGGGGCTGGCGCCCGCAAGATAGGGTTGCCCCAACAGGGCATCGAGATCCCCCTTGTTGAGGGTCTGGATGCTGGCCATCTTCTCATCGCCCCATCCTTTACCCGGGAAGATTTCGATGGTGTTGGTGCCCATCGCATTGATCTGGTCGATCACCTTGGCGCGCGCCCCTTGACCAAGGGCGACCACGCTCACCACGGCGGCGATGCCGATGATGATGCCGAGCATGGTGAGAAAGGTGCGCATCCGGTGGGCTAGCATGGCATGCATCGCCATCCGTCCCGCTTCCCGATAGCGATCCCAATCGTGGCCCATGGCACCTTTAGTGGGCACTATTTTTTGAGGGGCTGTGGTTGTGGTTGTGGCGGTGGCTGGAGCCAACACGGCCGTTTGGCAGGGGCCGCTATCTTGTTCCATCCGACCATCCTTGAGAGTGATGATCCGGCCGGCATGGCTGGCCACGTTCATATCGTGGGTGACCAGAATGATGGTGTGGCCCTGCGCGTGCAGCTCCTTGAGGATCGCCATCACCTCCTTGCCGCTCTGGCTATCCAGTGCGCCAGTCGGTTCATCGGCGAGGATCACTTCGCCGCCATTAGCCAACGCCCGGGCGATACTGACCCGCTGCTGCTGACCGCCAGAGAGTTGGCCTGGGGTATGGTGGCTGCGATCGGCCAGCCCCAGTCTGCCCAGCAGCTGACGCGCACGCGCCTGGCGATCCGGGCGGCTGGTGCCGGCATAGACGGCGGGGATCTCCACGTTGGCGGCGGCATCGAGGTGGGGCAGCAGGTGGTAGCGCTGAAAGATAAAGCCGAAGTGGTGGCAGCGTAGTCGGGCCAGCGCCAACGCATCCATGGTGGCGGTGTCCTGACCGCGAAACAGGTACTGGCCGCCGCTCGGGCTATCCAGACAACCCAGCAGGTTCATCAGGGTCGACTTGCCGGAGCCGGACGCGCCGACAATGGCGATCATCTCTCCTGCCGAGATGGTGAGATCAAGAGGGTGGAGCACGGTGACTTCGCTGTCGCCGCTCTGGTAGCGTCGCTCGACCCCTTTCAGCTGGATCAACGGCAGCTGGTTCAGGGGCTCACTCATAGCATCACCGCCATCTCATCATTGTCGGCGGGGGCTCCGTGATTGAGCTGCACCTCCTCCTTCTCGCTTAGCCCGCTGATCACCTCAATGCGGATCTCATCCTTCATACCAGTCTTGATATGGCGGGTTTCGGTTGTTTCATCGTCCTTGATCACGGTGACTTCATACTCGTTGTCACCCAGCGACTTGCCGAGGGCGGTTTGCGGCACAGTGAGCACCTGCTTGCGCTCGCCGAGCACTATGGTCACCTGGGTGGTCATTGCCACCCGCAGGGTATGGTCGGGATTGGGCACATCGAACAGGGCGTAGTAGTAGACAGCAGCATTGTTGGTGGTGGTGCCTGTGGTGGCCTGATCGTTGATGTTGGTAGGCGCTAACTCCACGGCGCGAAGCGTACCCTGATAGCGGGTATCCGGATCGCCGATCAGGGTGAAGTAGACCGGCATGCCGGCTTTGACCTTGGTGACATCTGCTTCGGAGATCTGCGCCTTGACCGTCATGGTCTCGAGGTTGGCCAGCTTGAGTACGGTCGGCACCGTCTGGCTGGCAGCCAGGGTCTGGCCCTGACGGGTCACAATGCTGATAACGGTGCCATCCATCGGCGCCAGGATCTTGGTGTAGCCCAGCTCGGTCTTGGCCCGATCAACCTTGATCAGGGCATTGTCGATATTGGCCTGGCTGTTTTGCAGTTCGGCGCGGGTGACCGCCAGCAGGGCCTCGGCACTCTCCAGATCGGCCCGTGAACTCGCCTCCTGCTTGAACATCTGCTGCTGGCGCCGCCAGGCGAGCTCGTTCTGTTTGAGTTGTGCCTGCTTGATCTTGAGCTGGGCGCGGTTGCTGGCAAGTTCCGCCTCGGCCGTCTTGAGGTTGTTCTGGGCAATCAGGGGATCGATCTCGGCCAGCAGGTCTCCCTGCTTGACCTGATCACCTGCCTCGACGGCCAGCTTGGTGACTTGACCGGAGACCTGGGCCCCCACATCCACCTGTTCCACGGCCTGCAGCACACCACTGGCCAGCACGGTTTGGGCAATATCCTCGCGGGTCACCTGAGCGGTCAGCATCGCCTTGGGTGGTTGACTGGGCCAGAGCAGCCAGCCGAGGAGCACCACGGCGATCAGAATTGTGATGGCCAGGGTTCTCTGCTTGGGGGTTATGTTCATCGATCACCTGAATGGAAACGGAAAAGGTTGTGCGCGGCGATTATCCTGCAGCAAAGCCCTGATAAATAACAGCCGCAAATATGTAAGCAAAGTTATGGCGTTAACTGTCAATAAGCCGAGAAAGGAGTAAGCGAGAGGCCGCAGTCGTGAGCATGATGGTCAGCAAGAGGGGGGCGACTGGCGGTGGCGATGAGAAAGCCCTGCGCAGAGACAGGGCTTTGGAATAGGTGATGGCGAGGGAGGATCAGGCCTTGGCCAGCAGATCCATCACCCAGGGCAGACCCTGCTTCTTGCGGCTGACAAAGCCCGGGTGGTAGCTGGACTCTGCCGGTACTTTGGCGTGCTCGGTAAAGTAGATACGGCTGGCAGCCGCAGTCAGGTCAGTCACCATCAACACGAAGAAGTCGAGCCCTTCGCTCGCCACGCGCTGGGCCATCTCCTGCTGCAGGGCTGGCAGGTGCTCGGCCAGCTGTTGTTCGCTGCCCACTTCGATCTGGCTCATGATGAAGTTCAACCCTTCGGCTTGGAATGCCTTCTCATCCTGCTGCAGCAGTTGAGCTGGAGTCAGGCCGCTCAGGTCGGTTTTCGCCATCAGCAGCTGTTGGCCGAATTCGGCCAGCGATACTTCGGCCAGCGGTGCCAGACGCTCACAGGCTAGCTTGTCCTGCTCGGTGGTGGTCGGCGAGGTGAGACAGAGGGTGTCGCTCATGATGGCGCCCAGCATCAGGCGAGCCTGGCTGCGGGTCACAGTGCCTTGCTGGCTCAGCAGATCGAAGGCGATGGTGCAGGTGCAGCCGACGGCCCGGATCCAGGCATCCAGCGGAGACTGGGTGACCAGGGTACCGAGACGGTGGTGATCCACCAGGCCCAGTACATTGGCTTGTGCCAGTGTGGCAGGGCCCTGTTCCAGATCACTGAAATCCACCAGCCAGACATCTTCACCGGTCAGATCTTTGGTCAGCAACTCGGGTTCGCTGACGCCAGCCTGCTCCAGAATAAAACGGGTTTCGGTGCGCAGGTCACCCAGACGCCATGGGGTGGCCTGACGGCCCTGGCCATTGAGCCAGTCGGTGATAACCAGCGCACTGCAGATACTGTCGCTATCAGGATTCTTGTGACCAAAAACGTGGATCATAGACAAAGCCTCACAATTGGATACCCATAAAGGGGGGCAACACTATGCGAAATCCGCCACATGAAGGCAACCGGATCCACGCCCATGTTGCTGCCAGCTTCGCCTAACTCGCCATTTTATTGATCTGGGTCGGTAATCCTGACGCGAGTTCGGTGCTCACAGTTGGCTATTGGCTATTGCTGACTGTGCAGGTTATGGCACTCGTCCGAGCCTGCGAAGTTAGCATGTTTTGTCAGCGCTATCAGTCGCCATCGCTGCAAAACGCGTTATCACCTGATTCAGCGGCGCAGCAGCTCGCGAGCATTGGCCAGGGTGTTGTCGGTGATCTGGTCGCCACCGAGCAGGCGTGCCAGCTCATTGAGACGGGCATTCTGGTCGAGCGCATCCATCCGGGTTTCGGTGGTTTTGCCATCGGTATGCTTGCTCACCACCATATGCTGGTGGCCGTTGCCTGCCACCTGAGGCAAGTGAGTGACCACCATCACTTGAGTGGACTCGCCGAGCTGGCGCAGCAGGCGACCCACCACGGCGGCAGTCGGGCCGCTGATCCCCACATCCACTTCGTCGAAAATCAGAGTCGGGGTGGAGATCTTGCGGGCACTGATCACCACGATGGCGAGACTGATGCGCGACAGTTCACCGCCTGAGGCCACCTTGCCAAGCGGCTGGATCGGTTGGCCCGGGTTGGTGGTGACCATAAATTCCACCCGATCTATACCCAGCGGAGAGAGGCTGCTCTGGGCATCGGGGCGCACCTCGATGGCAAAGCGGCCATCGGGCATCGCCAGTTCGTGCATGCTGCTGGTTACCTTGGCGCCCAGCTCCTGGGCGTAACGCTGACGGCTCTGGCTCAGGGCCTCGGCGGCCTGGACAAAAGCCTGACGGGCCTCGGTCAGCTCATCTTCCATCCCCTCTAACCGCTCTTCGTCGGAGTTGAGGCGAGCGAGATCAGAGGCCAGCTCCTGATGGTACTGAGCCAGATCTGCCGGTTTGACATGGTGCTTGCGGGCCAGATTGATCGCCTTGGAGAGGCGGGCCTCCAGCTCGTTAAAACGCTCGGGATCCAGTTCCAGCCGATCGAGGTAGCTGCGCAGTTCGCTGTGGCTCTCCTGCACGCCGATCAGCGCTTCGTTCAGCATCTCCAGTACCGGAGTGAGGCGGCTGTCCATGCTGACCAGCCCCTCGGCCCGATCGACGGCCGATTGCAGCAGCCCTGCGATAGTGGTCTCTTCGTTGTCATAGAGCAGGTCGAGGCAAGCGCCGCACTCCTGCATCAGCTCTGTGCCGTTGGCGAGACGCTGATGCTCCTCCTCTATCTCTTCGAACTCCTCCGGTTGCAGGGCGAATTCGTCCAGCTCTTGCACCTGATACTCGATCAGCTGGCGGCGGGCTTCCCGCTGCTGCTGCTCGGCCTTGAGCCGGTTCAGCTCGTTTTGCAATTGACGCCACTGTTGATAGTGCTGGCGCACCTCGTCGAGCAGCAGATGGTGACCGGCATAACCATCGAGCAGAGCGAGCTGATAGTCGGGTTTGAGCAGCATCTGGTGGGCATGCTGACCGTGTACGTTGACCAGCAGCTGGCCCAGATTCTTGAGCTGGGTGAGGGGGACGGGCACGCCGTTGATATAGCTGCGGGAGCGGCCCTCGGCGGAGATGACTCGCCGCACGATACACTCCCCTTCGTTTTCCAGTTCGTTGGTGGCGAGCCAGGCGCGGGCGGCCGGGTTGTTGTCCAGCAGGAAGCGGGCGCTGACCTCGCTTTTGTCGCTATCGGGTCGCACCATGCCGGCTTCGGCCCGTTCTCCGAGGCAGAGACCGAGAGCGTCGATGGCGATGGATTTACCTGCACCGGTCTCCCCTGTGATGCAGGTCATGCCCGGTTGCAGATCGAGTTCGAGAAACTTGACGATGGCGAAGTTGTTGACGGTCAGCTGGGTCAGCATGGTCTCATCCTGTATAGGCCAACATTACTGTGTATGCATCCAGTATATACTGGTCTTATATACAGTAAAGAGGGTGCCGCCATTTTTAACAAAGGAAAGCCGCGCCAGTACGCCATGGCTATGAGAATGCGGTACTGACTATTAGGACGCGGTACGGATATGAGAGTGCAGGGGACGTTGCTAAGACAGAAATGAGAAGGGCGCCAATTCAGGCGCCCTCTCTGGCAATGCCGTTGTCGGTCTGCGCCGATTAAAACAGCTTGCTGCCCCAGCCGAGCTTGTTGCGCAGCACGTGGAAGTAGCTGTAGTCGAGGGGATGCACCAGATGAAGCTGGTGGTGGCTCTTCTTGATGAGGATCTCGTCCCCCGGGTGGACCGCCAGGGTCACCTGGCCGTCACAGCTGACCTGCATGGCATCGTCCTGATTGTCCGGCGAGACCAGCAGCCGCACTTCGCTGTCGGCATCGAGCACGATGGGGCGGCTGCTCAGGGTATGCGGGAACATGGGCACCAGCGTGATGGCGTTGAGCTTGGGGGTGAGGATGGCGCCACCCGCTGACAGGGAGTAGGCGGTGGAGCCGGTCGGGGTGGCCACTATGATGCCGTCCGAGCGCTGGCTATACATAAAGCTGCCATCGATATAGACCTCGAACTCGATCATGTGGGCGATCTTGCCCGGGTGCAGTACCGCCTCGTTGACCGCCAGATTGCTCGACTTGCGCTCGCCGTGGCGATAGACCGAGGCTTCCAGCAGGAAGCGGTGTTCGCTCTTGTAGTGGCCGGAGAGCACCTGCTCCAGTGGCAGCAGGTAATCCTGCGGCGAGAGATCGGTCAGAAAGCCGAGGTTGCCCCGGTTGACCCCGATCACCGCCACATCGAAGCGCGACAGCACTCGCGCCGCCCCCAGCATGTTGCCGTCACCGCCGACCACGATGGCGAGATCGGCCTGCTGGCCCAGTTGCACCAGATCCATCACGTTTTCATCGAGGATGCTCAGGGTCTGGGCGACCCGGCTCTCCACCAGAACCCGAAAGCCGCGGGCGGTCAGGTATTGATGCAGGCCGGTCAGCGTCTGGTTGGCCCCCTCATGGTGGGGTTTGCCAATCAGGGCGATGGTTTTGAACGGAGAATCCATAGTCAGTCAGATCTGGGATGGGTATTGCGGGCCAGTATACAGTGCTTTGCTCCGCTTGTGACGCTCTCCCGTGTGACGGGGCCGGCTATCCCCTTGAGGCTACTGGTTAAACGGTGAGCGGCAACCCGGATAAACCGACGGTTGCGGCTATTCAGCAACCCAGATTGCCCTTTACCCCTTGAAAGCCGGGGATGCATCCCCATAATAGCGCCAACATAGTCGGTCTGTTGTCGTCCGGTCGCTCAACCAGACGTCAGGGCCCTCATAAGTAACCCCGGAATTGGAGATGTCATGAACCACGAAGAGCAAAAGGTTGAAGCGATGGAGCAAGTGGAAGCCCAGCCAGTCGAGCCGACCGATGTAGACAGTGAAGTGACAGCCGAACAGGCCCGCATTGCCGAACTGGAAGCGCAGCTGGAAACCGCCATCCAAAAAGCGGCGGAAGAGCGTGAACGCGCCCTGCGTACCGCCGCCGAGATGGAGAACCTGCGTCGTCGTACCGAGCTGGATGTGGAGAAGGCGCACAAATTCGCTCTGGAGAAGTTCGCCAATGAACTGCTGCCGGTGCTGGACAACCTTGAGCGTGCCATCGAACTGGCCGACAAGGAGAACGAAGCCCTCAAGCCGATGATCGAAGGTGTCGAGCTGACCCTGAAATCCATGCAGAGCGGCGTGGCCAAGTTTGGTCTGGTGGCGCTCGACCCGATCAACCAGCCGTTTGACCCCAACGCCCATCAGGCGATGAGCATGGTACCGAGTGCCGATGTGGCCCCGAACACCGTCATTGCAGTGATGCAGAAGGGCTATGACCTCAACGGTCGGGTGATCCGTCCTGCCATGGTGATGATCGCCAAAGCGGTCGACTGATTGGCTGTGGGTGCCCGAGCCCGCCCCGTGGCGGGCTTTTTGTTTCGCAGTGCAGCACCTGTTCATCTTGCCCGGTTTTACGGCTCAACGTGACCGCGCAACCATGACAAAGGGTGTGGTTTTTTAGGGTTGGGGCTTGAAGCTGCGTCTGGCGACCCCATATAGGGTGCAAGGCCGCGGCGGCACAAAAAATTTGATGCCGGGAGCTTGAAAGCCAGATTGGCAGCCCCCACCTAGCCGTTAACGCATTAAGGCGAGTTCCTCGCCAGTTTATTCAAAGTATTTGGAGATTCGTCAAATGGGTAAAATCATCGGTATTGACCTGGGTACTACCAACTCCTGCGTCGCTATTCTGGATGGCGACACTGCTCGCGTGATCGAGAACGCAGAAGGCGATCGTACTACTCCGTCCATCATTGCCTATGCCGATGATGGCGAGATCCTGGTTGGTCAGCCGGCCAAGCGTCAGGCCATCACCAACCCGAAAAACACCCTGTTCGCCATCAAGCGTCTGATCGGTCGTCGCTTTGAAGATGAAGAAGTGCAGCGTGACCTGAAAATCATGCCGTACGCCATCGCCAAAGCTGACAACGGCGACGCCTGGGTTGAAGTGAAGGGCAAGAAAATGGCACCGCCGCAGATCTCTGCCGAAGTGCTGAAAAAGATGAAAAAGACCGCCGAAGACTATCTGGGTGAGCCGGTAACCGAAGCAGTCATCACTGTTCCGGCCTACTTCAACGACGCCCAGCGTCAGGCTACCAAGGATGCCGGTCGCATCGCCGGTCTGGATGTAAAACGCATCATCAACGAGCCGACTGCTGCTGCTTTCGCTTACGGCGTGAACAAGGTCAAGGGCGAGCGCAAGGTTGCCGTATATGACCTGGGTGGCGGTACTTTCGATATCTCCATCATCGAGATCGACGAAGTGGAAGGCGAAACCACCTTCGAAGTACTGGCGACCAACGGTAACACCCACCTGGGTGGTGAAGACTTCGACAACCGCGTCATCAACTATCTGGTAGACGAGTTCAAGCGTGAACAGGGCATCGACCTGCGCAACGACCAGCTGGCTCTGCAGCGTCTGAAAGATGCCGCCGAGAAAGCCAAGATCGAGCTCTCTTCTGCCCAGCAGACCGACGTCAACCTGCCGTACATCACTGCAGATGCCACTGGTCCGAAGCACATGAACATCAAGGTGACCCGCGCCAAGCTGGAATCCCTGGTAGAAGACATGGTGAAGGACTCTCTGGAGCCGGTTCGTGTCGCCCTGAAAGACTCCGGTCTGGCAGTTGGCGAGATCGACGACGTAATCCTGGTTGGTGGTCAGACCCGTATGCCGCTGGTTCAGAAGACCGTTGCCGAGTTCTTTGGCAAAGAGCCGCGTAAAGACGTCAACCCGGACGAAGCCGTGGCCATGGGTGCTGCCATCCAGGGCGCCGTACTGTCCGGTGACAAGACCGACGTACTGCTGCTGGACGTTACCCCGCTCTCCCTGGGTATCGAAACCATGGGTAGCGTGATGACTGCGCTGATCGAGAAGAACACCACCATTCCGACCAAGAAGTCCCAGGTGTTCTCCACTGCCGAAGACAACCAGTCTGCCGTGACCATTCACGTGCTGCAGGGTGAGCGCAAGCGCGCCAGCGACAACAAGTCTCTGGGCCAGTTCAACCTGGAAGGCATCCGTCCGGCACCGCGTGGTCTGCCGCAGATCGAAGTGACCTTCGACATCGATGCCAACGGTATCCTGCACGTCTCTGCGAAAGACAAAGAGACCAACAAAGAGCAGAAAATCACCATCCAGGCCTCCTCTGGTCTGTCTGATGACGAGATCGAGCGCATGGTACGCGAAGCCGAAGCCAACGCGGCCGAGGACAAGAAGTTTGAAGAGCTGGTACAGGCTCGCAACCAGGCTGATGGTCTGGTCCACTCCGTACGCAAGCAGATCACCGAAGCCGGTGAAGCCCTGCCTGCCGACGACAAGACCAAGATCGAAGCCGCTCTGAGCGAGCTGGAAGTTGCCATCAAGGGTGACGACAAGGCTGCTATCGAAGCCAAACAGCAGGCTCTGCTGGAAGCGTCCCAGAAGCTGATGGAAATTGCCCAGCAGCAGGCTCAGGCCCAGGGTGCAGCCGGTGCTGATGCCGGTCAGTCCTCCTCTTCTGCCAAGGCTGACGACGACGTAGTCGACGCCGAGTTCGAAGAAGTGAAAGACGACAAGAAGTAAGCCCTACCCAGATGGGCGAAGCCCGCTTCGCCCATCGGCTTGGTCAATGAATTCACGGGCGTTGGGTAACCAACGCCCGTCTGCGTAACCACAGGATGAGTATGTCGAAGCGCGATTTCTACGAAGTACTGGGTGTGGCGAAAGATGCCGACGATCGCGAGATCAAGAAGGCGTACAAGCGCCTGGCCATGAAGTATCACCCGGATCGTAATCAGGGTGATGCCGCATCCGAAGAGAAGTTCAAAGAGGTCAAGGAAGCCTACGAGGTCCTGACCGATGCCAACCTGCGTGCCCGTTACGACCAGTATGGCCATGCCGGTGTCGACCCGAGCCAGGGTGGCGGTGGCCACGGTGGCTTTGGCGGCGGTGCCGACTTCGCCGACATGTTTGGTGACGTATTCGGTGACATCTTCGGCGGTGGCCGTGGCGGTGGCCGTCGTGGCCCGGCCCGTGGCTCCGACCTGCGTTACACCATGGAGCTGACCCTGGAAGAGGCGGTACGCGGGGTCTCCAAGGAGATCAAGGTGCCTACCCTGGTTCACTGTGAAGTCTGTAACGGCTCCGGTGCCCATACCGGTAGCAGCGCCCAGACCTGCCCGACCTGCCACGGCTCCGGCCAGGTGCAGATGCGTCAGGGCTTCTTTGCGGTGCAGCAGGCGTGTCCGCACTGTCACGGTCGCGGCAAGATCATCAAGGATCCGTGCCGCAAGTGCCACGGTGAAGGTCGCTACCAGCGCACCAAGACCCTGTCGGTGAAAATTCCGGCGGGCGTCGATACCGGCGATCGCATCCGTCTCTCCGGCGAAGGGGAAGCGGGGGAAGCGGGAGCACCGGCAGGTGATCTCTACGTACAGGTGCACGTCAAAGAGCACGAGATCTTCGTGCGTGACGGCAACAACCTTTACTGCGAAGTGCCCATTAGCTTCACCGCAGCTGCACTGGGTGGCGAGATTGAAGTGCCGACCCTGGATGGCCGCGTCAAGCTCAAGGTCACTCCGGAGACCCAGACCGGCAAGATGTTCCGCATGCGCGGCAAGGGCGTGAAGTCAGTGCGCTCAGGTCAGGTAGGGGATCTGATGTGCAAGGTGGTGATCGAAACCCCGGTCAACCTCACCGAGCAGCAGAAAGAGCTGCTGCGCCAGCTGGACGAGTCGTTCAGCGGTGCCGCTGCCAAGACCCACAAGCCGAAATCGGAAGGCTTCTTCGAAGGGGTGAAACGCTTCTTCGACGATCTGACCAGCTGATTTCAGCGACCCGAATAAACAGAGCCGGCCTTGTGCCGGCTCTTTTTTTGCCCGTATATCGCCAGGATCCGCCTTATTGAGTGGATCCTGATGAGGGATCCTCCTCACAACTCCCGCCAATTCCTGCTGTACAAATGTTATCCCGCTCACACTGTTGCTGAAACGGTTTAGTTGCTGTATTGAGCTAGCTAAAGCGGTTTAGCTATGCTCCGTCTGTCGATAACAACAGCGCCCGTCCGGGCCACAGATGACAGGTGAGGAAGATGATGATGTTCAAGAGCAAGTTGGCGCTGGCGGTAGCGCTGGGATTGGGGATGAGCAGCCCGCTGTGGGCGGCGCAGGCGAGCGTTGCAGGTGAGAGTGTCGAGGCCCGTCTGGCGGCGCTGGAGGCGCGGGTACAGGCGGCTGAAGCGAGAGCCGAGGCAGCAGAGAGCCGTGCCAGTCAGGCGGAAGTGAAGGCGAGCGCGGCCAGGGAGCAGGCGCAGGTGGCCAACAACCGCAGCCAGAAGGTGGATGAGAAGACCGCTGGTGCCCAGGGCTTCGAGTTTCACGGTTATGCCCGCTCGGGCCTGTTGGTAAACAGCAATGGCAACGGCGGGCGCGGCGGCCCCTACATCACCCCGGCAGGATCCGTGGGCGGGGCTGTCGGTCGCCTTGGCAACGAGGATGACACCTACATGGAGGCCAACCTGCTGAAAACCCAGACCTTCGAGGATGGCAGCTGGGCTCGCTACAAGCTGATGCTGGCAGACGGGGTGGAGACCAGCAACGACTGGACCGCCAGCGATTCGAGCCTCAATACCCGTCAGGTGTTTGCCGAGATCGGCAATCTGGCGAGCTTCGACGGCCCTTTCAAGAATGCGGTGCTGTGGGCGGGCAAGCGCTTTGACCGCGACAACTTCGACATCCACTGGCTCGACTCCGACGTGGTGTTCCTGGCCGGTACCGGCGGCGGCGTTTACGACGTGCAGCTGGCCGACAGCTGGAAGGCCAACTTCTCTCTCTATGGCCGCGATTACGGCGACATCAGCGCCAGCGGTCTTTCCGATATCGAGAGCTACATCCTCACCATGAACAACCGCGTCGGCAACTGGCAGTGGATGGTGAACGGCCTCTCGGCCAAGGACAATGACGCCCGCATCAATGACAAGGGGGCGGGCAGCGAGGCAGCGGACAAGGGGGCACACACCCTGCTGGCCTACCACGGCGAGAGCTTCTTCGGCATCAACCCCGGTTTTGCCAAGGCAGCGGTGCTGTACGGTCATGGGTTGGGGGCCGAGGTCAAGGGGCTGGGCTCTGACAGCGAACTGCTGCCGGACGCCGATGCGGTGCGGGTCGCCGTGTTTGGCGCTACCGATCTTAATCCGCGCTGGCGTTTTGCCCCGGCCCTGCTGGCCGAGCAGAGTCAGGATCGCTACGTGAAAGGGGACGAGTACCGCTGGCTCACCTTCAATACCCGGGTGGCGCAGGTGCTGAGCCAGAACGTCGAGCTGGTCTACGAGGCGGCCTGGCAGTACATGGATCTCGATCCCAAGGGCTACAAGGGACGCCAGGCGGTGAACGGCAACTTCACCAAGCTCACCTTCGCCCCCACCTTCAAGGCGCAAACCGCCGGTTTCTTCGAACGTCCCGAGCTTAGGGTGTTCGCCAGCTGGATGGACTGGTCCTCCGAGCTCGACAAATACGCCAGCGACGATGCCATGGGCCAGAGCAACTTCACCGCCGGTGGCGAGTGGAACTTTGGTGTGCAGATGGAAACCTGGTTCTAGTTCGTTATCCCGATCACAAAAATGGCAACCGGTGCCGAGATCTGTTGGTTGGCTAAAACGGTTTAGCTGATAATGCCAGCCAACAGAACAGAGTTCGGGTTTGACCGTGGATCCGATGCAGCAGTGGAGTAGCAAGGTGACGAATCGTGTGTGGGTAATGGGGGATGCGGTGGTGGACTTGATCCCGGAAGGGGCGTTGCACTACCTCAAGTGTCCGGGGGGGGCGCCCGCCAATGTGGCGGTTGGTGTGGCACGGCTGGGTGGTGATGCAGCCTTTATCGGCCGGGTTGGTGCTGACCCGTTCGGCCGCTTTATGGCCGACACCCTGAGCGGAGAGGGGGTGGATGTGGCCGCGCTGCGGCTCGATCCTGACCATCGCACCTCGACCGTGCTGGTAGAACTGGATGACGAGGGGGAGCGCAGCTTCACCTTTATGGTGCGCCCCAGTGCCGACCAGTTCCTCACCCCAAATGAGTTGCCCCGCTTCGACGCCGGTCAGTGGTTGCTCACCTGCTCCATCGCGCTCGCCAACGAGCCGGTACGCACCAGCTGCCTGCAGGCCATGGCGGACATCAAGGCGGCAGGCGGGCGGGTCTGCTTCGACCCCAACCTGCGCCCCGAGGTGTGGGGCAACTCCGCCGAGATGCTGCCGCTGGTGCGTCAGGCAATTACACAGGCGGATGTGGTCAAGCTCTCCATCGAGGAGCTGCAACTGCTGAGCGGCGAGGACGATCTGGTCGCCGGGCTTGCAACTCTCTCTGGCCCGGCGCTGGTGCTGGTGACCAGAGGGGCGGCCGGTGTGGTGGCTCACCTTGATGGCGAGTTGCTGGAGTGGGTGGGGCAGAAAGTGACGCCCATCGACACCACGGGGGCGGGGGATGCCTTCGTCGCCGGGCTGCTGGCGGCGCTGGCCGGGCGCTCGTCGCTGCCGACTCTGGCCGAGTTGCCCGCCATTCTGGCTCAGGCCCACGGCTGCGGGGCGCTCGCCACCACCGCCAAGGGGGCGATGACGGCGCTGCCGACCCGCTCCGAACTGGATGCCTTTTTGCGATCAGACACAAGCGGCTGTTGATCTGCGGCTAGAAGCCCGGCTCGACAGCCCCTACTCTCATGTGACAAGGGCCCGCCAGCGTGGCGGGTCATAAGAGGAAGAATATGAATATCAGTGCGATAGCCAAGGATCTGGTGCCCCTGCTCGGGGGCAAGGAGAACATCGTCAGCGCTGCCCACTGCGCCACCCGGCTGCGGCTGGTGCTGGCCGATGACAGCAAGGTAAACAAGGCCGCCATCGACAAGCTGGAGGGGGTCAAGGGGTGCTTTAGCAACGCGGGCCAAATTCAGGTGATCTTTGGCACCGGTCTGGTCAACAAGGTCTATGCGGAGTTTGTGACGCTGACCGGTACCGGCACCGCCAGCAAGGCGGAGCTGACCGACATGGCGGCGGCCAAGCTCAACGTGGCCCAGCGGTTGGCGCGAACCCTCTCCAACATCTTCGTGCCGATCATTCCGGCCATCGTCGCCTCGGGCCTGCTGATGGGGCTGCTCGGCATGGTGCGCACCTACGGCTGGGCCAATGCCGACAGCGCCCTGTTTGTGATGCTCGACATGTTCAGCTCGGCGGCCTTTATCATATTGCCGATCCTCATCGGTTTTACGGCAGCACGTGAGTTTGGCGGCAATCCGTACCTCGGGGCGACCCTTGGCGGCATCCTCACCCACCCGGCGCTGACCAACGCCTGGGGCGTGGCCGGTGGCTTCAAGACCATGGATTTCTTCGGACTGGATGTGGCGATGATCGGCTATCAGGGTACCGTCTTCCCGGTGCTCTTGGCAGTCTGGTTTATGTCCCATCTGGAGAAACAGCTGCGCAAGCGCATTCCGGATGCACTGGATCTGATCCTCACGCCGTTCCTCACCGTCATCATCACCGGTTTCGTGGCGCTGCTCTTTATCGGCCCGGCGGGTCGGGTATTGGGGGATGGCATCTCGTTTGGTCTGAGCGCCCTCTATGAGCAGGCGGGCTGGCTGGCGGGGCTGGTGTTTGGCGGCACTTACTCGCTTATCGTCATCACCGGCATCCACCACAGCTTCCACGCCATCGAGGCGGGATTGCTGGCCAATCCGCAAATTGGCGTCAACTTCCTGCTGCCCATCTGGGCCATGGCCAACGTGGCGCAGGGCGGGGCTTGCCTCGCGGTCTACTTCAAGACTCGCGACGTGAAGATCAAGGCCATTACCGTGCCGGCTGCCATGTCCTGCCTGCTGGGTATCACGGAAGCGGCGATCTTCGGGGTGAACCTGCGCTATATCAAACCCTTCCTCGCCGGTCTGTTTGGCGGGGCCTGCGGCGGCGCCTACGTGGTGGCGGCCAAGGTGGGGATGACGGCGGTGGGGCTGACCGGTATTCCCGGCATGGCCATCGTCCAGCCCATGAGCCTTATTCATTACATCATCGGGCTGGTGATCGCCTTTGGCGCCGCTTTCGCCGCTTCCTACCTGCTCAAGTACAAGGTGGAGTGATGAAGGAAAGCGATCTTCTCAACCAGATTGTCCGGTCGCTGCTGGCCGGACAGCTCAAGGCGGCGGCCGATCCCCATCGGCCCCGCTGGCATCTGGCAGCCCCGGTGGGGCTGCTCAACGATCCCAACGGCTTTATCGAGCACAACGGGCGCTACCACCTCTTCTACCAGTGGAACCCGCTTGGCTGCGAGCACCGCAACAAGGGCTGGGGCCATGTCACCTCCACCGATTTGTTGCATTGGCAGCACGAGCCGGTGGCGCTGTTGCCCACCGAAGCCTATGAGAGCCACGGCTGCTATTCGGGCTCTGCGGTGAGCGACGAGCAGGGGCGTCTGACCCTTATCTACACCGGCAATGTCAAATACCAGGATGGCGGCCGCACCGCCTATCAGTGTCTGGCCCGGGCCGACGGTGAGGGTGGTTTTGCCAAGCTGGGGCCTGTGCTGGATCTGCCCGAAGGCTACAGCGGCCACGTGCGCGACCCCAAGGTGTGGCACGACGGCCAGCAGTGGCTGATGGTGCTGGGGGTTCGCACCCTGGATGACCAGGGAGAAGTGCTGCTCTATCGCGGCGACAAGCTGGATGCTTGGACGCTGGTGGGCCCTATCGCCGGCAGCGGGCACGGCGGCCTCGGGGAGTTTGGCTATATGTGGGAGTGCCCGGATCTCTTCCCGCTGGGGGAGCGCCATGTGCTGATCAGCTGCCCGCAAGGGATTGCCCCGGCAGGCGAGGATTATCGCAACCTCTACCAGTGCGGCTGGCTGGCGGGGGATTTCGACGGCGAGCACTTCGCGCACGGGGCTTTCCACGAGCTGGATCGGGGCTTCGAGTTCTATGCGCCGCAAACCACCCGAGACAGTCAGGGGCGCCGCCTCTTGTTCGGTTGGCTGGGGCTGCCGGAGGAGAACGAGATGAGCCAACCTACGGTCGCTCACGGCTGGATCCACCAGATGAGCTGCCCGCGGGAGCTGTTCTGGCAGGATGAGTGGCTCTGCCAGCGGCCTGTGGCGGAGCTTGCGGCATTGAAGGGAGAGTTGACCCGCTTCGCGGGGACGCTCGGCGAATTTCCGGGGCTGGCCATCGACTCGGCCTGGCTCGATCTGGATCTGTGTGGTGAGGGGAGCCTCTGGTTCGGTGCCGTGGCCGAGCTGTGCTGGCAGCCGGGGCGCATCACCTTGCGGCGCCAGAACTGGCAGAGCGGAGTATGGGAGACCCGCAGCAGCCCATGGGCTGGCGGGCGGATCACCGTCCTGTGTGATCGCTCCAGTCTGGAGTGTTTCATCGATGAGGGGCGTCACAGCCTGTCGGCGCGCTACTTCCCCGGGGAAAAGCCGCAACTTTCATCAGGTAACGGCGATGATGGCTGCAAAATTTGCCTCAATCACTGGCCGCTGTCGGCGTGCCTAGTACAATAGCCCGGTTCTAGTCAGCCGGGAGGCCAGGTGGAGAAGAAGAAACGGATCACGATTGCCCAGATCGCCGAACTGGCGGGGGTGTCCAAGGCGACCGCCAGTCTGGTGCTCAACGGGAAGAGTGCGGAGTACCGGATTGCCGACGATACCCGCAAGCGCATTCAGGCGGTGGCGGAGGAGTGTCACTACCTGCCGAGCTTTCACGCCCGCTCCCTGCGCGAGACCCGCAGCTACACCTGGGGGCTGGTGATCCCCGATCTCACCAACTTCGGTTTTGCCCGCATTGCCCGTGCCCTCGAGGCCCACTGCCGGGAGGCGGGTATCCAGCTGCTGATCGCCTGCTCCGAGGATGATCCCGCCCTCGAGCAGCGGGTGGTGGACAACCTCATCAGCCGTCAGGTGGATGGGCTGATTGTCGCCTCCAGCGGCCACAGCGATGACATCTATGCCCGCATTCACGACCGCCTGCCGGTGGTGCAGCTCGACCGCCATATTGGCGAGTCGCGCCTGCCCATGGTGATCTCCGATGCCTGCAAGGCCACCGCCGAGTTGGTGCGGGACATGACCAGCGAGTGCGGCGAGGAGATCTACTACTTCGGCGGTTTGCTGGATCTCTCCCCCAGCCGTCACCGGCTGGCGGGCTATGAGCTGGGGCTTCATCGCGCCGGTTTTGAAGCCGATGCAGCAAGGGTGCGTCATCGCGACTACCAGCCGAGCTCCGGTTATCAGCTGATGGCCGAGCTGGTGGCCGAGCTGGGGGCGCCCCCCAGGGGGCTCTTTACCGCCTCCTTTACCCTGCTGGAAGGGGTACTGCGCTACCTTAACGAGGCGGGGTTGATGGAGACAGGGATGCGCCTGTGCACCTTCGATGATCACGACCTGCTCGACTGCATTCCCATGCGCATCGACTCGGTGGCGCAGGATTGTCCGGCGCTGGCTCTCGCCGCTTTCGAGCTGATGCAGCAACTGATTGCGGGCAATCCCCCGGCGCAGACTGCCCGGGTGATCACCCCCAGGGTGCGCTGGCGCAGTCGCCGCTAGCCACTCTTCGCCCATCTCATATGAGAAAGCCCCGCCATTGCTGGCGGGGCTTTTTGCTGCGGGCGGATGGCTCGTTCCTCTGACCAACGGCTCAATCGGTGGTACTGGTGCGCCAGAACACCTGCTTGATATGGGGGTGGATGCCGAGTTTCACCATCAGGGCATCCAGCTCGTCGCCATCGATGGAGGTAGCCAGCAGCACCGCAGAGATCTCCAGATCCCCCTCGCCAAACGGCTCGATGTCGAGCTCGCTCAGGGGGTAGTTGGCCTGCTCCAGCATCTCCTCCAGCCAATGCAGCACCTCTTTCTGGTGCTCGCGCGGAGTGAGCGCCGTCACCTTGTAGGTCACCTCGGTGTCGAGATTGTCCACCGGACGCCGGTTGATCTGATTGACCAGCGGTCTCAGCAGGGTGTTGGCGGCCAGCACGAACAGGGCGCCGAGAATCGCCTCGATGGCGAGCCCGGCACCACAGGCGGCACCGACGGCGGCTACCCCCCACAGGGTGGCGGCGGTGTTGATGCCGCGGATATTGCCCGACTCGCGCATGATGACACCGGCGCCGAGAAAGCCGATGCCGGAGACGATATAGGCCACCACGTGCACCACACTGTAGCTGCCACCGTGCAGGTCATAGATGCGCTGGGCCAGACTGACGAACAGGGCGGCTCCCACGGCGACCAGCACGTTGGTGCGAAGGCCTGCGGTACGTTGGCGGTACTGGCGCTCCAGCCCGACCAGACTGCCAAGCACAAAGGCGAGCAGCAGGCTGGCCAGGGTGTCGAGCAGGGAGATCATGTCAATTTGTTGCCACATCTTCATGGCGTACTCCTTCTGATAAGCGCTGGCTTGGCGCAATCCATGATGAAACGCCGGGAGGCTGATGGATCAGGGGATGATTGCGCGGATGGCCAGCAGACAAACAAAACGCGGCGTCCCGGGGCGCGAGCATCATCAGATGCCCTGACGCTCGGAGAGGACGCAACAAGCGGGGCCAGCGTGGCTGGCCCCTTTCACTGTTGTTAACGCAGGTGTGCGGTCAGTTGAGTTCGGGATCGCAGTCGATGCGCGGGCGCAGTTGCCAGCGAACCGGATGTGCCACCCCGACCTGATGAACAAACTGCACCAGATAGCGGCGCTGGGGCGGGGTGCACTGCAGGTTGAGCACCAGCTCTCGCCCGCCGCCGTGACCCGGCTTCATCGATTGCATCGGTTGCAGCCCCGCCGGTTGCAAGGTGTGGTTCACCATATCCAGCACCTGCTCCATATCGGCGCGATCCTCGCAGCGGATCTGCAGCCGGTAGTGATGCTGACGCGGTTTGCCGCCCAGCCAGCGTGGCAGCATGCCACGGCCGAGCCGGTTCAACAGGGGGTGAGTCCGGGTTGCAACAGAACCTGTTGTGACCGCGCGATCCGCAGCCGGTTTGATTGAGATAAAACGCATAGCAGCCTCCTTGTGGGAAGCAGAAACTATGCAGGCATGGCGACCGTGGCGGTTGGCCACTGGTTGCCAGACGTCAAGTGTAAAAAGGGAGAAGAGGGGAGTGGATTTCCGCTTCTCGCAGGGTTGCGAGCATGCGGCAGAGAAAGACCTGCGGCTAGCTCGCGACCTTGGTACCGACGATGAGGGTCGGTCTACAACTGTCACTTGATGAGTTGCCCACTGATGGTCTCCGCTATTGATAAGAGGCTCGAATGATAGCCGAGGCGGCGGGCAGGGTAAACCCCGCGCCGCTTGCAGCAACATCTTGAAACATAATCGAAAGCCCGTTTTGCCGCGCAGGGCCGCCAAAAGCAGACCCGGCGAGGGCCGGGTCTACGGGGTCATTCGGTCTTGTCGATGCCAAGGTATTTGAGCATCAGTTTCTCGTAGATGGGCTCGGTATCCCCCACCTGCATCTTGTGCAGAAAGTACTTCTCGAAGGCGATCTTGGCCAGATGGACCCACTTTCCTTTCTTGAACCAGGCGACGTTGCGCGGCGGGATCTGCGGCATGGCGACGAAGGCGGCACCTGTGTCCCCCATGTCTGCCAGACAGATGGCATTCCATACTGCCTTGGTCACTGGCGGCTGGCCGCTGAGCTCCGCCTTGATGTTGTGACTCAGGGTGCGCACCATCGCTTCAATCATATAGCCGGTCTTGGGCACCCCGGTTGGTACCGGCGTCTTGTGCGGCGGTGCAATGGCGATGCAGACCCCGGCGGCGTAAATCTGCGGGAAGGCAGGGTTGCGCTGGTGCTCGTCGACGATGACAAAGCCGCGGGGATTGACCAGCCCCTCGATGCCCCGCAGCGGCGCAATGCCGACAAAGGCGGGCAGCATCATGGCGTGTTTGTAGGGCAGGGTGTGGGTGCGTTTGATATTGCCCTCATCGTCCAGCTCCTCTACCGTTATCTGGCCATCTTGCGCCGCCACGGTGCGGGCATTGCAGATCCACTGCACGTCGCGCATCCGCAGTTCGCTCTCCAGCATCCCCTTGGAGTCACCTACGCCGTTGAGACCCAGATGGCCGATGTAGGGCTCGCTGGTGACAAAGGTCATGGGCACATTTTTTCTCACCTTCTTGTCGCGCAGGTGGCGATCGAGGATGAACGCATACTCGTAGGCGGGGCCGAAGCAGGAGGCGCCCGGCATGGCGCCGACAATCACAGGGCCGGGATCATCGACCAGTGCGCTGACGCTGTGACGGCACTCTTCGGCGTGGGAGAGGGTACAGACGCTGGTGGTGCCACCGGATTCGGGGCCAGCCCCCGCTACCTCGTCAAAGGCGAGGGCCGGGCCGGTGCAGATCGCCAGAAAGTCGTAACGCAGGGTCTGGCCATCGGAGAGGGTGAGCTGCTGCACCGCCGGTTGCAGCTCGGTCAGGGCGGCATGGATAAAGCGGATCCCCTTTTTCTTCACATGGGGATCGAGGTCTCCTTGCGCTCCCGCCACTGGACGGCAATCCAGGGGTTGGAGGGGGTGAATTCAAAGTCCGGCTTGTCATTGATGAGGATCACCTCATGCTGCTTGCCCAGTTCGGCCTTGAGTTCGTAGGCGGCAGACATGCCTCCGAGACCCGCGCCGATGACGATTACCGTTGCCATGTTCAGCCTCCTGCGTTTATTACACGCTCATGTGAGCAGGGTCATCCGACCCAGTTATTTAAATCCTATCCGTTTGAGGATCATCGCTGCCGGGCAGAAACCGGTGAAGGCGCTCTGGATCAGGTTGACCCCGACAAACACGCTCAACCAGACAAAACCCGGATGAACCCAGGTGGTAAGGATCAGCGAGAGCAGCAACATGCAACCCGCGACGATTCTGACTCCGTTATCTACTGTCATGTTCTTTCTCCTTATCTACTTTAGATATTGCTAATTTAGTGTTGTTTTATACAATAGAACAAATATCAGCAATTGCTAATTTACTCTTATGAGCCAATTCGACGAGATGAACAGACATGCGACAGCCGCCGCCTCCCTGCTCAAGGCGTTGGCTCATCCCGAACGCCTGATGGTGCTCTGCCAGCTGGTGGAGGGGGAGAAGGGGGTCGGGGAGCTGCTGGCCCATAGCCAACTCGGGCAGTCGGCCTTCTCCCAGCAACTTTCGGTATTGAAGCGCTACGGCCTGATCCGTTCGCGCAAGGTCTCCCAGCAGATCTATTACTCGCTGGTGAGCGAGGCGGCCGCCGATGTGCTGGGGGCGCTGCAAACCCATTTTTGTCACTCAGAAAATAAGGAATCTTGATGATGGAAAGCCAATGGCTGCTCTCTTTGGGCGGTGGCATGCTGGCGGGGCTGTCGGCCCTGATCCTGATGTTGTTCAACGGCCGGGTGGCCGGGATCAGCGGTATTCTGGCCGGTGCGCTGCAACACCGTGCGCCGTGGCGGGTGCTGTTTCTGCTGGGGCTTGTGGCGGGTGCCTGGTTGGCGCTGACCCTGGGCTGGGCCACCATGCCTGCATTCACCACGCTGCCCGGTTGGCCCGTTGTGCTACTGGCCGGTCTGCTGGTCGGGGTCGGTACCCGTCTTGGCAATGGCTGCACCAGCGGCCACGGCATCTGTGGCATGGGGCGGCTCTCCCTGCGCTCCATCGTCGCCACCCTCACCTTTATGGCGGCAGGCTTTATCACCGTCTTCGTCACTCATCATCTGCTGTAAGGGGCTGATCGCCATGAAGTTGCTGACAAGTTTGTTTGCGGGTGTGTTGTTCGGACTGGGGATGGCCATCTCCGGCATGGTGGATCCCGCTCGGGTCACCGGTTTTCTCGATCTGGCTGGCGCCTGGGATCCCAGCCTCGCCTTCGTGATGGGAGGCGCCCTGCTGGTCTTTATGCCGGGTTACTTCTTGCTGGTGAAACCCCGTCGCCAGAGTGTGCTGGGGGAGCCCATCGCCGCCGTACCAGCTCCTCGGCTCGAGCGCAGGCTGATCGGCGGGGCTGCGCTGTTTGGCATCGGCTGGGGATTGGTGGGTATCTGCCCGGGGCCTGCTCTGAGTCTCATTTCCAGCGGGCAGCCCATGATAATGTTGTTTATAGCGGCCATGGTGGCCGGGATCTTGCTGTTTGACAAAGGACTGGCCAGGGTGCTGGCCAAGGCGCCAGCTCGGGGGAAGGATAAGGTGCGCCAGTCCCATACCGCCTGATCCCGTGAAGTGACAGATTACGCCAGGGAAGGAGAGTGATGATGGAAAAGATCCGGTTGCTGGGGATCACCTTGTTGGTGATGACATCGCAGGCCATGACATCCCCCCGGGCCTTTGCCGCGGACGGGGAGCCAGAGCCCTTGTTGACAGTGGCGCCACAGCCGGTGACCGACTGGCTGACGCTGGATGGCACCGTCAGTGCCATCAATCAGGGGACGGTGGCGGCCCAGACCAGCGGCCGGGTCTCCCGCATGCTGGTGGATGTGAACGATCAGGTGCAAGCGGGGCAACCGCTGCTGGAGATCAGCGGCAAAGAGCAGTTTGCCGCCGTCACGGGTGCCGAGGCACGGCTGGCCCGGGCGCAGGCCCAGCAGGTGGAGGCAGAGCGCCAGCTTGCCCGCTTTCAGGCGCTGATCGCCAAGGGGGTGATCACCCGCGCCCAGCTCGATAATGCCCAGGCGACGGATCGCGCCGCCCGCGCCGAGGTGAATGCTGCCGATGCGGCTCTCACTCAGGCCCGCGAGGCCTACGGTTATACCCGCATTCTGGCTCCCTACGCCGGAGTGGTGACCAAACGGCTGGTGGAGTTGGGGGAGACTGTCGCCCCCGGTACCCCGCTGCTCTCCGGCTTCTCTCTCGACACCTTGCGGGTGGAGGTGGAGTTGCCCCAATCCGCCCTGACGCTGGCTCGTGAGCCTGCGGATGTGCAGGTGCTGCTGCCCGATGGCAAGTCTGTTACCCCGGTCAAATTGACCCGCTTCAACTATGCCGACAGCCAGAGCCACGCCTTCAGGTTGCGCCTCGACTTGCCGCCGCAAACCGTCGGGGTATTGCCCGGAATGTGGCTCAAGGTGCAGCTCAAACAGGGTGAACGTCAGGTGTTGCAAGTGCCGGATCGCGCCCTGCTGCGGCAAGGGGAGTTCAACGGCGTCTATCTGCAGCAACCCGCTGGCTGGGCCCTGACGCCGGTGCGGGTCGGCCATTGCTTTGAAGGGCAGTGCGAGATCCTGGCCGGGCTGCAAGCCGGTGACAAGCTGGCTCCCGATGGCTGGGCGCAGCAGCAGGAGGTGGCCCATGAGTAGCGAGCTGAACGGCAACAAGGAGAGGCTGGGGCCCGCGGGTCGGCTGGCTGCGCTGTTTCAGGGCTCGGCTATCACCCCGCTGCTGGCGCTGGTGGGGCTGCTGCTCGGCCTGTTTGCAGTGCTGGTGACCCCCAAGGAGGAGGAGCCGCAGATTGATGTCACCTTCGCTGATGTCTACATTCCCTTCCCGGGAGCCACTCCGGCTGAAGTGGCCTCTCTCGTCACTACCCCTGCCGAGCAGGTGGTCTCCCAGATAAAGGGCATTGATACCCTCTACTCTTTTTCCCAACCCGATGGCGCCTTGCTGGTGGTGGTGTTCAAGGTGGGGGTGAGCCGCGAGCAGGCCATCGTCGATCTCAACAACCAGCTCGACTCCAACCGCGACTGGTTGCCACAGGGGATCGGAGTCGGTCAGCCGCTGGTGAAACCCCGGGGGATCGATGATGTCCCCATCGTCAGTTTGACCTTATGGAGCAAAGATTGGAGCAAAGAGGGGAGCAAGCAACTTGGGGCTCCCGAGCTGACCCGGGTCGCCCATGAGCTGGAGACCGAACTCAAGCGCATTCCCGGTACCCGTGATATTTACACGCTGGGCAGCCAGAGTGCCGTGTTGCGGGTGATGCCGGATCCGGCGGCCCTCAGCGCCCATGGCATCAGCTGGGGTGAGCTGAGCCAGCGACTTGCGGCCGCCAATCAGGTGGGCCCGACACAGGCCATCGAGCAAGATAACCGGGAGATCAAGGTGCAGCTGGGGCAGTTCCTGCAAAGTGAGCAGGAGGCTAGAGAGCTGGTGGTGGGGCTGCACGACGGCAAGCCGGTCTATCTGGGGGAGGTGGCCAAGGTCTCTCTGGGTCAGGAGACTCCGACCAAGCGCAGCTGGATGGGGATGGGGCAGGCCAGTTATCCGGCGGTGACCCTGGCCATCGGCAAGCAGCCGGGCCAGAACGCGGTCGATGTGGCCAAGCGGGTGGAGGCGCGGGTCGAGAGTCTCAAGAATCGGCTTATTCCTGCCGGGGTCGAGGTGACGGTGACCCGGGACTACGGCGTTACCGCCGAGACCAAATCCAACACCCTGATCGGCAAGCTGATTTTTGCCACCACGGCGGTGGTGCTGCTGGTACTGGTGAGCATGGGTTGGCGCGAGGCGCTGGTGGTGGGTGTGGCCATCGTCATCACCCTGGCACTGACCCTGTTTGCCAGCTGGGCCTGGGGCTTTACCCTCAACCGGGTGTCGCTGTTTGCGCTGATCTTCTCCATCGGCATTCTGGTGGATGACGCTATCGTGGTGGTGGAGAACATCCACCGCCATCGCGGTTTGGGCAATGGGGCGCTCAAGGATCTGATTCCGGGGGCGGTGGATGAGGTGGGGGGGCCGACCATACTGGCGACCCTGACCGTCATTGCGGCCCTGCTGCCGATGGCCTTTGTCAGTGGTCTGATGGGCCCTTACATGAGCCCCATCCCCATCAATGCCAGCATGGGGATGCTTATCTCCCTGCTGGTGGCCTTCATCTTCTCCCCCTGGCTGGCGAGCCATTTGCTCAAGGGTGAGGTGCACGGTGCCCACGGCGAGGCCAAGGCTGGCCTCTTTCACCGGCTGATGACTCCTTTCCTGATCGGTGATGGCGCCAAGCGCGCTAGACGCAAACTCTGGCTGGTGGTGTTGCTGCTGGTCGGGGCCGCCACCGCCATGCCGGTGGTGCAGTGGGTGGTGCTCAAGATGCTCCCTTTTGACAACAAGTCGGAGTTCCAGCTGGTGCTCGATATGCCGGAGGGGGCGACCCTGGAGCAGACCGAGCGCACCCTGCTGGCGGTCGGGCGAGAGCTTGCCAAAGTGCCTGAGGTGAAGGATTACCAGATCTATGCCGGTACCGCCGCCCCCATCAATTTCAACGGCCTGGTGCGCCACTACTTTATCCGCAGCGGCGCCAACGTGGGGGATATTCAGGTCAATCTGGTAGACAAGCATGAGCGGGATCGCAGCAGTCACCAGATTGCCCAGTCGGTTCGGGAGCCGCTGCAGGCCATTGCCAGTGCGGCAGGGGGCAACCTGAAAGTCGTTGAGGTGCCCCCCGGCCCGCCGGTCTGGTCCCCCATCGTTGCCGAGATCTATGGCCCGACTCAGGCCGCCCGCGAAGCGGCCGCTCGCGCTGTACAGGCCCGTTTTGTGGCCACGGCGGATCTGGTGGATGTGGATATCTATCTGACCGACCCGCAGCCCAAGTGGCGGCTGGTGGTGGATCGCAGCAAGGCGGCCCTGCTCGGGGTCGATCTCGGGGATCTGGTGAACACCCTCAATGGCGGGGTGGGTTATCAGGATGCCAGCTGGCTGCAGGGGCACGGCGCCAAGTATCCGGTGCCGATCCGCATCGAACTGGCTCCCGGTGACAAACGGGATCTGGCGGGTGTGCTGGCCCTCAAGGTGCGCAGCCAGAGCGGCCAGCTGGTGCGGGTCTCCGAGCTGGTGAGTCGCCGTGATGAGCTGGCCCCCAGCTATATCATGCACAAGAACATGCAGCCCATGGTGATGGTGGTGGCCGACATGGGTGGCCATACCGACAGCCCGCTCTACGGCATGTTTGCCGCCGGTGCCGACATCGATCTGCCCCAGTATTACGTGCAGCAGCCCGACAAGCTGGGGGAGGTGGCGCTGTTGTGGGACGGGGAGTGGAAGATCACCTACGAGACCTTCCGCGATATGGGCATCGCCTACGGGGTGGGGATGATCCTCATCTATCTGCTGGTGGTGGCCCAGTTCCGATCCTATCTGGTGCCACTCATCATCATGGCTCCTATTCCGCTCACCATCATAGGGGTGATGCCAGGCCACGCCCTGCTGGGAGCCCAGTTTACCGCCACCTCGATGATCGGGATGATCGCCCTGGCCGGGATCATCGTACGCAATAGCATCCTGCTGGTGGACTTTATCGAGCAGCAGCGCAGCGCCGGAGTGGCGTTCGAGCAGGCGGTGATCGAAGCGGCGCAGGTGCGGGCCAAACCCATCATGCTGACGGCGCTGGCGGCGATGATCGGGGCTCTGTTTATCCTCGATGATCCCATCTTCAACGGACTGGCCATCAGCCTGATTTTCGGGATCCTGGTCTCCACTTTGCTCACCCTGGTGGTGATACCCTTGCTCTATTATGCCCTGCTCTCCCGACGCACATGACGGGAGTCACTAGCGAAAGGATGCGCGATGAAGAGAGGTTGGTTGTGGTGGGGAAGTGGCGCTGTGGTAGCGGCTGCTGCTCTGGCATGGTGGTGGCAACCGCAGCCGACGCCGATCAGGCTGGCTGAGGTCGGGCGGGGGGATGTGCTGGTCACCGTGGTCAACACCCGGGCTGGCACCATCAAGTCGTGTCAGCGGGCCGGACTCAGTCTGCCCGGTGGCGGCGTGGTGGAGCAGATCGCCGTCAAGGCCGGGGAGCGGGTAGCCCGGGGAGATCTGCTGCTGACCCTCTGGAGTGACGATATTCACGCCGATCTCGCCCGGGCCCGCGCCCAGCAGGCCCTTGGCAAGACCCAGCGCGAGGAGCGTTGCAGCGAGGCGGCCTACTACGAGCGGGAGGCCAACCGGCTGGCCACCTTGCTGGCCAAAAATCTCACCTCCCGCACCCTCGCCGAGCAGGCCCAGAATCTGGCCGATACCCGCCGCTATGTCTGTCAGGCATCCCGTCAGCAGGAACGGGTCGACGAGGCGCAGGTCGCCCAGGTGGAGGCTCGCTTGAGCGAGCGTCGCCTGTTGGCGCCGTTTGCCGGAGTGGTGGCGGAGGTCAACAGCAAGTTGGGCGAATACATGACCCCCTCACCGCCCGGAGTGGCCATGCCTCCGGTGATCGATCTTATCGATGATAACTGTCTGTATGTTTCAGCCCCCATCGATGAGGTGGATGCCGCCCGCCTCAAGGTGGGCCAGTCTGCCCGGGTACTGCTCGATGCCATGCCCGGGCGCGATTTTGCCGCCACCGTCACCCGCATCGCCCCCTATGTGAAGGAGCTGGAGAAGCAGGCCCGCACCGTGGAGGTGGAGGCGGCGCTCACGGCCCTGCCCACCGATGTGCCCCTGCTTATTGGCTACAGCGCCGATCTTGAGGTCGAGGTGACCCGCGCCACCGATGTGCTGCGGGTAGCGGCCAGCAGCCGGGCCGACGATGGCAGCGTGCTGCGGCTGGAAGGGGATAAGTTGGTGCGGGTGGTACCCCGCTGGGGTGTGGAGAACTGGAACTGGATTGAAGTGGCCGAGGGGCTCGCCGCCGGTGATCGGCTGGCAGCCCAGCCCGGACAGATTGTCGGAGAGGGCCCTTTCAGCGCCGCCACGGAGCAGACGGATGAGTGATCTCATTCGCCTTGATGCCGTCAGCCGTCGTTTCACTCTGGGGGGGAGCGAGGTGGCCGCCCTCGATCGCGTATCCCTGCGGGTTGCCGAGGGGGAGTATCTGGCGGTGATGGGCCCCTCGGGCTCCGGCAAATCGACCCTGCTCAATGTGTTGGGGCTGCTGGATCGGCCAGACGAGGGGCGCTACTGGCTGGGAGGGGAGGACACCGCCACCCTGTCAGAACCCGCATTGGCCCAGCTGCGCGGCCATCGCATCGGTTTCGTGTTCCAGTCGTTTCACCTCATCTCCCGCCTCACCGCCCGTGAAAACGTCGAGTTGCCGCTGATGTTGTGCGGGATCACGCCCGCCGAGCGCCATCGCCGAAGCCAGCAGTTGCTGGGGGAGCTGGGGCTGGAGAACCGGGCCGGACACCGCCCTGCCGAACTCTCCGGCGGTCAGCGTCAGCGGGTGGCCATCGCCCGGGCCATGGCGATGGCGCCGCGGCTGATCCTGGCCGACGAGCCCACCGGCAATCTCGACTCCCGCTCCGGGGAGGAGGTGATTGCCCTGCTGGAGGGGCTCAACCGGGAGCAGGGGATCACGCTGGTGGTGGTGACCCACGATCCGCGCCTCGGTGAGCGGGCGGGCAGGCGGATCCTGATGAACGATGGCCGCATCAACATTGATAGCGGCGGTGGCTGAATGCGGCGCCCCGATGTGATCCGCTTTGCCGCCGTGGCCTTGTTGCGTCAGCGTTCACGGGCGCTGGTCTTGATCCTGGCGGTGAGTCTGAGCGTCACCTCGGTGCTGCTGCTCACCGCGCTGGGGGAGGGGGCGAGGCGCTATGTGGCCGACCAGTTCAGTTCCCTTGGCAAGGATCTGCTGGTGATGTTCCCGGGCCGCAAGGAGACCACAGGCGGGCTGCCGCCGGTCACCGGCAACAGTCTGCGGCAGATCACCCTCGATGATATGCACTACCTTGGCCAGCACCAGCCAAACGTGCGGCTGGTGCCGCTGGTGATGGGCTTTGCCGAGGCCAAACAGGGGGCGCGGTTGCGTCAGACCATGCTGCTTGGCAGCAGCAACGGGCTGCGCGATACCCACGGGCTGGAGCTGCTCTCCGGCCGCTGGCTGCCGGGGGATGCCGCAGAAGATCGACCGGCCGTCCTGCTCGGGGCCAAGGTGGCCCGTGAGCTGTTCGGTCAGGCCGATCCGGTCGGACAGTGGCTGCGTTTTGACAATCGTCGCTTTCGGGTGGTGGGGGTCTTCACCAGCCAGAGCAGCAATCTGGGGATGGATATGGCCGAGGCCGCGCTGATCCCGGTCGGTAGCGCCATGCGGCTGTTCAACACCGAGGGGCTGTTTCGGCTGCTGATCCAGCCGCTGGCGGGGCAAGCGGTGCCCCCGCTGGTCAAGCGACTGGAGCAGCTGATGCAAGCGCGTCACGGGGGGCTCGATGTGACCGTGGTGCGCCGCGACGCCATGCTGGCCACCTTCTCCACCATTCTCTCGACCCTCACCCTGGCGGTTGCTGGCATCGGTGCCATCAGCCTGCTGGTCTCCGGCATCATGATGATGAATCTGGCGCTGATCAGCACCCGCCAGCGCACCGGCGAGATCGGCCTGCTCAAGGCGCTGGGGGCCGATAGTCGCCAGATCCGCCAGCTGTTTTTGTGGGAGGCGCTGCTGCTAAGCGGCAGTGGCGCGCTGTTTGGCACGGTCTTGGGCTATGCCCTGGTTGGCCTCGCCGGAGTGATTTGGCCCGGATTTCCGGCGGCGGTCCCTCTGCTCGCTACTTTCTGCACCATACCGGCGGCCCTGCTGACCGGGCTGTTTTTTAGCTGGCTGCCCGCCTCCCGGGCGGCACGGCAAGATCCGGTCAGCAGCCTGCGCAGCGGGCAGTGGAGCGGTGGCTGATGCGCGCCGCTGATCTGCTGTTCTGGCTCTGGCGCGCCTTGCTGGCGGGGCGCAGTCGCAGCCTGCTGTCGGCGCTCGGCATTGCCATCGGGATCGCTTCGGTGACCCTGCTCACCGGCATCGGCGAGGGGCTCAGGCTCTATCTGCTCGACAGCTTCTCCCAATTTGGCACCCGGCTGATCGCCGTGACCCCGGGTAAGACCGAAACCGCCGGCGGCCCGCCCGGCATCCTCTCCAGCAGTCGCCCCCTGCTGCTGGAAGACGCCGATGCCCTCGCCAGATTGGCAGGGGTAGAGGCGGCGCTCCCTGTGGTGCAGGGGCAGGGGGAGGTGCGCAGCCGCGGATTGACCCGCAGCACCGCCATTCTGGGCACCGGCCCTGCGGCGCTCTCCGGCTGGCGACTCACCCTGGTGCAGGGACGTTTTCTGCCCGCGGACGACAGTGCCATGCCCCGCGCCTATGCGGTGCTGGGGGCCAAGGTGGCGGCTGAGCTGTTTCCCGGTGGCGATGCGCCAGGGAGTCTATTGCGCGCCGGTGATCGCCGTTTTCGGGTGGCTGGGGTGCTGGCGCCCAAGGGGCAATTTCTCGGCTTTGATCTGGATGACATGATCTATCTGCCCGCCGCCCACGCCCAGGCGCTGTTCAATAAGGAGGGGTTGCAGGAGATCGACGTCATCTATCGCGCCGGGCAGACGGAGGCCGAGATCACCGCCCAGATCAGGCGAGTGCTGATCGCCCGCCACGGCGCTGAAGATTTTACCCTCACCTCCCAGCAGGACATGCTGACCAGCCTCGACAAGATACTCTCCATCATCAAGCTGGCGGTTGGCGGGCTCGGCATTATCTCGCTGCTGATCGGGGCGGTCGGCATCTTCAGCATCATGAGCATCGCCCAGCAGGAGCGGATCCCCGAAGTGGGCTTGCTGATGGCGTTGGGCTGCCCACGGCGGCGCATTCTATTGTTGTTCCTGCTCGAAGCCGTGGTGCTGGCGCTGCTGGGCGGAGCCATGGGGCTGGCCCTGCTCGGGGTGCTCAAGCTGCTGTTCGCGTTGCTGGCGGCCGGGTTGCCGCTCACCCTCCATCCTCTCTATCTCTTGCTGGCGCTCGGTTGCAGCGCCCTGGTTGGCCTATTGGCCGGGGTCGCCCCCGCTTTGCGGGCGGTGCGTCTCGACCCAGTGGTTGCCCTGCGGGGTGACTAGGCCGACCCTTTCGCAAGAGGTGCGTTACACTCGGGTCTGAACAGGGGGGACTAGGTGACCACCTCCGCAACCGGCAGGCTGCGCTCAGATCTGAACAGGGGGAAGTAGCGGCGATCCGCCTGACTCATGTGGCCGACTACCAGCTCCTGAATGATGAAGTTGAGCAACTCGTCGTTGCCCAGCGTCCCCGCTTTGGCAGCGTGCAGCAGTTGGCTTGCTTTGTTGAGCAGGCGCTGGTGATCCTGACGGTGGCTGACGAGTTCCTGATAGTCGATCTCCGCCAGCATCTGCTCTTCAAAGGCGAAGTGGTGACGAGCCATGTCGAACAGGCTCTCTAGGCTCTCCAGAAACGGGGCCGGATCCTCGTGCTGATCTTTCATCCGCTCCAGCAGCCGGTTGGTCAATACGAAGAGCTGGCGATGCTCGGCATCGATGCGCGGGTGACCGCACTCGTGGCCGGGTTGCCACAGCAGTGCCCCCTGCTCGGGATCAAGGCCCTCGGTAAAGAGGCAGACCCGGCCGCGGCCGCGATTCTTCGCCTGATACATGGCCTGATCGGCGTGGTGCATCAGCGTCTTGGCATCCTCCCCGTGCTCGGGATAGAGCGCCAGCCCGATACTGCTGGAGATAAGCAGCTCCTGCCCCTCCAGCTGGAACGGATGGCGCAGCTGCTGGTGCAGCTTGTCGGCCACCGCCAGCACTTCGTCGCCACTCTCCGGCAGCAAGATAACGAACTCGTCGCCCCCCAGCCGTGCCACCAGATCCTGTTTGCGCACGCAGTGGCTCATCCGCTCGGCCACCATATTGAGCAGAATATCCCCGGTCTCATGGCCGAAGGTGTCGTTGATCGGCTTGAAGTGATCGAGATCGATAAACATCAATGCCAGCGGACGGGGCGTCTCCTGCTCCATCAGCTCCTTGAGCCGTTGCTGCAGCAAGCGGCGATTGGGCAGCCCGGTGAGGGGGTCGTAGAAGGCTAGGCGGCGCATCATCTCCTCTCGCGCTGCCCGCTCGGTGATATCCCGGGTGACCCCGAGGATCGCCTCCGGCTGGGCATTGTGGTTGCCATGGAGGGTAGTGATGGTCTCGGTCGCCACCAGATGGCCATCCTTGTGGCGCAGCTGGGTGCGAATGACCCGGCGAGTCTGGTCATGTTCCCCCCGCTGCCAGGCGGCCAGAGTGGCGGAGATCTCTTCGCGCAGCAGTTGCCTTGAGGCATCGGGCAGCAGCTGTTTGAGGGGCAGGGCAAACAGCTCGGGGGCCTCGTAGCCGCTTAGAGGAGTGATGGCCGGGCTGACATAGCGAAAGCGCAAGCTGGCGGCATCCATGGTCCAGATCACATCGGCGCTGTTCTCCGCCACGAAGCGATAGTGCTGCTCGCTCTGGGCCAGCTCACGGGTCAGCCGCTGGCGATCCCGTGCCTCCTGGCGCAGGCGCAGATAGAGGTGCAAGAAGATGCCGAGCAGGGTCATCAGGGTAAAGGTGATGAGCATGGCCACCGCCACGCTCTTGTCGAGCAGTTGCCGTTGCTGGCGCAGCCGCTCCTGCGCCGGGTCGTAGATAAAGCGGTCGAGGTTGGGCAATACCGTGAGCATGCCCGCCTCCAGATAGGTTTTGGCGATCTGCAGCCAGCGCTCCTGCTGCATGTAGCCAGGTTCGATCAGATCCGGCTGCATCAGCTCTCTGGTTTCGCGCGCCTCGAACTCCAGCTGTTCACGGCCAGCCCCGGTCGGGTACTGCTCCATGATCAGGTTGATCATCTCTTCGGGGTGGTCCATCGCATAGCGCCACCCCTTGAGGCTGGCCTGCTGGAAGGCGTAGACCCGATCCTGTCGGGTGATCAGCTCCCGCTCGGAGGTAAACAGGTTGTCGCCGTAGAAGTCGAAGTCGATGGTGCGCGGACTGAAGACCCGATAGGGGATCCCTTTTTGTTGCAGATAGAAGGGCTCGGTAGTGCTGTAGGCGCTGATGGCATCCACCTTGCCCGCCAGCAGTGCCTCTATCCCCTGTTTGTAGGGAAGGGTGACCCAGTCGCGGCTGCGGGTATGGTAGGAAAGGTAGGTCAGCAGCTCGTTGGAGCCAGGCTCCAGCATCAGTCGCTTGTTGGCCAGGTCGGCCGGGTTGCGAATATCTGGCCGATCCAGCGTGAGCAGAACCAGCGGCGAGTGCTGCAGCAGTGCGGCGAGCACCACCACCGGACGACCGGCAGCCCGATCCAGCAGCAGATCACTGCCGCTGATGCCAAACTGGGCCTTTCCCGAGATCACCTCGCTGACCACATCGGTGCGGGAGTCCGCTTCGCGCAGGGTGACATGCAGACCGGCCTCCCGATAAAACCCTTTGGCGATGGCCGCATAGTAACCGGCAAACTGGAACTGGTGTTGCCACGGCAACTGGACGATGACCTGCTCGCCGGCTCGCACGGGGGGAGAGGTCAGGGTCGCGATGACCATACCGACCAGCATTGGCATAAACCAGCTGAGGGGCTGGCGGGGGGCTGCGTTCTCCGTCATACAACGTTTCTCTCGGGAGCGGTGTCTAGGCTAGATTCAAGCAATTTTGTGTCACCTGCAAGGGGAGAAAAGGCGTTTGCAATGGGGTATAGGGGGGTTGGGAAGTCATTTTTGTGTCGTTCATCACACGGGATGGATACATGCCGTTTTTTTGCAAGTTATGTGACCAATAAGAGAGTCATATGGCCTATCGAAGTGGTCGCATTCTAGCCACTTTTTCCCGTTTTTATCGTTGTCATTGTGGCTTGACTGCATTTTTTTCGTGGTTGCACGTCAAGCTGTGTCGTTATATCAATAGATACTTTTATGGGGCAGTCAGGTGTGACGCAAATGTATCGCGGCTGCTGCGCACCGGTTAATGTGCAACGGCTCAGTGATGGTACCCCGTCAGTGTTATCATGCTGTCCCCAGTTCCGGATAAGGTCTTTTTATGTCCCGCTTGCGTCTGCTTGTCTCCGACTCTCACGATCCCCTGTTCAATCTGGCCGTTGAGGAGTGCATCTTCCGCCAGATGGACCCCGGCCAGCGGGTGCTGTTCCTCTGGCGCAACGCCAATACCGTGGTGATCGGTCGTGCCCAGAATCCGTGGAAGGAGTGCAATACCCGCCGCATGGAAGAGGACGGGGTGACCCTGGCGCGTCGCAGCAGCGGTGGCGGCGCCGTGTTCCACGACCTTGGCAACAGCTGCTTCACCTTCATGGCGGGCAAGCCGGAGTATGACAAGAGCGTCTCCACCGCCATCGTGCTGGATGGGCTTAAGCGATTGGGGATCGAGGCGTTTGCCTCCGGTCGCAACGATCTGCTGGTGGCGACCCCGGACGGGGAGCGCAAGGTATCGGGGTCGGCCTATCGGGAGACTCTGGATCGCGGGTTCCACCACGGCACCCTGCTGCTGGATGCCGATCTCGGCCGCCTTGCCAACTACCTCAACCCCGACCCCAAGAAGCTGGCGGCCAAGGGGATCACCTCGGTGCGCAGCCGGGTGGCCAATCTGTGCGAACTGCAGCCGGGGATTGACCATCAACAGGTGAGCGAGGCGCTGCAGGAGGCCTTTTTCCATCATTACGGCGCGCGAGTTGAGCCCGAGCATATCTCCCCGGAGCAGATGCCGGATCTGCCGGGCTTTGCCGAGACCTTCGCTCGCCAGCGCAGTTGGGAGTGGAACTATGGCCACGCGCCCGCCTTCACCCATCTGCTGGAGGAGCGGTTCAGCTGGGGCGGGGTGGAGCTGCACTTTGATGTGGAGAAAGGGGTCATCACCCAGGCGCAGCTCTTTAGCGATACTCTGGAGCCGGCCCCGTTTGATCGGCTGGCGGCCGAACTGGCGGGTTGTGGCTATCGACCGGACGCTGTTGCCGCGCGCCTGCAGCCCTGGCTGGCGGCCTTTCCGCAACATCAGGGCGAGCTGGGGGAGTTTGCCGATTGGCTGTTGGCCTCTCTGCGTTGAGGGGAGCGCTGATGGCGGTCCGGTAGTGAGGGCGCTATCAGCCAGGATGGGAGAAAGATCACGAAATATAAAGAGGCGCCTCAAAGACGCCTTTTTGCCAGCCCTTGTCATGGCTGATACATAACAAAAAGTAGGGTAGGCCATTAGATATTGTCACTGTTGGCCCCGCTGACACAGGGGTATAACGGCCGCACATTTGCTGTACTAATGGTATAAAAATGAGTGACTTAGTTTATCTTCAAGACGAAAGCGTCAATGCCGTTCACCCCGATTTCTCCGCCCGTTTCGCCACCGTCAAAGCCAACTTTTTCTCGCGCAATCCCGATCTCTGGCCCGTTTTTCGCGAACCCGGATTTGCCACCCTCAATGAATTTCGGGCCCGTGGTCTGGCGCCGGATGCCCGTTTGAATGCTTGGCCTGATGGCCGTGCCCGCCTGGCCGATCTCTGCGAGACCATGCCGGTGCCCGCCACCATGCGCACCCCGGGTGAGCCCATGGCCGAGCTGCTGTTTGCCGCCGCCCTGTCGAAGGATTGGGAGAACCCCTCCAGCGTCGAGAACGTCATCACCATGTCGGCGGATCCCGCTATCTATGGCGCCCAGATGGGTATTCTGGCCAACCCCAATCTGGTCTACTCCGAATATGCCGGAGTGGCCGAGGAGCTGGAGAAGAAGGTGGTGCGCCAGATTGCGCTGCTGGCGGGTTATGACCCCGAGTGCGCCACCGGCATCTTCACCCAGGGGGGGACCTTCTGTAACCTCTACGGCTACCTGCTCGGCATTCGCAAAAGCCTGCCAGAAGCCAAGCACAAGGGGCTCGGCCACTATCAGGATTACCGCATCATCAACTCCCAGGGCGGTCACTACTCCAACATCACCAACCTCTCCCTGCTTGGGGTCGATATCGAGAACAAGACCATCCGCATTCAGGTCGGTGAGAACAACGACATCGATCTCGACCACCTCGAGCGCACCCTGACTGCCTGTTTTGCCCTGAAACACGTGGTGCCCACCATCATGCTCACCATGGGCACCACCGACACCTTCGGGGTGGATCAGGTGAAACCCGTGTTCGAGCTGCGCAATCGCCTCTGCGAGCAGTTCGAGGTGGCGGTCAAGCCCCATATCCACGTCGACGCAGCCATCGGCTGGTCGATGATCTTCTTCTTGGGTTACGACTTTGCCGCCAACCCGCTCGCCATCAACAGTGCGACTCTGGCAGGGATCGAGCGCAACGTGGCGCGCTTTGCCGAGCTCAAATATGCCGACTCCTTCACCGTCGACTTCCAGAAGTGGGGCTATGTACCCTACACCTCCAGTCTGGTGATGATTAAAGAGCAGGATGACCTCAAGGCGATGGAGAATGACCCCGAGAACTTCTCCTACTTCGAGCGGGACATTCAGGGCCAGACCCACCTGCAATCCACCATCGAGTGCTCCCGCGGCGCGAGCGGTCTGTTCGGTGCCTATGCGGCGCTCAACTACATGGGGGTCGAGGGGTATCGCACCGTGCTGGCCCACTGCCTGCAAAATGCCAACTACTTCCGCTATCGCCTGAGTCAGCTTGGCAACGTCAAGCTGGTGGCGCAGGAGAATCAGGGGCCGAGCGTCGGCTTCAAGATCTACAACCCCGAGTGGGTGAGCGATCCGGAAGCCGAATTCGCCTTCGAGCTGGCCCGCTCCAGCGACCCTGCCTACAAGGCGCGGCTGCAGCGTAACACCGACTATCACCGCAGCCTGTTCAAGGGGCGCGGCAAGGTGGGGCTCTACACCAACTGGGTGGAGGCGGTGGCCCACTCCGACTATGACGCTCGCGGCAAGTACTCCTACATCGCCGGGGAGAAGGCTGTCTTTATGAATCCGGCCTGCACTCGCGAGCAGATCGACACCTTTATCGACCATATTCGCGGTTGATGGCGGTTGCCCTGACTGCCGAGCGCAGCCGGTGATGGCAAGAGGCGGTCAGGGTACCTCGCCAACAGATAAACAAAGGGCAAGCCGGTTGGCTTGCCCTTCTGTTTTCACGACGGTATGCGAAAGCGGTGGAAAAGGCCGGGCTCAGAGGGCCAGCAGTTGCTCATTCTCGACAATCTCGCACCCGGCGGGCAGTTTCGAGAGGGCGATCATGGCGTGGGCCACCTGACGGGCCTCGATGGCGCGCCAGCGGGCGAGCTTGCCCACCAGCAGCGGCCGAAACAGCGGGTAGATGGTCTGAAAGATCTGCTCGGAGAGGCGCGGTGGCTGGCGATCCCCCAGCAGCATGGCGGGACGCACGATGGCGAGCCGTGGCCAGGATTGGGCCAGCAGGGCCTGCTCCATCTCCCCCTTGGTACGCGGATAGAGAGCCGGGGAACTTGTGTTGGCTCCCATGCTCGAGACCACGATCAGCCGCTGACAACCGTGGCGACAGGCCAGCTCGGCAAAGGCGATGACATAGTCGAGATCGACCCGACGAAACGCCTCGGCAGAGCCCGCTTCTTTGCGGGTGGTACCGAGGGCACAGAAGGCGATATCCACCGGGCGGGAGAGGGTGACGCTGGCCAGATCATCAAAATTGACCGGCAGCCAGTGGTGTGCCTCCTTGCCCGGCTTGCGACAGAGCAGGGTCAGTTCATGTTCGGCAGGCAGTTGCTGCACCAGTTCGCGACCGATCAGGCCGCTGGCTCCGGCAATCAGGATCCGGCTCATGGGGATTCTCCCTGTGTCATTCGATGGTGTTGATGCCATGGTGGCTGCTCATCAGCATCAGGCAATTTGCGGGCAGCTGCAATGGGGATAAATGACTCAGTGTTGTCGGGCAGGATGAATTACGCGGGGCTGGATAAAACAAAACCGGCGCGAGGCCGGTTTTGTGGGATATCAGAGCGGGGTATTGAAGGCTGCTGGCAGCGGGAAGTCACCCATCACTGTGGTCAGCCTGTCGTTGGCGAAGGTGACGGTGAGCTCTTTGCGCTCCTTGTCGCCGTGGCCCGGCTGGAATTCATAGAGGTAGTACCAGGTGTTGGGGTCAAAGCCGTCGCGCAGCATGGGGGTCCCCAGTACATAGCTGACCTGCTCGCGGGTCATCCCCTGGCGCAGTTTGTCGACCTGTTTTTGTTCCACATAGTTGCCCTGGGGAATATCGATACGATAGACCAGGCTGCAACCGGAGAGGGTGAGGGCGGTCAAAGCCGCGGCAATCAGGTGTTTCATCCGCATATCGAGTTCAGATCATCCATTCAAGTCTTTTTACGCTGGCCGAATCATACCTACTCCCTTGGCGGAAGTAAAAAGCCAAGGCAAAAATTGCCAAAGGGAGTTACCTCCCTTTGGCCAGCACAGCATCATTCACTGTGGTTCGGGATTGGCCTGACGAGCCTAAGCATAGGTGCACTGTAACCGTCGTCATGAAACACTTCATGTGATGGTTCGAACTGCAGGTAGTTGTATCCATCCCCGGAGGAGCTGTCCGAAATAAACTGGAGCATGGTTAAGGCATTGCTTTGCCCGGTGAGCTTGTTGCAAGCCTGTGTCTGCTCTTCAGTCGGCTCAAGATATTCATGGGTCACCGGGTCATATCTGGCTTCACACGCACGCTGTTTGAGGGTTTCAGTGTCCGCGGCCAATTGAGGTTCAGGAAAGCCCACTGCGCTGTAGGTAGCAGGTTGGCACTGAGGGTTGTAGAGGGTAAACAGCTCCTTGATGTCTGGGGCCCGCCAAGGGTGTGTGGGCGTGTCAAGCCGGTCGTTGGCCTGCACGATGATGGTCATCAAGGGGTTGTCGCTCTGGCTTGCTCTGCTGTTGATCACCTCGGGCATGCCCTCGCAGCCAGAGCCATTATCACTGACTTGTTGACCGTAGGGGCAGTAGATCCACTGCAGACCGGTAGCTCTGTCATTGACCACCTGCATCTTGCCTTCGGCCGTGTCGATCAGTTCGCTAACGAAACGGGTACCATCGTCCTGATAGCCAGGCAGGCATTCACGGGCCTGGCTTGCTGCCGGCAACAGGGCGGCAGCAAGTAATAAGGGGAAGAGAGAGTGGTGCATTTTATTCTCCTGTGACCTTGAAGCCATCGCTCACCAGCATGACGTGGTGAGGTTGATACTGGCGGGCGACGCTGCCGCGTAGATACTTATCCGGCCGAACCTCATATGCATCAAGCCCGCCATCATCTTTTGCCCAAGTGCTGTTGGTACGACTGACCGGCATCACATCCGAGGTCCAGAAGCCGTGGGAAATCCCCTCCAGCTCTTGCCATTTCCCACGGGTGTATTGCAAACCTGAATAGAGCGGGAAGTAGCGGGTATCGAGGGCAATGGGATTATCCCGGGTCAGGGTCATGATGCCGTAGAACTCCTGCTGGCTGGGGGCGCGCCAGTTGGAGAGGCCACACAGCTTGCTCTGGTTGACCTGGCTTATCTGGCGTTTCAGATTGCAGCGGCTGCGGTCACTGGCCAGAGTGCCACTTTGCGGGTCATAGCAGCTGCCGTTGAAGGCGTTGTTGCTCTGGATATCGTCATAGGCAAACAGGCTCTTGTCATCGTGCAGGGAAGATTCGCCATCCTTGTGTTGTACCTTGGTCTCCCATACCAGCCCGCTCAGGGCGTCGGCCACGCAGGCAAACGGCATCTGTTTGTAGGAGAGATCTTGGCGTGGCAGGGGTTCTCCCCGGTTGTCCAGCTTGATGTAGCGAGCACCGAGCACCCCATCCAGATTGCTGTTGACCGCTTGTCCACTCAAGGGATCGCAGCGGCTATCCAGGTCCCGACCACGCTTGCCATCATCCAACCCCATGCTGTGAGTGATACGGGTATCGGCCACATGCAACTGCCCGGCTCGGTAGGTCAGTGGGGCACTGATGGTGCCACCCTCGCTCATCACTCTTATCTGGTAGTCCTGATAGTGAGGGAGACCCTTGAGGGTGATGCGAGTCTGCTGGCTGATGTTTTGCTGTTCGGCGTTTTCAATATGTTCAAACGGGGTTTTCCCCCAGCCAATTCGATACTGACTCACTCCCTCCTGGGGTTGCCAGCCGAGGGTGACCCAGTGGCTGCCATCCTGATCACGGCCCTGACCCAGAATAGCCAGGCCGATCACTTGATCTGACAACACCTCGCGCTGACAGACAGGGGATATGGGGCTGTTGGGGTAGGGGGTGAGCCAGCTACCCGCTGTGCTGGTTCCGGGATAGAGAAGAGCATCGCTTTCCGAGTTGCGGATCAGACCGGTCGCCGCCTTGATGATGTGGGAGATGTTCTTGTCTGGATTGGCATTCAACAGGGGACCCAGCCCGCTATTGTCGGCGATGGTGGTTTCCAGTTTGAACAGGTCCGGTATCTGATTGTTGCGGGACACGGTTGAATATTCATTGGCCATGTTGATCTCCAGCCAGCTCAGCAGTTGCTGGCGAAAATCAGTGCCCTCGATCAGATTGACAGGTTGCTGCCAGAGCTCCCCTTCGGCCTGCAGGGCAACCATGGCTGCCAGTAGCTCAACCTGATGCTTCGGAAGTGCCTTGAGTTTTTGATCCAGCTCTGCCAGGGTCCAGGCTTGCCAGTCCAGGAAAGAGCCCATGCCGGCACTGAGTGTGGTTTTGAGCAGCAGAGCCCACTGCGCCGTGGTGGTATAGCCCACATTGAGGCGCGGGTATTCGTTGGCGCCGAGCATGCCATCGCGATTTTCATCGCGCTTGACCAGCTCGCAGAAAGAGCCGAGCACCGAGCGCAGTTCCACCTCACTCTTGGCATCCTGTACCACCAGGGTCAGGGTGTCTTCCATCAGATCATCACTGGTCTCGCTGCTGCCCGGTTTGCAACTGGCGAAGCTGTTGTTGAGGTCAGCGAGCGTGAGAGTGATGCTGTACTGGTTGCCCAGCTTGATGGGAAGAGACTCTTGCATCTGACCACTCTGGGCCATTACCGCAAGCCGTTGTGGCCGAATGGGGCGTTCGGGTTTGAAATAGTGGGCATTGAGCCCATCATGGTTGGGTTTGGCACCGATCTCTACCGATACCGATGCTTCACTCAGACGAGAGGGGAATTGTCCCAGCAAGGTCAGTTTTCGCTGTGGATAGAAGGTGGTGAGCAGCTGGTAGGTCGCTGTGCGGGTATCCAGTTTCTCCATGGCAGCGAGGGCATCGTTAAGCCGGGTTTCGGCGTCGTCAGGTAATGTTGTGCCTTGGCTGGTGGCCTGTGTCGTCAGGTGTTCAAACAGGGTAGATGTCGGGTTGGACTGTTGCTGGCTGACCAGTGCAGTTGCCAGTGCACTGAGTTGCTGGGCCGGCAGCGGCATATCGCCGTTCAGGGTCAACTGCAGCAAGGCGGTCAAATCTCGGGCAAAACGGTGATTGAGATGAGGGTTACTGAAGAGCTGGCCAGAGACATCCTGTTTTCCCTCCTGTTTTTGCAGCGCCGCCATGATGCTCTGATATGCCAGCGGCATGGGGGAGAGGTGCAGACGAGGGCTCTCTTGCTCGGTGATGATGCCATCCCCGTTTTGATCCTGTTTGAGCAGTTGTGTCAGCGTAGGCAATTCACTGCTGAGGGATAGCGCGCTGTTCTGACGGTGGCTGGCGACAAGGCGCAGCGCCTTGTCTTGTGGCCATTGGCTCAATTTCAGTTTGAAGCCGAAACTGCCATCAGCCTGAGCGCTCTGGGTGACGCAGACCTTGTCGGCACAGAGCTGAATATCAAATTGTCCACCCTGTTCGTGAGTCAGCGGCAGTGCGCCGGCCAGATCCAGCGAAGTGGGTGGGGCGGGCTGTGTCGTCTCCGTTGTTGGTTGGCCCGATTGGTCTGGTGCAGTTGTTCCCGAGCCGCTACCTGAGCTTCCTCCGCTGCTACTGCTGGTGCTTCCTCCGCTGGCAGTACCTCCCGCAGTGCCCGGGTTGTTGCCACTTCCGCTATCCGGTGTGGTGGGTTGCTGGTTGCTACCGCTTCCTCCGCTGTTGCTTGCGTTATTTCCCGCCTGCTCGGGGCTGCCCAGCTCTGCCTTGCATGCCAGCAATGTGGCGCAGCAAAGGAGCAATAGCAGTAGTTTCGTTGTCCTGAACACGTTCGACTCCGTTATTGTTGTTTAGATTATTAATCTGCCAAGTCCGGCTTTTAGCGCGTAAATGAAACCAATTGCAGATGCTTTCGCTGTTAACTCCGTTAAATTGGCAAATTCACTCTGCGAATTATTTCATTTTATGATAATGATATTGATTCTCGTTTGTTATCTCAATATCATCTTGTCGTTGTTTAATTTCAGGCATAAAAAAACAGGGACAAAAAATGACGATGCGAGTTTGGGATTACCTTCGTGACTACCTGAAGGATGAAAGCGGTGCCACGGCCATTGAGTACGGCATCCTGGCTGCCGGGTTGGCGGCTGGGATCCTGGCCATATTTGGCTCGGACGGGATCTTCATCACGGCGTTGAAAGAGAAGTTCACCGCTATCGTTGCCGGGTTGAATATGGACGCGGCTGGCAAGTGATGGCGTGGGGGCAATGGCTCGCCATACTGATGGCCTGCTGGTGTCTGGTCAGTGATCTGTTCGAACGGCGGATCCCCAATCTGGCGGTGCTGGTACTGGCTCTCTGGGTTGGCTGGTTGTTGCCGTTCAATCCGCTGTCACTGGTGTTGGCCATACTGACCTTGCTGTTGGGGCTGGTTGCCTATCACCGAGGCTGGTGTGGCGCCGGGGACAGTAAGTTGCTGGCGGTCTGCCTCTATGGGGCAGGCGAGCAATGGCCCGAATTATTGCTGTTGATGGCGTTCTCCGGTGGCCTGCTCAGCCTGGTGTGTTTTATCCATAGCCGCCTGCGCCCTTCACCCAATCGAACTACTGTGCCTTATGGGGTTGCCATCCTCTGGGCGACAGCTCTGACCACACCTCTGTTTATGTAGTCACACCTTATGAAGAAACTCTTTTTGCTTATCGCTGCACTGCTGGTGCTGGCGGCGATGCTGGCTACCTTGTGGCCAGCTGAACCTGCGCCGCAGAGCGGTACGTCCTCACAGGATCCGCCAGCAGAATCGTTGACGCCGGATCGGGTGGCCCAAGTGCTGGTTGCCGCCCATCGGGTGCAGGCCGGCTCTTTCATCCATCCCGAAGATCTGGGCTGGCAAGCCCTTCCCGAAGCCGAAGAGAGGAACCTGCCGGGTCTATTTCTGTTTGGTTTTACCGATACCAAGGCCCTTAAGGGGAGTCTGGTGACCCGCACGCTGGAGGCGGGCCAGATCGTCTCTGCCGATGATTTGGTTCGTCCCGAGCAGAGTCACTATCTCTCCGCCATGATGGCGCCGGGCATGCGAGCGGTGACCCTAGCGTTGGGGAGGGAGGCGGCCAGCCACGGCCTGATCCGGCCCGGTAACCGGGTGGATGTGATCCTCACCAGCAAGCATGCGCGTCAACACAATGCCCAAGGGGCAGAGGTAACCAGCAATCAGTCGGCCGAGATCATTCTGACTGATATCAAGCTGCTGGCCATCGACGCCCAGGTGACCGATATCGCCGCGCTCAACGGCAATCCTGCGGCACAGGATAACTTCGACCAGGTCGCCGTGACCTTCGAGTTGCCCCCTCGGGCGGCAGCACGCTTGTTGCTGGCACATCGCTTGGGAGAGCTGGCTCTGGTACTGCGTTCGGCACAGAGCGCACCGGCGGGCAGCCCTGCGATGGCGCTGCCGGAGGGGAGTCTGATATGGGCTGAACAGGTCGCTCGCGGCCAGAACCCGAGAGCCATTCCAGGTCATGGGGTCAAGATCAGTTATGGCGACGGTAACGACCGAACCCGTCAACCCTAATCAACACAGAAAGGAAATGATGTTGCGAACATTTGCCATATTGCTCGCCATGCTGCCGCTCTGGGCCGCAGCCGCCGAGAGCCTGACGCTCACTCCCGAGCAATCCACCCTGCTCAATTTTGATGAACCTGTGCTGGATGCATTTGTGGCCAATTCGGAGTTGGTCAGAGTACACAGCCCCTCTGAGCAGCAATTGCTGATCTATGGCCGCAAGGTGGGCCACACCGATCTGGTGGTGACTGCACTCGATGGCCGAACCCTGGGTCACTATCGGGTAACCGTCGTCGCTGACCTCGCACCGCTGGAACAGCTGGCCCGTCAGCATTTCCCCCAGAGTCGACTCACCTTTAGCGAGTCGGGCGGTGCCATCGTAGTGGCAGGAGAGGTGACCAGCCCGCTGCAGGCGCACGAAATCCTCAGCATGGTGGAAGGCTTTGCCAAGGGACTGCAACCGCAATCCGTCGCCCAGAGTACGGTGATGGCCCCTTCGCCTCCGACGGGTAATCAGGATGAAGGTGCAGCAGTCGCCGGTGGGGGCAGCGGTCAGTACGCCAATGTCATCAACCAGCTGCGACTGGCCGGATCGGATCAAATCAACATATCGGTGCGCATCGTCGAGATGCAGCGTACTACCAGTGAACAGCTGGGGCTGCGCTGGAGCGCGATGGGTGAGTATCTGCAGTTGGGTGTCTCGCCGGGTAACCGTTTCCCGAAGCCGCTGGAGCGAGGCAGCTGGAGCGGCAAGAAAGATGTGGTCTACATCAACGCCATCATCGATGCGCTGGTGGAAAACAGTCTGGTCAATGTACTGGCCGAGCCCAACCTGACGGCCAAATCGGGAGAGGCGGCGACCTTTATGTCCGGCGGTGAGTTCCCCTTTCCGGTTGGCAACGGCGATAACGGGCCCGAGATTGAGTTCAAGAAGTTCGGCATCTCGCTGGAGCTGACGCCGACCCTGCTGGACAACAATCGCATCAGCCTGACGGTCTCCCCGGAAGTATCGACCCTGAGCCGGGAGAACAGCGTCACCATTGCCGGGGTCGTGGTACCTGGCATCGAGACGCGTCGTACCACCACCACCATCGAGCTGGCTGACGGCCAGAGCTTTGCGCTGGCAGGTTTGGTGCGCAGCCATCGCAACCAGAATAACGAAGCGCTGCCTTTCCTGGGAGAGATCCCCGGGCTGGCCCCCTTCTTTGGCAGCAACAGCTTCAAAAATCAGGAGAGCGAGCTGGTGATCATCGCCACTGCCCGTCTGGTGCAGCCCACCAGCGATCCCCTCTCCCTGTCGACGCCGCTGGATCACTACCGGGCTCCCAGTCGCTTCGAGCGACTGTTCTTCACCGACATGGGGTCAACCCAATTGCCGGCGGCGCAGACAACCCGCCTGTTCGGCAACTATGGCTACAGCTACTGAGGAGGATGACCATGTTGAAAGAGACGTTGTTGCTGGCCATGACGTTGCCGTTACTGGCTTGTACCACCCCACCTCCGGTTGCCCCTCTCAAGGATCAGTTGCAATTCCGGGTTGTCCCGTCGCAGTTGCAACAGCAGTTGCAATGGCAACTGGCCCCCTTGGCCAATCGGCTGGAGGCGGGCACCGTCACGCTGCAGATCAGCGGGCCGCAGCCAGCAAGCAATGCGCCAACGCCGGAGGCGCTGCGCCAACAGCTGGCTCAGTGGCTGGCGCTCGATACCCGGCTCATCTTCACCCCGACCGGGCAAGGTGACTATCAGGTGCTACTCGATGCCACCTTGCAGCCGGATAGCTGCCGTTATACCAGAGGCGGGGCGTCAGCCTCTGCCAGCTCCTGTCTGGTGCTGCGCAATCAATATCGTGCCCAAAGCCATGGCGAGCACTGGGCTCGTGGTGCCCGTTATGACGGCAGTGGTAGCGCCCTCGATGCCGGCGCGGTACAGCGCCTCTATCAGGGCAAGGCCAAATCGGCCAAGAAACAGCAGACGACCGGGGAGTAAGTCATGAGTGAACAAGCCAAACGGCTGGTGGCCGTGACGCGCCAGCCCGCCTTGAGTGCCGGGGTCGAGCGGGTGATGGCCGGATTGAGCGATGTGGAGCACCTGCAGCTGACGGGCTCTCTGGCGGAGGCCAGAGCGCACTGCCTGGCTCACGGTGCGCCCGATATCCTGCTGGTGGAGGTGGAAAATCAGCAGACGCTGGCGGCCGATCTGGCGGCGCTTGCTGAATGTTGTCCACCCCAGATGCGGCTGGTGCTGCTGGGGGAGCGGGGAGATGTCGCCCTGTTTCGCTGGTTGATCTCGGTGGGGGTGGATGATTACTACCCGGCGCCGCTGGATCCTGATGCGCTTCGTGCAGGTCTGCTGCGTCTGCTGGGGGTGCCGCTGGTGACCTCCTTGCGTAAAGGGAGAGTGATCTGTGTCGTGGGGGCCGCGGGTGGCGTGGGCACCAGTACCGTCTGCGCCAATCTGGCACTGGAGCTGGCAGAGCAGCATCACCGTCAGGTGGCTCTGCTGGATCTCAATCTTTATCACAGCCGTCACCCTATTTTGCTGGGCAGCGACTATGCCCCGCCCGGCGAGCAGTGGTGGCAGGCGACAGATCGGTTAGATGGCACCCTGCTGGCCCACACCGCTCATCAACTCGGGTCACGGTTGTTCCTTTTCTATGACGAGGGCGCTGAGCTGGTGCTCGGCGCCGAGCAGCTGGTGGCCGCGGTCAATGTGATGGCGGAGCACTACAGCACCCTCATTATCGATGTGCCAGACCTGCGCAGCCATGGGTTACGCGCCTTGCTGCAAGAGGCAGATGTGGTGATCTGGTTGCACGATTTCAGTCTGGGGGCCTTGCGACTGCTGGGGAACTTGCCCAAAGGGGGACAGGCTCAACGTCACCTGCTGGTAGGCAACCATTGCCGCGGCAAGGAGGGGCGAGTGCCCACCGCAGAGCTGGAGCGGGTCTGTGGTCAACCTCATGCCGCCGTGTTGCCTTATGACCACGGCGCCTTTGTACGAGCCGAGCGGGCCGGTATGGCGCTAATCAAGCAAAAAAGCAAACTGGCCCGAGCAATCAAGTGGCTGGCAGCCGAGCTGGTTGGCACTCAACCTGCGGGACGCCGCCGGGGAGGATTGCGCTGATGTTCGGACAAGCCAGCAATCGGCAGCCGCCGGTACAAGGGGCGCTGCTGACCATGTCTGAGGCCGCGCGCGAGGCGTTTTACGAGCTGGTGGAGCCCTCGGTGGCCGCCACCTTGCCCCGTGATGCATTGCTGGAGCGGGTCGCCAATGCCCTCGATCAGCTCTCGAGCCGCCGCATGCTCCCTTACAACCGTCAGGAGTTGCTCCTGCTGGGGCGGCAACTGGTGGACGAGATGGTGGGGGTCGGGCCGCTGCAACCCCTGCTCGATGATCCCGAGGTGTCGGACATTCTGGTCAATGGTCCGGACAAGGTCTATGTGGAGCGGCACGGCAAGCTGGTGTTATCAGGGGTGCGCTTTCGCGACCGTCAGCATGTGTTCAATGTGGCGCAGCGGATCGTCAATGCGGTGGGACGGCGGGTGGATGAGTCCACCCCCATGGTGGATGCCCGTCTGGCCGATGGCAGCCGGGTCAACGTCATTGCACCGCCGATCGCCCTGTGCGGCACTTCCATCTCCATTCGTAAATTCCCGAGTAGCCGCCTGACGTTGGCTCATCTGGTGGAGAAAGGGGCCTTGTCGGACGCCATGGCCCGCTTTCTCGGTCTGGCTGCTCGCAGTCGTTTCAACGTGTTGATCTCGGGGGGGACGGGGTCGGGCAAGACCACCCTGCTCAACGCCCTGAGCAAGCACATCAACGACGACGAGCGGATCATCACCATTGAAGATGCCGCCGAGCTCTCTCTTGAGCAGCCGCACTGGGTACCGCTGGAGACGCGCAACGAGAGTGCCGAAGGTAAGGGGGAGGTGAGTGTGCGGGCGCTGGTGCGAAATGCGCTGCGGATGCGGCCGGACCGGATCATCTTGGGGGAAGTGCGCGGCGCTGAAGCGTTCGACATGCTGCAGGCGATGAACACCGGCCATGACGGTTCACTCTGCACCCTGCACGCCAACACCCCGGAAGATGCGCTGCTGCGCCTGACCAACATGTTGCAGATGGGGGCGGAGCGCCTCTCCGAGCAGATCATTCAGGCCCAGATCGCCAGCGCGGTGGATCTGGTGGTGCAACTGGAGCGGATGCGCGATGGTCAGCGCCGCATCACTGCCATCAGTGAAATCACGGCGCTGGAGGGGGGCCAGATCAGGATGCAACCGTTGTTTCGTTTCGTGCTGGAGTCCGAGTTGCATGGCAAGTTGCAGGGGCGCTTCATGGCCCATCAGCTCTCTGCCGGAGTACAAGAAAAGGCCCGTCAGGCGGGCCTGCTAGCCGAGTTGCTGGCGTGCATGGATGAAGCTGGGGGGGAGGGAGCATGAGTATGCTGTTATTCGTCTGCCTTGGCTGGGGGGCGGCCTGTCTGCTGCTCTGGCAGTGGCAGAGTCGGCGTGAAGCCTGGCTGCAACAGAGCCAGCGTTATGGCGGGCAACCGGAGTCTCGGGAGGCGGCGCGTCCCTTGCCCCGGTGGTATCAGCAGATGGTGACCATGGTGGGTCAGGAACAACTGACACGCTGGTGCTGGCAGGGGCCAGCAGGCGCCGCACTTGCCTGCATCTTGCTGGTCGCCAATGGCATGCCGCTTTGGCTGGCGTTGTTGCTGGCGGTTGGTGGCGCGCTGCTGTTTGGTCTGCTGCTCTATCAACAGCTGCAACAGCGTGCGCTGGAGCAGTTTCGCACCGGCCTGCCCGAGGTGATTGACGGGATGATCCGGGCGCTGCGGGTGGGGGCGCCGCTGGCCGATATTTTCCTGCAAGTGGCACGGCAGCAGCGCGGCTTGATGTCACGGCTGTTTGCCCAGATGCACGACGAGTTGCAGGTAGGGCAACCGGTGGCGCAAGTGATGCGACAGGCGGCAAGCAGGGTCACGGTGGCCGAGTTCCAGTTTCTGACCATAGTGCTCAGCCTGCAGCAAGAGACCGGTGGTCGCCTCTCCGACGTGCTGGCACAACTGGTCGAAACCCTGCGTGCCCGTCAGACCCTGGCGGCCAGCATCCAGACCATCACCGCCGAGAGTCGCAACTCTGCCAAGGTATTGGCCGCTCTGCCTGTCATCATCCTGCTGGTGCTGTTCAGTACCGGGCGGGAGCACTTTACCTATCTGATGACCACGGCCAGCGGCCAGTGGGTGATGGGGTATGTCTCAATCAGCGTGGCGGTGGGGCTCTGGCTTATCCGCCGGCTCACACGTCTGCAGGGGTAGGTCATGGCTGTTACCCAACTATTCGCATTGGCACTGCTGTCGCTTGCGCTTGCCGCAGTGACGGGCTGGTACGGTTACCGGCAACAACAACAGTGGCAACAACAGTGTCGCCGTTATGCCACTCTTGCCGCGGCAAAGGTGCCGGGGCGTGAGTGGCTGGCGTGGTGTGGCCGCGGTTATCCGGTGGGCGGCCGCGAGCAGGCACGCTTGCAGCAGTTACTGGCACAAGCCGGGATCTTTGCCAGCCAGGGTTTTGACCGGTTACGGGGTGCCAAGCTGTTGGGGGGGCTGGGGTTGGCCATCATGGTGCTGACATGGCGCCTGCTGGTTGCCCCAGCCGATGGATTCACCCTGATGTGGGTACTGATGGCCTATGTGGTAGGGGCCGGCTTGCCGGAGCGCTGGCTGCAATGGCGGGCCCGCAAGGTCAAGGCGGCTCAGCAGAAGGTGGTGCCTGATGCCATCGACCTGCTGGTGATCAGTGTCGAGGCGGGGCTTGCGCTGGATCGGGCGTTGCTGCGAGTGGGTCACTATCTGGAGGCGTTGGAGCCGGGGCTTGCCCGGCAATTCTTGCGTACTCATGCCGAGATCCAGATGCGCGGCGATCAGGCCAGCTGTCTGGCACGGCTTGCCTGGCGGACCGGCTTGCCCGAGCTGGATCGTCTCGCCAACACCTTGCAGATGGCTCAGCAGTACGGGTCGCCATTGGCCGAGACCATGCGCACCATCAGTCAGGAGGCGCGCCAGATGCGACGACTGGCACTGGAGGAGCAGGCAGGCTCCCTGCCGGGCAAGATCACTCTCATCCAGATGGCGCTCATCATGTTGCCCATGCTGGTGCTGATCATTGCCCCCACCCTCAATTTGTTGATCAACAGCCTGCGTTGAGCAGGTGATGGAATCGGATATGAAATCAAGCTATTACCTCATTTTTATCTCGCTGCTTCTGCTGGCGGGATGCAGCAGCCATGGTGATGCATCGGCGCAGAGTCAAAGCAATGGCATGGCGGTGGCCAAGGCTGCTTTTGATTCTGCCCAGTACGAGAAGGCGGAACGCCTCTATCTGGCGCTCTTGAGCAGTGATGCCTCGCTGGAAGAGGCGCAGCTGATGCTGGCGCGAACCCGTTATCAGCAAGATAAAAAGCAGGCCGCACGCGATGGCCTGCAACAGCTGCTCGACCGCGCTGGCAAGCAGGCACCGGAGGCGGCCAATTATCTGGGCAAGTTCCTGCTCGATGATGGGCGTACGGAGGAGGCCGCAACCGCTTATCGTCAAGGACTCGCCTTGCCGAAGCTGACACCGCTGGCACGGGCCCGGCTCAGCAATGGGCTGGGGGTAGCCAGTCTGCGGCAGGGGGCGTTTGCCAAAGGGCGTGCGCTGTTTGAGGCGGCGGTAGCCGCTGCTCCGGATGAGCCTGACTATCGCGGCAATCTGGCATTGGGCTGGCTGATGGAGGGTAACCGGGTCGCAGCTCGTCAGGCCTTCGAGCCGCTGCTGCATTATCAGAGCCTGCCACCCCAGGTGGAGATGAACTACGCCCTGCTGCTGCTGGCCGAGGGCAATGAACCTCAGGCTCGCCTCATCCTGTCGCGCTTTCTCAGTGCCAGCCAGCTGGAACACGATATCCGGCTGCTCAAGGCGCAACTCAGAGGGCAGTCTGTGTGAATCATCAGCGTGGCGTGGCCAGCATCGAACTGGTGATCATCTTGCCACTGCTGCTGGCGTTGTTGCTGCTGGTGGTGGATGTGCTGCGGATACAGCTGCAATACAGCACCCTGGAGTATGGCCTTCGCGCTGCATTGCGGGAGCTGCAGGCCGAGTCGGCCGCCGGGCGGATCCCCTTGGCTGGCGCTATTCGGGAGCGGTTACTCAAGCAAGGGCACGGTGAATTGGCCGGGGTGGAGGTGACTGTCAGGCATCATGTGTCACTTGCAGCCATGTTGGGACAACAAGAGGGGGGGCTGGATCCTGGCAGTGACACCCGAGTACCCGCCGATCCCGTGCTGGAGGTGACCGCCAGACTTCGCCCCCGTTTGCTGCTGACCCCGAGCTGGCTGGTGGCCGATCGCCAGCTGGGTTATCAGAGCACCTTGTTGTTGCTGACTGACCGGTTGCCGGCAGGTGGTGCAGGATGAGCAGAACCATCTCTCGACCCGCACAAAACAGAGGGAGTATCAGCATCGAGGCGATGTTGTTTATCCCCGCGCTGTTGGCCCTGCTCAGTTTTGGCAACGAGGCATTGCAACTGCTGCGCCTTGAACAGCGGTTGCACAATGTGGCCTATAACGTGACGCAGATAGTGACCCAGCAAGGGGTCACGCAGGATGCGGCGGCAGTTTCCCAGCTGGCGTTTTATCAAGGATTTGTGCAGCAGCAACTGGCGGCTCTGCATGGTGGGCAAGCGGCGTTGACCATAGAGCAGTACAACAGCGCCAGTGGTGAACTGTTGCCGCTGTTGCAGGGAAGTGGCTGTGCCGGGCAGGGCAATTGGCCGCCGCTGCGGGTTGGCACCTTGATGCGGGTGACCCTTTGCTATCGTCCGGATTTGGAAGGGGGGGGCATGTTTCGCCGCCTGTGGGGCGATCGTGCGTTGACCACCCACTTTATTCAGGAGATCCACTGATGCCACTATTGTCTGAACAGCGTGGCGGCTTATCTCCGGCATTCGCATTGATGCTGGTCGGGGTATTGGCGCTGACCGGGGTCGCCATCGAGCTGGTGCGCGGTTACAACGGCCAGAGTCTGCTCAGCGCCGCTGCCGATGCAGTCATCTACTCTGCGGCAGATAGCGATACAGCCTTGCAAGATGCCCAGGCGCTGATGCAGGCCAATCTGAGCGGGCGTAACCTGCAGGTGGCTACTCCCCGCCTGAACCAGGGAGAGCAGGGGGCGCAAGTGATCTTGCAGGGAAAAGTGCCCGCTCTGATGGATCTCTCGGCGATAGATGAAGGGGAGGAGGGGATGCCGATTGCGGCGGCTGCGCGTGCCAGCAGTGCACGAAGCCGGATCGAAGTCGCGCTGGTGCTGGATATTTCCGATTCCATGTCAGGTGCACCCATGAAGGCGATCAAGCAGGGCCTTGTCGAGTTTGGCGAGGTGCTGTTTGGTCGCGAGCGGCGCAATCAGGATCGGGTGGTCAGTATCATTCCCGCCACCGGGCTGGTCAATATCGGCGATCATCCCGAGCTGTTTCATCCCGAAAGCATCGAAATTCCCTTCGGGTTGCGGACGCTCGCAGAGGAGCGTGGTTGGCTCAATCTGTTGTCGCGAGAGGTGCCTGGGCGTCAACGCAAGGCATTCTGTGCCAGATTGCCGGAACATGTTGATGGTATCGATCGGGTGGCAGAGGTCACGCCCGGCTGGATCCGTAAACTGGAGCAGGCCCCGCGGGATGAACTGAGGCCCCATCTTTTTTACAGCACCAAGCCTCCCCCCATTGCCCGTTATGGCGATGGGACGCCCTTGCTGGCCTTTGCGCCCAAAGATAATCCGCTGGACCGCTATCTGGAGAACCGCCGTGACAAGCTCGGCATCTTCGATGATCCGGATTGCGGGGTCAGTCCGATCCAGCCTCATCTTGCGACCCGTGCCGACTATCGTCAGGCGCTTGATACCCTCTATGCCGCATTCAATACCAACACGGCAGAGGGGGTGATGTGGGGTTGGCGGCTGCTTTCACCAGAGTGGCAGGGACGCTGGCGGCAGGGGGCGGCAGCTTTGCCGCGCACATATGGGTTGCAGGATAACCGCAAGATCATGGTGCTGTTTTCCGATGGGGAACACATGGGGTCCGAGGCAGCATTGCGGGATCGCAAGCAGTTGCTGTTATGCCGGGAGATGAAACGCAAGGGAATCCAGATCTACACGGTGGCGTTCGAAGGGGATACCCGTTTCGTGGCCCAGTGTGCCAGTGATCGCTCCCTGGCCTTCAAAGCAACCAAAAGCAATATTCGTACTGTGCTGACCCGGTTGGCGAGCTCCATCAACGATGTCGTGTTGACGAAATAATGCAAAGAGGGGCCTGATCGGCCCCTCGCTATTCAAGGTGTTAACAGGGTCACATCGCCGCGCGGAAGATGGCGACGATCTCTTCGTGGCTGGCCTGTTTCGGGTTGGTGAAGCCGCAGGCATCTTTCAGGGCGTTGCTGGCCAGGGTATCGAAGTCATCGGCCTTGACGCCGAGCTGCTCCAGACCGGCCGGGATCTTCACATCCAGCGCCAGCTGCTTGATGGCGGCAATGGCAGCGGCGGCGCCCTGTTCGTCGCTCATGGCACTCACGTCCACCCCCATGTAGCGGGCGACATCCTTCAGACGAGCCGCGCTCACCTGGGCGTTGAACGCCTGAACGTGGGGCAGCAGCACGGCGTTACAGACACCGTGGGGCAGGTCATAGAAACCGCCCAGCTGGTGGGCCATGGCGTGCACATAGCCCAGGCTTGCGTTGTTGAAGGCCATGCCGGCCAGGAACTGGGCATAGGCCATCTGCTCGCGGGCGTGCAGATCATCGCCGTGGTGAACGGCGGTGCGCAGGTGCTTGGCGATCAGCTCGATGGCCATCACGGCGCTGGCATCGGTCACCGGGGTGGCGATGGTGGAGACATAGGCTTCGATGGCGTGGGTCAGGGCATCCATACCGGTGGCGGCGGTGAGGCCGGCCGGCTTGGCCAGCATCAGCTCGGGATCGTTGACCGACATCAGCGGGGTAACGTGCTTGTCGATGATGGCCATTTTCACATGGCGCGCTTCGTCGGTGATGATGCAGAAGCGGGTCATCTCGGAGGCGGTACCGGCGGTGGTGTTGATGGCGATAAGCGGCAACTGCGGCTTGGCGGAGCGATCCACCCCTTCGTAATCCTTGATGCTGCCACCGTTGGCGGCGACCAGCGCGATGCCCTTGGCGCAGTCGTGGGGCGAGCCGCCACCCAGCGAGATGACACAGTCGCAGCCGTTGGCCTTGATCATCGCCAGACCCGCTTCGACGTTGCTGGTGGTGGGGTTGGGTTTGGTCTCATCGAAAACAGCGCTTTCAATACCATGTTCAGCCAGCAGGGTGGTGAGCTTGGCGACCACACCGATCTGGTTGAGGATTTTGTCGGTGACGATCAGCGCCTTGCGATAGCCGTAACCCTTGATATCGGCGGCGGCCTCTTGCAGACAGCCGGCACCCATCAGGTTGATAGCGGGAATATAGAACTTGAATGTAGCCATGATGGACTTCCTATAGTTAGCCATTAAGTGGTAGTTAAGAGCTAGGCTACCATCTAGAAAGGGATACAAAAGCATCTTGTTTACAACTTTACGGGGTCGATCACGAGTCGTTAATTAAGCGCTGAACCAGGCTTGACTTTCTCGCATCTGACTCGATTTGCAGAAAAACGTTTGTCAATTATTTCATTGAGTTAGCAAACGTTTTGCGCAGTGTTTGTCACTGTCAATGCGTGGAAGTGTGAGGCGCTTCAAGGAATTGGAAAGCGCTTTCGACCATAGTTGGCGCCTCCCCGAAGAGGGGGGTAAAGGCTTGAAAGTATCATAAAGAATCATCTTAACTTGTGCCCTGACCATGCTGGCAGGGGGCAACCAGGAGTCCACTATGTCTGATGTATTTCACTTGGGTTTGAAGAAAGCGGATCTGCAAGGCGCCACCCTGGCGATCGTCCCCGGTGACCCCGAGCGTGTGAAGCGTATCGCAGAGCTGTTGGATAACCCGGTGCACCTGGCCAGCCATCGTGAATTCACTACCTGGCGCGGCGAGATGGACGGCAAGGCCGTGATCATCTGCTCTACCGGTATCGGTGGCCCGTCCACCTCCATCGCGGTAGAAGAGCTGGCCCAGCTGGGCATCCGCACCTTCCTGCGTATCGGCACCACCGGTGCCATCCAGCCACACCTGAACGTGGGTGACGTGATCGTGACCACCGGTTCCGTGCGACTCGACGGTGCCAGCCTGCACTTTGCACCGATGGAGTTCCCGGCTGTTGCCGACTTCGACTGCACCACCGCGCTGGTGAACACCGCCAAAGAGATGGGCTCCAAGCTGCACATCGGTGTGACAGCCTCCTCTGACACCTTCTACCCGGGGCAGGAGCGTTACGACACCGTATCAGGCCGCGTAGTGAGCCGTTTCCAGGGTTCCATGAAAGAGTGGCAAGCTATGGGCGTGCTGAACTATGAGATGGAATCTGCAACCCTGCTGACCATGTGCTCCAGCCAGGGCCTGCGTGCCGGTATGGTGGCTGGCGTTATCGTCAACCGTACCCAGCAAGAGATCCCGAACGCCGAGACCATGGCGAAGACCGAATCTGATGCCATCAAGATCGTACTGGGCGCTGCCCGCAAGCTGATCTGATAGCACCACACAGAGTGGGGGGTGGGGGCCGTTGCGAAAGCGCGGCCCCTATCTTTATCTGCCGTTTACCGCTTTTCCTCTTCCGTCACCCCTTTCACTGATCCCGTCGCACTCGCGCTGGTTGTCTCTGCTTGCTGCCTCTACCTATTGCCCCTAAAAAGGCGCTGCACAGCGGATCTGCATCGGCTCGCCGCTCACCGGATGAGCAAAATCCAGCTCGCTGGCATGCAGCATCAGCCGCGGTGCCTGTTCGCAGCCAGGCGGCAGCAGGCCACCATAGAGATCGCAACCGAGGATGGGGTGGCCCAGCAGCTGGCTGTGGATCCGCAGCTGATGGGTGCGGCCGGTCTCCGGCAGCAGTCGTACCCGGGTCAAAGGCACGGTCTGCCCCTGCATCTGCTGCTCCAGCCGCTCAACTACCTGATAGCGGGAGCGAGCGGGTTTGCCGCTGGCGGCGCAGATCTTCAGCAGCGGAAAGAGGACCGGATCCTTGGCGATGGGGGCATCGATAAGCCCTTCGTCGTCAATCAGATGGCCACAGAGCAGGGCGCTGTAGGCCTTGCTCACCGCCCGCTGGCTGAATTGCTGGCAGAGCAGGGCATTGATGGCCTTGTTTCTGGCCACCACCATGATGCCAGAAGTGCCGAAGTCGAGGCGATGCACCAGGGTACAGCCGGGGTAATCCTGCACCAGGCGATAGTGCACCGAGTCGAGGTTTTGCGGATTCTTGCCCGACAGGCTCAGCAGGCCGCTCGGCTTGTTGATGAGCAGCAGATTCTCATCTTCGAACAGGATCTCGATGGCGGCCTTGCAGGGCGGGGCGATAAAGGTGTCGACGATAACGGACATAGGGCACACGGGCAGAAAACGGGGGGCCATCATACCCAAGTGGCGGGTAAGGCGCGAATCGGCGTAGCGGATACGCTCGCCACACCATCCCCTCGTTGCGGCCTGCTGCTGGCCGGCTGTGACAGCGCGAAGGTAACTGATTGAAAAAAATCAGGAACCGTTTTGTGACCCCCTCCCGAGTTCAGCCGCTGCGAGCTTGCTAAGGTAGGGCTCCCTTTTATGTTGTAAGGAGTCTCTCCATGGCACTGCCCGTTATTCTCGATTGTGATCCCGGCCACGACGACGCCATCGCCCTGATTCTGGCGCTGGCCAGTCCTGAACTGAAGGTGCTGGCGGTGACCACCAGCGCGGGCAACCAGACCCCGGACAAGACCCTCAACAATGCCCTGCGCATCCTCACCTTGCTGGGGCGCGACGATATTCCGGTGGCGGCCGGGGCGCCGAAACCGCTGGCCCGCGAGCTTATCATCGCCGACAACGTCCATGGCGAATCGGGTCTCGATGGCCCCAAACTGCCGGATCCCGCTTTTGCCCCGCAAGCGATGACGGGGATCGAACTGATTGCCAGATCTCTGCGCGAGAGCCTGGAGCCCGTGACTCTGGTGCCGACCGGCCCGCTCACCAATATCGCCCTGCTGCTGGCGGCTCACCCCGAGCTAAAGAGCAAGATCGCCCGCATCGTGCTGATGGGGGGCGCCGCAGGGGCCGGCAACTGGACACCAGCGGCGGAATTCAATATTTATGTGGACCCGGAAGCGGCCGATATGGTCTTCAAGTCGGGCATCCCCATCACCATGTGCGGCCTCGATGTGACCCACGAGGCGCAGGTAATGGACGAGGATATCGAACGGGTACGCGCTATCACCAATCCGGTGGCCCAGTGTGTGGCCGGTCTGCTCGATTTTTTCATGATCTACCATCGGGACCCCAAGTGGGGATTTGCTGGCGCGCCGCTGCATGACCCCTGTACCATTGCCTGGTTGCTCAATCCCGCCCTGTTCCATGGCGTGGAGTGCCGGGTGGATATCGAGACCCGGGGTGAGCATACCGTGGGGATGACGGTGGTGGACCGCTATGGTCTCTCCGGCAAACCAGCCAATGCGCTGGTGTTGCTGGGGCTGGATCGGGCAGGTTTTATTGATCTGCTGGTCGAGCGGCTGCGGGCCTTTGGCTGAGGGCCGATTCACTTTTTGCAAGAAGGGGCAGGGAATGTGGAAGACAGGGTTGGCGCTGCTGGCCGGGTTGCAACTGACAGGCTGCGCGACGCCATTCGAGCGGATGTGGCAGGGGCTGGCGACCTGTGATTTTAACGATCTCTATATCGACGGTGAGACGGGACGGCCAGCCAACCTGCAGCTCAACAACTACACCCCCTACAAGGTGAGCGACGGCTTTGCCTGGTACAAGGTGCACGAGGAGCTGCACGGCTTGCCGGTGGTCGGTTTTATCGTGCCTGCCTCCAGCTTCGAAGTGCACGCCCTCTTTGTCGATACCCCCATCGCCAACGCCCGCCGGCTGACCCACAACGCCTACGGCAGCGAGTTTAGCGACGAGCAGAAGCACAACGAGGGCTCTGCCCCTCTGCTTTTGCGCGATCCCAATAACCCCAAGCGCTCCATCATCGACTGCACCCGCGGCGAGTCTGACGAGGAGCTTGAGGATTCGGCCATGCCCGAGTAGGGCACCTGTCATGCCATCGGCCTGAAAAAAGAGGGGCCAGCCTTGTCGGCTGGCCCCTCTTTTTTATTGTTGCTTAGCGCTCTGATCAGGGATAGCTCAACGTCTCTTTGATAAGCGGCAGTTGAGCCTTGATCCACGCCGGATTGATGGGACCCCAGTCTCTGATGCGGTAGTGTCCCTGCAGGTGGCGAGCCCCCTCGGTCTGCTCGAAGGCGCAGCTGATATCGAGTTCGGCTAGCGCGCTCAGGGTATCTTGCGCGGTGCGGCGCGGCATGCCGGTTGCCTCCATGATGGCGGGCACCGTATCTGTGCCCTGGCTGATCAGCCAGGCCACGTAGAGCCGCCGGTAGAAGCTGGTGCGGGTCTTGCTCGGCTCGCTCATAGCTCGTCCTCAAGACGATCGAAGTAGCGCCAGGTTGCGATGGCTGCCTTGCCCATCACCAGTGCCCAGAGGCCGAACCAGAACCAGCGGAAGAAGCTCCAGGTGGAAGCATCAGGCTCGGTACTCTCAATCTTGGTGACGTTGGGGAACATGGAGAACATGTTGATGCGCCAGCCGTAGGAAGTAATGATGGCCAGACGCTTTTCAAACTCCATCGACTTGGCCTTGGCCTGCACGTCGGCGGCGTTGAACTTGAAGTAGAAGGGCCAGCCCCACTCGGTATCTTCATTGCGAAACACCCGGATCTTCTCGCCGGGGCGCTCGGTGTAGATGTAATAGACGTCGGTGGTGGGGCCGTCAGCCGGGTTTTTCTGGCTGATGGGGCCATCCTTGTCGGTACGCTTCACCTCGACCCCGGTGATGGTGGCGATGGTGTGCTCCGGCAGGTAGTAGTCGAGCCAGGCGGCGGAAATGAGGGCGATGAGCCCCAGGGCGATAAAAGCGGGTTTCTTGAATCTCAGGCTCATGGTGTGCTCACGTGAGGGGGAGTAACGTGCCTCTACCATACCGATATTTGACAGGGCAGCCCAGCCCCTTATGGCGCCACAAGCCAAAAAATGGCGTTTAAAACAGAGACAAAGCCATTGCTCCATCAACAAGAAAGGCCCTTGCGGGCCTTTTTGTCTGGTTCACTTTGTGCGCTTACAGCTGGAATTGGGCCAGCTGCTTGCGTTGCTGCTCGGCGAGCTGGGAGAGCTCGTTGCTGGCACTGGCGCTCTGGCTGATGCCGGCGGAGCTCTGGCTCACGATCTCGTGAATATTGGTGATGTTGCGGTTGATGTCGGCGGTAACGCAGGACTGCTCCTCGGCGGCGGTGGCCACCTGGGCGTTGGCGTCGTTGATCTGGCGCACGGCACCGGTAATGCCGCTTAGCAGATCCTGCACCTGAGCGGACAAGCGCTGGTTATGGCTGAGGATCTCCAGAGTCTCCTGTACGCCGTTGTTGGCGGATTGGGACTGGCTCTGCAGCCGCTCGATGATGGCCTGGATCTCCTTGGTGGAGTCCTGGGTACGGGCTGCCAGCATTCTCACCTCGTCGGCCACCACCGCAAAACCACGCCCCGTTTCACCGGCACGGGCCGCTTCGATGGCGGCATTGAGCGCCAGCAGGTTGGTCTGCTCGGAGATCCCCTGAATCACTTCAATTACCTTGCCGATCTGCTCGGACTGGGATTTGAGCTGAGCCACGATGGCGGCGGCATCTTCCAGACTGCCTGCCATCCGGCTGTTGGCGGCGATGCTTTCGGTAAAGAGAGCGAGCCCCTGTTCGACCCGGCCATTGGCATCCCGCGCCAGCTCGTCGGCGATGGCGGCATTGTGGTTGACATTGTCAGCGGTGCTGGAGAGTTCGGTCACGGCGGAGGCGACCTGTTCGATCTCGCTGTGCTGCTGCTTTGCATTGGCCTCGGACTGGGTCATCACGGCGGCCAGCTCGGTGGCGGCGGAGGCGACGCTGTTGCTGATCCCGGTCAGGTTCTCGATGGTGCTACCAAGTTGCCCCAGAGTGAGGTTGATATCTTTGGCCAGACGGGTCAGCTCGTTGTTGCCTTCCGCTTTGGCGCGCACGTTGAAGCGCCCTTGCGCCACGGCGTGCATCACCTCTTGTAGCTGACTGATGGGGCTGACGATGCGCCCGGAGAGGACCCAGCCACAGATCAGCGCCGCCAGCAGGGTACCGGCGGTGAGCAGCAGGGTACGCAGCAGGGTGGCGTCGTAGTGGGCCTGCTCTTCGGCCAGCTCTTGCTGGATCAGCTGGTTGATGTGGGCCGACATGCTGTCGATCTGTTTGATCAGCTGTTCACCCAGCTCGCGGAAATGGAGGCGGGCCGCCTCGTAGGCGACCGGATCGCCGCCACCCTGATGTTTTTGCGCCAGCAGCGGCAGCATGTTGCTGCGGGTATGGCTGAGATAGGCCTGCAGGGCGGCAGCGACCTGACGGTTATCCTGCTCGGCACCGGGGAGCACCAGACGGCCGAGGATGGCGTTGATCTCCTGCTCGGCGCTGTTGAGGTTTGCGGGCAGAGCGGCAAACAGCTTGGCATCGTAGAGGCCATAGATGGCGCTGGTGCGCAGCCGGTAGGTGGCGTGGATCAGTTTGGCAATATCGTCCTTGTTTTGGACCACGCTCTGGGTCGTCTCATCTATGTCATTGATGGCTTCATCCAGACCCTGCTTGCTGATGGTGATCATCACCATCATCAGCAGGCTGGCCAGCAGCAAAGGTATCAAGACCTGGACACGTATTGATAGATTATTCAATGACATAAATGGCTCTAATCCGGAATTGGAGGAGCCGACATATTACACATGCACGTCAGGAGCTGTCACAGGCTTTTATTGCTGAAATGTGCTGAAGAAAAGGTTTTTTCTTGTGAGAAAGGAGCCATTTAGGCATGATTGAGCGCTTTATCCCCTGAATATGTGGTACAACTGGCTGGGTTGTGTCAATCCTGTCCCGTTTTCGTGATTTCCCGCTCTCGTCATATGGAGGTGTGTTGTGTCCAGCTGGATCGATCCGGCCATTCTGGCTCTGTTTATCCCGACCTTTTTCTTTGTTTCGGTGACCCCCGGCATGTGCATGACCCTGTCGATGACCCTGGGGATGAGCCTGGGGGTGCGCCGTACCCTGCACATGATGTGGGGGGAGCTGATCGGCGTCGGGCTGGTATCGGTGCTGTCGGTGATCGGGGTGGCAGCCATCATGCTCAACTATCCGGGGATCTTCGCCGCCTTCAAATATGTGGGGGGCGCCTATCTGGTGTGGCTCGGCATCCAGATGTGGCAGGCCAAGGGGAAGATGGCCATTCCGGCGGATCTCTCGGCCGGTCAACAGACCAGCGCCATGGGTCTGGCGGTGCAGGGTTTCGTCACCGCTATCGCCAACCCCAAAGGGTGGGCCTTCATGATCTCCTTGCTGCCCCCCTTTATCTCTGCCGACAAGCCGATGGCGCCGCAGATCAGCGCGCTGGTGGCGCTGATCCTGGTCATCGAGTTCTCCTGCCTGTTGCTCTACGCCAGCGGTGGCCGCACTTTGCGCCACTTCCTCGCCAAGAGCGGCAACATCACCCTGATGAACCGCATCGCCGGTACTCTGATGCTGGGGGTGGGAGTCTGGCTGGCGCTCGGGTAAGAGCTGTCAGTGACCTTCGCCACAAAAGAAAAATGCCACCGATCGGTGGCATTTTTTATGGGCGCCGGGTGGCTCAGCGAGGCTTGAAACGCTCGACCCAGGGGTTGGCGGTGAGGCCGTGCAGGATGACGCTCAATATGATAGTGCAGAGCACGGTGGCGATGATGGGGCGCTGGCCAATCAGGGAGGGCTCGTTTTGCAGCACCATCACCGCAAAGACGATGCTGGCAAGGCCCCGCGGCCCGAACCAGCCGATAAAGAGCTTGAGCTCGGGCTTGAGGCCGGTGCCGATGAGGCTCAGCCAAACCGGCACTATCCGCAGCAGGGTGAGGCTGGCAATGGCATAGAGCCAGTATTGCCAGTGCAGCAGCTCCGGCAGAATGGGCATAAGGGTCGCGCCAAACACCATCCAGATCACCACGGAGAGCAGGTCGCCGTAGCCTTCGCAGCTGTCCATATAGGCGTGCTTGTGCTCGCCGAGGCGGTGGCCGATAAAGAGGCCACCGACAAAGGCGGCGATAAAGCCGCTGCCACCCAGCGTCTGGGCCAGCGCAAAGCAGAGCAGGGCCAGCCCCGGCATGGTGAGCTGACGCCAGAGTGGCAGTTGCCAGCCATTGAGATAGGAGATCTTCAGCAGCCGGATGGTGAGACTGGTCAGCACGAAGGCGACCAGCAGGCCAATGCTGATCTCCTCCAGCATCAGGGTGATAGCCAGGGTGGCGGTGCCTGCGTGCTGCTCTGTGGGGGCGATAAGGGCCAGCAGCAGAAGCAGCACAGGCACGCAGATGCCGTCGTTGAGGCCGCTCTCCTGATTGAGCCCTTCACGCACCGGTGCAGGCACCGCGGGGTTACTGACCACCGCCTTGCCGAGCGCCGCATCGGTGGGGGCAAGAATGGTGGAGAGGATCGCCATCTCCAGCAGTGGTAGGTCGGGGAAAATCCAGTGGCCAAACAGGGCGCCACAAAGCAGGGTGAGGGGCAGGCCAATCAGCAGCAGGCGGATGGGCAGCTGGCGGTTGGCCAGCAGCACCTGCCAGTTGGTGTTGGCGGCATCGTTGAACAGCACGATAACCAGCGTCAGCTCGGCCAGCAGCTTGATGCCGGCGCTGTCGATAGAGAGGGAGAGCAGCTCAAGCCCTCCCGGCCCCAGCAACCAGCCGGTCAGCAGAAAGAGCAGGGGGCCGTTGACCAGTTTTGACTCGAAGCGCCCCGCGATCAGGCTGTAGATCAGCAAGAAGGCGGCGATCACCGCCAGATTCTGGTAAAGCAGGTGTGCATCCATACAACCTCCTTTCTGCCCCGCAGGGGCGGTTTAATCGGTCAGGCAGTCGGGATCGAACACATACTCCCCGTCCAGCCAGCGCACGATTTCGTCGACGCAGGATTGGTCGCGAAACGGCAGATAGCGCGCCTTGAGAGCGGCAATCTGCTCGGAGGTGAGCTGTGCCAGCCCCAGATCCTGAAACAGCGGCAGGTCGGCCTCGATCATCGCCGAGATCTGCGGGCCGCAGGTGGCGTTGAGGGCGGCATGCAGCGCCTTGTCGGGGTCGTACTGCTTGCCGAGTCGGTAGCTCATCGGCAGGGTAGCGAGGGGCAGGGCCGACAGCGCCGCCTGTTTCATCGGGTTGACCGCGTGGCCAGAGACCAGCTCCGCCAGCTCGGCGGGGCGGTTCTCGAAGGCGCGCAGGTGCAGGTAGCTGCTCGCCTTGCTGCCATCGTTAACCGGGTAGTTGTCCCACAGGAAGGGCTTGCGGCCGAGCAGTTCGTTCACCTGCTTGAGGTGACTGGCCGGATATTCGCTGGAGCAGACCTTGGGGCCGGTCCAGAAGATCTCGAAACGGCGATCGAGCTGCTCGCCAAGCTCCTCCAGATAGCGGGGAGGCATGGCGCCAAACACCTTCTCCAGCACCGGATCGGTCGAGTAGTAGCTGGGGCAGAAGATGAGGCGGCTTGCCTTGCTGTGGGCCGCGATATCGTGGGCGATGGTGAGCTGGTGACGGGCCAGGTCCGGGGTATCCCCCTTCATATCGTCAAACAGCACCGCCAGAATATCGGGCTGGAGCATCTCGTCGATGAGGCGCACTTTCTCAAGCAGCGCCGAGCGTTTGCGATCGTAGTCGTGATGAGCCCCCATGGGGCTCAAGCCCACCCCGAAGGCGAGCCCGTTGGCGCGGCACTGGCGCGCCAGCTCGGCGAGATCGGCCAGTTGCTGCTCGGGCCAGGGGAGGGCCCAATGCTTGCGCAGATAGCCATCCTCTTTTGGTGCATAGATATAGAAACCGTAACCGTGGCGTGGCAGCCACTGGGCGTAGCGGGCGCGGGCCTGCCAGCTCCATCCCTTGCCAAAAAAGCCTTCAATGACCCCCAGATTGGCAGCGGGGGGCAGGGGGCCGGACAGCAAACTTTGATATGGCATAACTCTCTCCCTTCTTGCTGGGGACTTGATACGGGACGGTCGGTCAGACCGGGTCCTCTTCCTGAAAGCGCACCCCGATCTTGCTTGGTACGCTCTCGTCCATTTCGGCCACGGTCCAGATCAGGCCCTGCCATTCGATGTGGTCACCGACCACCAGATTATCGCCCAACTGGTTGGCAATAAAATCGCCCAGTGTCTGATCCGCCACCTCGCTCACATCCAGCCCATAGAGAGGGGCGAGATCCACCAGCCGTGCCGTCGCTTCCAGCAGGAAGTCACCGAAGAAGCGGGGGCCGAGATCCTGCTCCGGCGCTTGACTGAACAGCTGGCCGAGGGCGGGGAGGTCACGTTCGTGACCGATGACGCAAAGGATATCGTCCGCCTGCAGACAGGTACTGCCCGAGGGGTGGAGCAGCTCGCGGCCACGAAACAGGGCGCAGATCCGGGTGCCGGCGGGCATCTGCAGATCCCGCAGTGGCGAGCCGATGCACCACTTCTCCTCCCCCAGCTGGTAGACGAAGGTCTCCCACTGGCTGTCGAGATCGATCTCGAGCCCGGAGCGGTTGATGGGCGACGGCGGTGCCGGTACCTCCACCCGCGCCAGTTTTGATGCCAGCGGCAGCGAGCTGCCCTGCAAAATCAGCGAAACCAGCACCACGAAGAAGGCGACGTTGAAGTAGAGCTGGGCGTTGGGCAGTCCCGCCATCATGGGGAAGACCGCCAGAATGATGGGCACGGCGCCGCGCAGGCCAACCCAGGAGATAAACCAGCGCTCGCGGGGGGCGAAGTTCTTGAACGGCAGCAGCCCGATCCAGACCGACACCGGGCGGGCAAACAGGATCATCCACATCGCCAGCGCCAGCGCGGGCAGGGCGATGGGCAGCAGCTTGTGGGGGGAGGCGAGCAGCCCCAGCACCAGAAACATGCCGATCTGGCTGAGCCAGGTCAGGCCATCCAGCACCGACAATGTGGTGCTGCGACTGCGCAGGGCGAGGTTGCCGAGCAACAGACCGGTGAGATAGATGGCGAGAATGCCGCTGCCACCGACCGCAGTGGTGAGGGCGAAGATCAGCAGGCCACCGCTGACGGTGAGCAGCGGATAGAGCCCCGGCGCCAGACGGGCTGTGTTGATGAGGCGCCACAGCAGCCAGCCGCCGCCAAGGCCGATCCCGGCGCCAAGACCGAACTGCTTGACCAGTTGCAGCAGCAGGAAGCCCCCATCCAGCCCTTGCTGGGCGGTGGCGAGCACCTCGATGAGGGTGACGGTGAGAAACACCGCCATGGGGTCGTTGCTGCCTGACTCTATCTCCAGCGTCGCGCTCACCCGCTCGTTGAGGCTGCGCCCGCCAAGCAGGGAGAAGACCGCCGCCGCATCGGTGGAGCCGACGATGGCGCCGATCAGCATCCCCTGCATCAGGTTGAGGTCAAACAGCCAGGCAGCGGCGAGCCCCGTCAGGCCGGTGGTGATAGCCACCCCGACCGTCGCCAGCGACAAGGCAGGCCAGAGCGCCACCCGGAACGAGGAGACCCGGGTGCGCATGCCGCCGTCGAGCAGAATGATGGCGAGCGCCAGGTTGCCCACCAGATAGGCGATGGAGTAGTCAGCGAAGTGGATACCACCTGGGCCATCCTCACCGGCCAGCATGCCGACGGCGAGGAAGATAACCAGAATGGGAATACCGAGGCGGGAAGAGAGGGCGCTCAACAGTACGCTGGCTCCCACCAACAGGGCAGCGACAAAAAAGAAACTGTTGATGGTAGCGGCATCCAAGGGCGAACTCCTTCCTGGTAATGTGCAAAGTAGGCACATTATATGCAGTTAGGCCCCCCTTGTGTGGCTTATTTGTGCATCAATTTGCACTTTCTTACATTTTTCATCCCTTTTTTCAGCATGGCCGCGCCATATTCTGACAGTGACGGGGTTAACGAAAGCGGAGTCAAAGGAGCGTCGATTTCAGGATGCGCAGGGAGGAGAGGGCGGGGAAAAGCGAAACGGCACAGCAGAGGGAGAGGGGAGCACAAGGGCGCTCCCCACGGGATGGGGGCGGGATTCAGTCGTCCTCGTCATCCTTCACTTCGCGGATCTTGTCCTTGTAGTTGGGCAACTGCTTCTCCAGCCGTTTCATGTCTTTGATGGCATTGAGAAACAGCCCGAGCAGGAACAGCAGCGGCAACCCTATCCACAGCCAGAGATTCATGGGATTTTCCTTTCGTCAGGACAGGTGGTGACATAACGGGCCAAAATTTCATCAAGGTTGGCCAATATGGTCGACTTGCCTTCAATATCCGCCTGTTGCAGGCAAAGCGCCAGTGCCGCGGGATCGAGTCGCTGCTCATTGGACTCCAGCGAGAAGCTGATATGCCAAGGCTCGTAGGCGACCCCGCTCTCTGCCCCGACCGGCTTGGCATAAGGGAGGAAGAAGCCGAAGTCGCTCATATGGTCGCTGAGCCACTCGCTGAGATCCGCAAACCAGCCCCCGGCTTCATACTCCCACGGCTCCAGTGCCAGTTTGGTGTCGGCAGGCAGGCAGTCCGGGTCGTAGATATCGAGATCGGTCCCCCAGTGGTGACGGCTGGTGCCGGGCAGGGCGCTCCAGCGCAGGATGGCGTGCAGCCGCTCCACCTCGCTTAGTTGCAGGGCATCGATGGGCTGACTGTTGGCATCGAGCAGCGGCCGTTCGCCGCGCCACTTGCCATTCCAGATGGCGAGCTGGCGCTCGAAGCTGCGCCAGCTGGAGGCCGCCTGCAGGTTGAATCCCTCATAGGCGGCCGCCACCTGCATGTCGTTGAAGGCCGCCGCGGTAGCGGCGGTCAGCCGATGGGGGCCGCGTCCCACCAGAATAAGGTGGCTCTCGTCGAGCCCCAGCAGTTGTTCCTGCGTCATGCCAGCAGTCGCTCCAGCACCCCTTGATACATGTCGGCCAGCAGATCCAGATCGTCCGCCTTCACGCACTCGTTCACCTTGTGAATGGTGGCATTGACGGGGCCAAGCTCAATCACCTCGGCGCCGGTGGGGGCGATAAAGCGCCCGTCGGAGGTGCCGCCGGTGGTGAGCAGGGCCGGTCGCTGACCGTTTACCGCCTCGATGGCCGCCACGGCGGCATCGAGCAGCGCGCCGGTGTCGGTGAGGAACGGCTGGCCGGAGAGGGTCCAGCTCAGCTGATAATCGAGGCCATGTTTATCCAGCAGCGCTTCGACCCGCTCACGGATATCCATGTCGGTCAGTTCGGTACTGAAGCGGAAGTTGAACTGGACCTGCAGCTCGCCCGGAATGACGTTGGAGGCGCCGGTGCCGGCCGAGATGTTGGCGATCTGGAAGCTGGTGGGGGGGAAGTAGGCGTTGCCCTCATCCCACACGGTGGTGGCGAGTTCCGCCAGCGTTGGCGCGGCTTTGTGAATGGGGTTGTCAGCCAGATGGGGATAGGCGACATGGCCCTGCACCCCGCGCACCAGCAGATCACCTGTGATGGAGCCGCGGCGGCCGTTCTTCACCACATCTCCGACCACGGCAGTGGAGGAGGGTTCACCGACGATGCACCAGCGGATCTTCTCGTTGCGGGCCTCCAGGGTGTCGATCACCCGGGTGGTGCCATTGATAAAGGGCCCCTCTTCATCGGAGGTGATGAGAAAGGCGATGGACCCGGTGTGATCCGGATGCTCGGCCACGAAGCGCTCGACCGCCACCACCATGGCAGCCAGCGAGCCCTTCATGTCGGCGGCGCCGCGCCCATAGAGCACGCCATCCTTGATGGTCGGCTCGAACGGCGGAGTGTGCCATTTGTCCAGCGGCCCAGCGGGCACCACGTCGGTGTGGCCGGCGAAGCAGAACAGTGGCCCCTCGCTGCCACGGCGGGCCCAGAGGTTGGTGGTGTCCTCAAACACCATGGGCTCGATAACGAACCCGATCCTGGCGAGGCGCTCCGCCATCAGGGTTTGACACCCTTCATCGAGGGGGGTAACGGAGGGGCGACGGATCAGATCCTTGGCCAGTGCGATGACATCCGACATCAGTTGTCCTTAGTTGTCCTTAACGGGAGAAGAGGGATTGGTAGTGATCAGCCTTGAAACCCAGAGTCAGTTCGCCGTCACGATCCAGCAGCGGGCGCTTGATCATGGCCGGATGTTCCAGCAGCAGGGCGCGTGCCTTGGCGGTATCGAGCCCCTGTTTGGCCTCATCCGGCAGGGCGCGGAAGGTGGTGCCGCGGCTGTTGAGCAGGGCTTCCCAGCCGAGTTTTGCCAGCCAGCTGTCCAGATCGTCCGGATTCAGGCCGTCGGCGCGGTGGTCGTGAAAGCGGTAGTCGATACCGGCCTCATCCAGCCACTTGCGGGCTTTCTTGATGGTGTCGCAGTTCTTGATGCCATAGAGGGTGATGGCCATGGGGAGTCCTTCTCTTGTGGGCGCTGGCCGTGGGCCGCGTCCCGAAAATCCGAATCAACGCAGTGCAAGGGCCCGATTCTGGCATTGTGGCAATCCCATGGCAACGCCGATGGTCCGGCTCGCGGGTTTTACCGGAACTGGTCACACCTGAACGGCGATTTTGAGCACAAGGTCAGAAGCAGTGGGGCTGGCGTGCCCGATGGGGTTGGGTATTGCGGGAGAAGAGCCGCTATTGCAGGAGAAAAAGAGAAAGGGCAAACGCCAGATAGCCAAAACGCGCCAGCGGGCGCGTTTTGGTTGGCATCATCAAGCACCTCAATCAGTGCAGGGTGGTCCACTCATGGTCAAAGACCCGGGCCCGTTCCCAGGGTGCATCAGGCAGGCTGGAAGAGAGGCCAGTGTATTTGCCCACGTCGTCCACCACGATGGCGGAGAGGATCGGCAGGTTGTTTTCGGTGCAGTACATGCGGATGCGTTGCAGCAGGGTGCGCAGTTCATCCTGGCACTGCTCCAGCCCGGCCTGCTTGGCCAGTTTGGAGTAACGAATGGTAGTGCGTTCCTTTGCAGACTCGACGAGGATGTCCCACAGCTTGTAGTCGCAGGTCGAAGCACCTGCGGTGGCTTGGCTTGTCATAACTCTCTCCGGCGCGAAATGGTCGCTATATGTCGAAGCGCATCTTCGCCACTTCGGCGCCGTCAGATGTTGATCCAACGCAAAAAAGAGGGGAGTCGCGTCACACAATTCCCGGATATGGGGTGATAAAGGTTTTTCGGTAGTTGAAATAACGAAAAATTGTTACATGGCCGACATATTATGCTAATGAATCACGGTGACGGCACCTTTATTGATAGGGATCAAAGGCAAACAGTGGTCAGATCACTAGATTTCGCTCTTCGATAAATTTATCAGGAGTGAATATTGGAACTTTTATTCGTCTTGCTCGTTCTGGTCGCTGTGGTCTACGGCATCATCAAGGATTACAACCCGCAGGCGGTGCTGGCGCTGGCGGGCATGGCCATTTTTGCAGTGGCCTACTGGTTGGGGCTGCACCCCATTCTCCCCGCTGACAAGAGCACCGGCTTCGCCCTGTTCGACCTGTTCGAAGTGTTCAAGGGGATCTTCTCCTACCGTGCGGCGGGCCTCGGCCTCACCATCATGGCGGTGGCGGGTTTTGCCACCTATATGTCTCATATCGGAGCCTCCCAGGCGCTGGTGCGGGTGGCGGTCAAACCGGTGGCGGGCATCCAGTCCAGCTACCTGATGCTCTCCATCTGTTATCTGGTGGCGGTATTCGTCTCCCTGTTCGTCACCTCCGCCACCGGCCTTGGCCTGCTGTTGATGGTCACCATGTATCCAGTGATGCGCAACCTCGGTATCAGCCCGGCCTCCGCCTGTGGCGTCATCGCCACCTCACAGGCGTTTGAAATTGGCCCGACCCAGACCAACGCCATCTTCTCCGCCGGTCAATCCGGCATGGATCCGACCAGCTATTTTGTCGACTACCAGATCTGGCTGGTGGCCCCCATGCTGCTGGTGACCATGGTGCTGCACTTCTTCTGGCAGCGTCACTGCGATCGCAAGGATGGCTGGGATCCGGCGCTCCATCGCGGCGATCACGCCGAGCTGGACGAACAGGGCACCGAGAGCGTGCAGGCGCCCACCTGGTATGCCCTGCTGCCGATCATCCCCTTCGTGCTGATGATGACCTTCTCCAAGCTGCTGGTGAGCGACATCAAGATGAGCGTGGAGGTGGCCATGCTGCTGTCGGTCTTTATCGGCATGCTGTGCGAGCTGCTGCGTAGTCGCTCGGTGCGTACCGCTTTTGCCGGGCTGTCGAGCTTCCTCGACGGTATGGGCAAGGTGTTTGGCCCCGTGGTGGCGCTCATCGTCTGTGCCGAGCTGTTTGCTGAATCCCTCAAGGCCATCGGTGCCATCGACACCCTGCTGCACTCTGCCAGCAATGCCGGTATCGGCAGCGGTCTGATGACCCTTGTGATGGTGGCGCTGATCATGGTAGCGGCGGTCATCATGGGCTCCGGCAATGCGGCGTTCCTCAGCTTCTCGACCCTGGCACCGGCGGTGGCGGCCAAGTTTGGCGTACCTGCGGTGACCATGCTGCTGCCGATGCAGCTCGCTTCCAGTATCGGCCGTACCGTCTCCCCCATCGCGGCTGTGCTGATCGCCTGTGCGGGGATTGCCAAGGTATCGCCCTTTACCGTGGTCAAACGCACCTGCGTGCCGATGGCGGGGGCGCTGGTGACGGCGTTGACCCTCAACTATCTGCTGTTTATGTAGTGATGTGGGTTATGTAGTGGTGTTTGGAATTTACCGGTCGGGCGGGTGGCATGGCTGCCCGCCTTTTTCTCACTGTGTCGCATTGTTGCAATAGACGATCGGCCATCAATGCTGATTGTTGCATGGAGAAGATAATGACAGTTGTAAAGAGCCCGTTTTCCCTCGATAGCTATCTGGCCGATCTGGCCCCGCTCATCAACCTCGATTGCGGTACTCGCACCCCGGCCGGGGTGGCGAAAGTGGCCGACATCATGACCGAGAAATATGAGGCCATCGGCTGGCAGGTGACTCGCCACCAGTTTGCTGCCGAGTGCGGCCCCTGCCTCGAGATCACCAATGCGCCGGGTGCCGATCACTACGATGTGATGCTGTGCGGCCACATGGATACCGTCTTCCCCGAGGGGACGGCGGCCAAGCGCCCGCTGAAAATCGAAGGCAATCAAGCCTTTGGTCCCGGCGTCTCGGACATGAAGAGCGGCCTGCTCTCTATCTGGTATGCACTCAAAGAGATGGATCCGGCATTGCTTGCCAAGCTCAAGGTGCTGGTCTGCTACAACTGCGACGAAGAGATTGGCTCCCCCTGGTCGAAAGATTGGCTGGTGGAGAAGGCCAAACAGAGCGGCTGCGTGCTGGTGGCCGAGGCAGCCCGTCCCAACGGGGATCTCATCAGCGCCCGCAAGGGCAATGCCAAGTACCGCATCACCTTCCACGGCAAGGCCTCCCACGCCGGTTCGGCCCTCACCGAAGGGGTCTCTGCCATCACAGAACTCGCTCATTGGGTGCTGGCCATCAACGAACAGGTCAACATGACCACGGGCACCACCATGAACGTCGGCGTGGTACAGGGCGGCACTGGCGTCAACGTGGTGCCGGATTTTGCCGAGGCGATCGTGGATTTGCGCTTCTGGAGCAACGAAGAGGCTGCAGCGGTACACGACCGGCTCACCTTTATGGCCAACAATCCCTTCCTCGCGGGTTGTCGGGTCGAGGTGGATCGCCAGACCTTCAAGCCGGCGATGCGCCCGAGTGGCGACACCGAGGCCGTGATGGCGCTGGTGGAGGCGGCTGCGAAAGAGGAGGGGATCACCTTCAACTGGCTGGAGGCCGGTGGCGGCTCGGATGCCAACTTTACCGCAGCGGCGGGCGTGCCGTCGCTGGATGGCTTCGGCCCCATGGGCGGTGGCTTCCACTCGGAGGCGGAATTCCTGCTGCTCGATAGCATCGAGCCGCGCATCCGCCTGCTGCAACGGGTGCTGGGCAAGCTGGCGAAATAAGCTGGTTTATCCCTTGTTCGGGTCGTCATGGCCTGCTCAAAACTGGTCCGCTCAAATCCAAACGGGAGGCTGTTGCCTCCCGTTTTTTTATCTCGATTTTTCGCGCGCTAAGTGAGCGGGCCAGATGGCCTGAGGCCGTTACCCCTGTGGCTCGGTCAGATAGGCCAGATGATCCTGCCGCGCCACCTGCCAGCCATCGAGGCGCAGTGGGGCGGCAAAGCCCGGGCCGTCAGTCACCATGGTGTGGTACTCCCCCTGCTCGCCGCAGGCATCGAAGCCCTCGCGCTCGGCCAGTTGCTGTAATTCCACGAGGGTGGCGGCATCGAGGGTACGCCCAGTCCACTCGGGAGCCAGCACCCGGGTATCGACGCAGGAGAGGTGGGCGACGATGCCGCGGGCCAGCATATCCGCCAGCAAGGCTTGACGAGATTGCTGCCAGAGCGGGGTGTGGACGGTGAGCCCCAGCGGCTGGCAGCGTTCGCGGATCCAGTTAGGCGCACCGCCCACGCTGTCGATATCGCCGGTGACTACGCCATCGAGTTGCCACTCCTCCTTGAGCCGTGCCAGTGCCCGCTCATAACCGAGATCGAACGGCGCCTCTATGGTGACCAGCAGATGGGGCAGCCCGAGGGCTTCCGCCTGACGGCGCACCAGCGGCAAAGGATGAGCGAGAAATCGGGGCTCTGGCGGGGCAAAGGTGGCCAGTGCCACCACCTGATAGCCCGCTTGGCGGGCATGACAGAGGGCCAGCATGGCATCTTTGCCACCGCTCCAGAGCAGGATGACGCGAGACATGGATGAGATTCCAATGGTGAACGAGGGGGCATGCTACCCAGCGGCGTGGGCAGAGGTAAAGGCATTGTGTCCGGAAATGGCGGCGGGGAAAGGGTTGGGGTCACAGAGCGGGAAAAAAGCAGGCCCCCGAAGCGGGGGCCTGTATTGCAATCGCGTGGTAAACGCGACTGCGATTAGAGCAGGATGCTGGTGAGGATAAAGCCCAGCGAGCAGGAGGTCACCACCCCGATCAGCCCCGGAATGATGAAGCTGTGGTTGATGATGAACTTGCCGATGCGGGTGGTGCCGGAGCGGTCGAAACCGATACAGGCCAGATCGCTCGGGTAGGTCGGCAGCACGAAGTAGCCGTAGCTCGCCGGCAGGAAGGCGATCAGCAGTTTCGGCTCCACACCCAGAGCCAGACCCATGGGGGCGATGGCGGTGAGGGCTGCGGCCTGGCTGTTTACCAGCTTGGAGATAAGGAACAGCACCAGGGCGTAGGTCCAGGGCTGGGCCTGTACCACATGGGCCAGGGTCTCTTTGAGCAGGGGCATGTGAGCCTGGAAGAAAGTCTCACTCATCCATGCCACCCCGAATACGGAGAAGATGGCGACCATACCTGCCTTGAAGACGGCGCCGTTGGCAATCTCGCCCGGCTTGACCTTGCAGCGCATCAGGATGATGGCACCGGCGATCAGCATCATCATCTGGATCACCAGGTTCATGGAGAGCGGGCCGGTCTTGTCCTTGATGGTGAACACCGGACGCAGACCTTCGTTGGCGCCGAGCAATACCACGGCAGCGATGGCGGCGAAGAAGATCCAGGTAGACCAGTAGGCCTCTTTCGGGAACTTGGTATTGAGCAGGGTTTCACCACCGCCGTAGATGAAGGCACGCTGCTCCGGGTCTTTGATCTTGGCCTGGAACTCTTCGTCCTTGTCCAGATCCTTGCCGCGACGCAGGCTCCACAGGGCTGCCACGATGACACCGGTCAGGGAGGAGGGGATGGCGATCATCAGGATGTCGAGCAGGCCGTAAGCCTGACCGATACCGTGACCGGCCGCCAGAATGGAGACCATGGAGACCACGGCAACGGAGACCGGGGAGGCGCAGATCGCCATCTGGGAGGCAACGGAGGCGACAGCCATCGGGCGCTCGGGACGGATGTTCTTCTGCAGCGCGATGTCAGCGATGATGGGGAACATGGTGTAGACCACGTGGCCGGTACCGCACAGGAAGGTGAGGGTCCAGGTCGTGAGCGGCGCCAGGATAGTGATGTATTGCGGGTGACGGCGCAGCAGACGCTCGGCCACTTGCATCATCAGGTTGAGGCCACCGGCAGTCTGCAGGGTGGCGGCACAGCCGATCACCGCCAGAATGGTCAGCATTACCTGAACAGGCGGTTCGCCAGGCACCAGGCCGAAGACGAAGGTCAGCAGGAAGAGACCGATACCACTGATGAGACCGAGTCCCATACCCCCAAAGCGGGTACCCAGCAGCAAGCAGCCGAGTACCACCAAAAATTCCATCAAGATCATTCCGTTACCTCGTGTGATTCAACCCATATTGCCGCGGGTAGCCTGAACCATGAATTGTCATTGTCTGTTTTATTTAGCCCAAAAGGGTTAGTTGTTATTCTGCTCCCCTGAAAAAGTGAAAAAATTGAGTTACTTCAATAACTCGATGAATTTTTGATTAAACCACTTAAAAACCACGTACTAACAAAAACATCATTTTTGTCACCGGGTGGTATCACTCGGGGCCAAGCCATTGGGTAGTCATGGTGGCAGCACAGTTTGGCAACAGGGCTGCAGGGGAGGGGCATAAAAAGGGCTCGATTGCGGCAGAAGAGGGTGAAAAAGCCAGCGCTCAGGCTATTTTTGCCAGCAAGGGCTGACTTCAGCGGGTTGGCTCACTTGGCCGCAGGTGCTTGCTGCAGATAGCGGCGCTGATAATCCTCGCTCAGCTTGGCAATATCCAATCTGGCAATGGCCTGTGCCACCCGTTGCTGCAACGCCTGTTGATCGGGACGAAACATGATGTGCAGGCTCTTGTGTTCGAGGATCTTCGGGTGAAACAGCAATCCGGCGCTTATCAGCTTGCGATCATGGTTGATGAGCCAGTGGAAGACATCCCGGTCGATCACCGCCAGATCGAGCCGGTCGCGCTGCAATTTGCGCAGGTTGAGCAGGTCTGCATCGACGGCGGCAGTGTTGAGGCGCTTGCTGGCCATCAGGGCATCGAATTCACGGGTGTTGACGTACCCCTCCACCACGCCGATCCGGTAGGAGGCGAGATCCGTGAGCTGCTGCCAGGGGATGGGGGGGCCTGAGCGCTGCGCCATGCCCAGCACGCTGTCGCCTACGCTGGGGGAGCTGCGCCACAGAGTGGGCAGGGTGTCGGAGAGGTACTCGGGAAAATAGCCGCTATAAGGCTGGGTCGGGTCGGCCGCCAGGCGCACCGCCCGCTGCCAGGGGTAGAAGTCGAATGTCACCTCCAGTCCCGCTTCGGCAAAGGCGCGTTTGACGATATGACCGGTGAGGCCGCCATCGGGCAGGCTCTGGCTGGTGTAGGGGGGCCACTCCAGGGTGGTCAGCCGAACAGGCTCGGCCCACAGTTGAACAGGCATGCAGGACAGCAATAGCGAGAGCAGCAGGCGATATCCCATAGGCGACGAGTTCCTTGTGCCGGTTGATCCTGAGTATCACCCATAACGGTGTGTCTAGTCCTGAAGTAGGTTTACACATTTTCGGCTAGCTTTGCTCCACTCAAACCCCCCGATGTACTGCATCGGGGGTTCTGTATTTCAACGCATGATGCGGCCGCTCCGCGTTGTAAATATCCACCGCTTCACGCACCATTTCCCGCGCTTGCGTCAAATCCTGCGGGCTTTGCAACAACAACTCTCCTTTCAAAATCCCGTTCACCCGCTCCGCCAACGCATTCTGGTAACAGTCATACCCATCCGTCATCGAACATTTCACCCCGTACCGTTCATGTAATGACTGATACAGCCTCGAGCAATACTGCACGCCGCGGTCTGAGTGATGGATTAGCTCCCCTCTGCCACACCGTTGCTTCAGTGCTTTCTTGAACGCCATCGCCACCGACTCGGCATGCATTCCTTCGTGTACGTGGTGGCCTACTATCTTGCGTGAGTACGCATCCGTCACCAGGCTCAGGTACAGCGGCCCGCTCCTGGCTGGCAGATAGGTGATATCTGCGACCCAGACCTGCTCCGGGGCCACCGGCGTAACCTGCTCTGGCCCAGCCTTGAGCAAGTTGGGATGACGGTAGAAACGGTGAAAACTGTGGGTGGTCTTGTGATACGCCCGTCTGGGCAGCACCAGCAGGCGGTGCTCGGCCGATATCCGAAACAGCCTGTCCCGCCCGACCTTGAGCCCGCCATCATCCTGCCCCTGCAGCAGATAATGCAGCTTGCGAGTGCCCACCCGAGGTTGTCGCAGTCGAACCTGACGCATAAAGCGCACCACCTGCAATCCCTGTGCATGGCGCTCGTCGGCGACCCGATTGCGCTTGTAGTAAGCCTGCCGGCTTATCCCCAGAAACAGGCAAGCCCTGACGATGGTCAGCTTCTCGACTTGCCGCTGCGAGAGGACTTGCCGGGTCGCTTTTTTACGATGGAGACGCCGTAGTCATTCTTCAGTACATCGACGACGGCCTCAAAGAACTGGGCTTTCTGACTCATCCGCGCCAGCTGTTGCTCGAGTTCCTTGATACGCTGCTCGGGCGTCTGGTTGTCGGGGTCAGGCATGGTGATGCTCCTGCCGGCACGTACAGAAGCCCCCTGGCTCCAATCTTGCCGACCATGTTTACGCAACCATACCAGAACGGTGGAGCGGCCCTGAATGCCATAACGCACCTGAGCCTGTTTGTAGGTGAGCTCGCCTTTTTCAATCTGCTCGACCAGCGCCAGTTTAAAAGTCAGCGAGTAATCGCGCTGTGTCCGTTTCACACCTTGTCCCATCGGGTTCTCCATTTATTTGGGGGATGGTGTAAACCATATTCAGGACGGGACAGTGACAATAAAAAAGCCGACCCACAGGTCGGCTTTTGCAATGCAGTGACAAGATGCCGCTGATCAGAACTCTGCGGTACGCGGAGTACGCGGGAACGGGATCACGTCGCGGACGTTGCCCATGCCGGTCACGTATACCACCAGACGCTCGAAGCCCAGACCGAAGCCGGAGTGCGGCACGGTACCGTAGCGGCGCAGGTCGCGGTACCACCAGTAATCTTCCTTGTTCAGGCCCATCTCGGCCAGACGGGCATCCAGCACGTCCAGACGCTCTTCACGCTGGGAACCACCGATGATCTCGCCGATGCCCGGTGCCAGTACGTCCATCGCGGCAACGGTCTTGCCGTCGTCGTTGAGGCGCATGTAGAAGGCTTTGATATCTTTCGGGTAGTTCTTCACCACCACCGGAGACTTGAAGTGCTCCTCCGCCAGATAGCGCTCGTGCTCGGAGGAGAGATCGATACCCCAGGAGACCGGGAACTCGAACTTCTTGCCGCAGTTTTGCAGCACTTCGATGGCGTCGGTGTAGTCGATCTGGGCGAAGTCGGAGGAGACGAAACGCTCCAGACGGCCGATGGCATCCTTGTCCACGTGCTGGGCGAAGAACTCCAGATCGTCGCGACGCTCGGTCAGTACGGCGTTGAAGACATACTTCAGCATGGCTTCGGCCAGTGCGGCGTTATCTTCCAGATCGTTGAAGGCCACTTCCGGCTCAACCATCCAGAACTCGGCCAGGTGGCGGCTGGTGTTGGAGTTTTCAGCGCGGAAGGTCGGGCCGAAGGTGTAGACCTTGGAGAGGGCGCAGGCATAGGTTTCGGCGTTCAGCTGGCCGGATACGGTCAGGAAAGCCTCTTTGCCGAAGAAATCTTCGTTGTAGTCCACCTTGCCGGCGTCGGTGCGCGGCAGGTTTTCCATATCCAGGGTAGAGACACGGAACATCTCGCCGGCACCTTCGGTGTCAGAGGCGGTGATGAGCGGGGTCGCAACCCAGAGGAAACCCTCTTCGTGGAAGAAGCGGTGGATGGCTTGCGCCAGGCAGTGACGAACGCGGGTCACGGCGCCAACGATGTTGGTGCGCGGGCGCAGGTGAGCCTGTTCACGCAGGTATTCGATGCTGTGGCGCTTGGCGGCCATCGGGTAGGTGTCCGGATCTTCGACCCAGCCGACTACCTTCACCTCGGTCGCCTGCAGTTCGAAAGCCTGGCCGCTGCCCTGAGAGGCGGCAACCACGCCGGTCACTTCCACGGAGCAGGCAGTGGTCAGACGCAGCACTTCATTCTCGTAATTGGCCAGGGTATTGGGGACAACTGCCTGTACCGGATGGAAACAGGAGCCATCAGAAATGGCCAAAAATGAGATCCCCGCCTTGGAATCACGGCGAGTCCGGATCCACCCTTTGACAGTTTGGGTGGTGCCGACCGGATACTTACCGGCCAGCACATCTACTACGGATGCGTGCGTCATCGAAATATTGTCTCCAGCTTGTTCTTGCAGCGCTATTTGCAACACTAGGGAGTCTGGCCCGGGCACAGATGGCCCACCATGGCAGACTAAGCCGTCAATCTTACCCGCGCGGGTTTGATAAACAAGCAAAAATGTCGGACTCTGGTGGGGTTTTCGGCATGGTTCACTCAACAAGAGTGTCACGGGCGCAGGAGAGGTGGGTGAAAGATCGGCGGCATGGGCCAGATTGGCTGACACGGGTGTTGCAGGGGCTGGTGATGCTCTGCTGGGGCGGCTTTATCGTGCTGCTCTCCCTTTACCACTATGCCCGGCCCGAAATTGCCTACGGTTTTCTGGTCTATGGCGGGATCGAGGTGCGCGATTATTGGGACCCGGCCCTTACCCCCTGGTTGGTCTACGGGCTCTGGAGCTGTTGCGCCCTGACGCTGGCGGTGTTGCTGCTGGAGCGCAAGCGCAGCCGCCGTCAGGATGACTCCCGGCATGTCAATCTGGCCATCCTGCTATTGGTGCTGATCGCCAGCTTGCTCTTCTACTACGTCGGTTAAGCGCCCGCCTCAGCGGGGCTGATCCGGCTCCTGCCTGCTGGCCTTGGTGCGCTTGCCGAGCTGGCGCTCCACACTGTCGAGCATCTGGTTGTAGGCCACCGCCACCCGGCCAATCTCGTCGCCGTCATCCCCCTCCAGCCGGTGGCCGAAGTCGTGCAAGTCGGTGGCCTCTTCCATGGAGCGGGTCAACTGGTTGAGGGGGCGCACGATCCAGGTGCGGATGACCCAGAGGGTCAGCAGCAGTCCCATCCCGAAGATGCCGGTGAGGATCAGCGCCGAGGTGAGGATATTCTGCTCGACCCGGGTAAACAGCGAATCGAGGGAGTAGTCAAAGCGCACCGCACCGAGCACAGTGTTCTCCGGCACCAGATGACAGCTGGTGCAGTCGGTGCCGCGAAAATCCTTCTTGGCTAGTAGCGGTCGGGTCACTACCAGACGGCTGTGCATGCCGTTGTGCACCACCTCCAGACTCCCTTTGCCCGCCAGAGCCAGCTCATCAAACTCATCTTTTACCTGCTCTGTCTCCCGTCCAGGCCCGAACTGTTTGCTCACCGCGTCGCCACGGACGATGCGGGCATCCTCCACATGGGCGTGGTCGAGAAACTTGCCGCGCAGGGTATCGCGGGCATCCATCTTGCCGGTCAGCATCAGCATGTTGAGGCCGTCGAAATAGGCTTCGGTCTGCTCGCGGCTCTGCTCCTTGATGAGGGTCAGGATGAGATCGCGCTCGCGCACCGCCTGATAGGCTGCGGAGAAGACCAGTACCATGGAGAAGATGAAGAGCAGGAAAAAGTTGATTTTGGCAGCAATGGAGAGGCGCATGAGCAGTCTTTCTTGATGGTAAAACCGCAGCAGTTTACCCCTCTTGGGGCCTCAGGTCTGGTGTTTTGCTCACATTACGGCAAGTGAAACTGCACTGAAGTGGATAAAGTTGCCCTCTTTATATATCAAATGCTGGTAGTCAAACGGGCGGCTGCGATGGCCGCCCGCTGCATGCCTTAAAACTCGCCTTCGGTGATGGCCTGACGGATGGCGCCGGTCAATACCCGCAGCTCTTCAGGGGTGATGACGAACGGGGGCATCAGGTAGACCAGCTTGCCAAAGGGGCGGATCCAGGCGCCCAGTTCGACAAACTTGCGCTGGATGCGCGCTACATCCACCCGCTCTTTCATCTCCACCACCCCGATGGCGCCGAGCACTCGCACATCCGCGACCGCCGGGTGCAGGGTCAGCTCTACCAGCTCGGTACGCAACTGATGCTCGATGGCGCGCACCCGCTCCTGCCAAGGTGAGGTCAGCAGCAACTCGATGGAGGCGTTGGCCACCGCGCAGGCAAGCGGGTTGCCCATAAAGGTGGGGCCGTGCATAAAGACGCCGGCCTTGCCGTCACAGATGATGCGGGCGACATGCTCGGTGGTCAGGGTCGCCGAGAGGGTGAGGTAGCCGCCGGTAAGCGCCTTGCCCAGACACATGATGTCGGGGCTGATCCCCGCCCAGTCGCAGGCAAACAGCTGGCCGGTGCGGCCAAAGCCGGTGGCAATCTCGTCGGCAATCAGCAGCACACCGAACTCGTCGCACAGGGCGCGCACCCACTGCAGGTAGCGGGGGTGATAGAAGCGCATGCCGCCAGCGCCTTGCACTATGGGCTCAAGCACGATGGCGGCGATCTCCTCGTGATGATCGGCCATGAGTGTCGCCAGCCCCACCACGCACTGCTCGTCCCACTCGGCGTGGAAGCGACAGCTGGGCGCATCGACAAAATAGTGTTCCGGCAGGAATCCCTTGTAGAGCTCATGCATGCCGCCATCGGGATCGCAGACGCTCATGGCGCCAAAGGTGTCGCCGTGATAGCCGCTGCGCAGGGCGACAAATTTGGCTCTGGGCGTCCCCTTGGCGTGCCAGTACTGCTGGGCCATCTTGAGCGCCACTTCCACTGCCACCGAGCCGGAATCGGCCAGAAATACCCGATCAAGCCCCTTCGGAGTGATCTCCACCAGCTTGCGGCAGAGCTCGACCGCCGGGGCGTGGGTGAGGCCGCCAAACATCACGTGAGACATCTTGCCGAGCTGGGCAGTGGCGGCGGCGTCCAACTCCGGCACCTGATAGCCGTGCACGCAAGCCCACCAGGAGCTCATGCCATCCACCAGTTCGCGGCCATCGCTGAGAGTGATCTTCACCCCTTTGGCGCTGGCCACTTCATAGCAGGGCAGGGGGTGAGTGAGGGAGGTATAGGGGTGCCAGATGTGGTGCAGGTCGAATTCTTGGTTGGTCATTTGTTGTTCTATTGTCAATTGGTTTGATCTGGTCGGTGTTGACAGTCTACGCGTGCTCTCTACACTAGCCAACAATTTCAGCCACTTGGCACTGCGCATCACCCTGAGCGCGCAGGCCCGGCGGCGGGTTTTGTGGCCGTCCATCCCAAGATGGCGGGCGCAGGATCCCACTAATAACAACCGGAAGCCATGTATGAATGCTCTCACCGCGGGCGGTCACGCCCTTCGTCACGACTGGACACTCGCCGAGGTTCAGGCCCTGTTTGCCCTGCCGTTCAACGATCTGCTGTTTCAGGCCCAGACCGTCCACCGCGCCCACTTTGACCCGAACGAAGTGCAGGTGAGTACTTTGCTCTCCATCAAGACCGGCGCCTGCCCGGAAGATTGCAAATACTGTCCCCAGAGTGCCCGTTATCACACCGGCCTGGAGGCCGAGCGACTGATGGAGGTGGAGAAGGTGCTGGAGCGGGCCCGCGAAGCCAAGGCCAACGGCTCGTCCCGTTTCTGCATGGGGGCCGCCTGGCGCAACCCCAAAGAGAAGGACATGCCCTACATCATCCGGATGATCGAGGAGGTGCGCGGGCTCGGTATGGAGACCTGCATGACGCTAGGGATGCTTACCGCCGATCAGGCGGCGCGTCTGGGGGCCGCGGGGCTTGATTATTACAACCACAACCTCGACACCTCGCCGGAGTTTTACGGCGAGATCATCTCCACCCGCACCTATCAGGACAGGCTCGATACTCTGGAGCATGTGCGCAGCGCCGGCATGAAGGTCTGCTCCGGTGGTATCGTCGGCATGGGTGAGCAGGCGAAAGATCGGGCGGGCCTCTTGATGGCACTGGCCAATCTGCCGCGCCACCCGGAGAGCGTGCCCATCAACATGCTGGTCAAGGTGAAGGGCACGCCGCTGGAGAGCCAGGAGAACCTCGATCCGTTCGAATTTATCCGCACCATCGCCGTGGCGCGGATCATGATGCCCGCCTCCCATGTGCGCCTCTCTGCCGGGCGGGAGAAGATGAATGAGCAGATGCAGGCCATGTGTTTTATGGCCGGGGCCAACTCCATTTTCTATGGCTGCAAGTTGCTGACCACCCCCAACCCGGACGAAAACAGCGATATGCAGCTGTTCAAGCGGCTCGGCATTCGCCCTGCCCAGCGGGCCCAGAAGCCGGATCAGGTTCAAGAAGAGGAACTGCTGGCCGAGGTGAGTCGCCAGAGCGAGCCTGCCGAGATGTTTTATGACGCCACCCGCCCCCGTGCAGGGGCTGCGCGGTCATGAACGGCCCTGCAGTAACGGGCCCCTTTGGGTTGGGCGCGGCTCTGGCCGAGCGCGAGCAGGTGGGTCTGCTGCGCAACCGCATCGCGACCGACGGGGCGAGTGGCGGGCGGCTCAGGGTTGCAGGGCGCGAATACCTCAATTTTTCCGCCAACGACTATCTGGGGCTGGCAGATCATCCCGCTATCAAGACCGCCTTCAACGCGGGGATTGAGCGTTATGGCACGGGCTCCGGCGCCTCGCCGCTGGTGACCGGTTACAGCCGTGCCCACCAACAGCTTGAGGAGACCCTGGCCGAGTGGCTCGGGGTGGAGGCGGTGCTGCTGTTCAACTGCGGCTTTTCTGCCAATCAGGCGGTGCTCAAAGCGCTGCTCGGCAAGGAGCATCTGCTGTGGCAGGACAAACTCAACCACGCCTCTTTGCAGGAAATGGGCAGCCAGCTCCCCTGCAAGATGAAACGCTTCGGTCACAACGATATGGCTGCCCTTGAACGGCAGCTTGAGCCAAATCGCGGACTGATTGTCTCGGAAGGGGTGTTCAGTATGGACGGGGATCAAGGCCCCTGGGCTGAGCTCACAACCCTGGCCGCCCGGAGCGGCAACTGGTTGATGATCGATGATGCCCACGGTCTTGGTGTGCTGGGCCCCGAGGGGCGTGGCACGCTGGCCGCACAAGGGGTGAACCCGGCCTGCGTACACATCCAGATGGGCACTTTTGGCAAGGCGCTCGGGGTTGCCGGTGCCTTTGTCGGCGGCAGTCGCGAACTGGTGGAGTATCTGGTCAACTTCGCTCGCCACTATGTCTACAGCACCCATATGCCCGCCGCGCAGGCTTGCGCGGTCAGCAAGAGCATCGAACTGGTGCGCGCGGCTGATGAGTCCCGCGCCCATCTTGGCCAGCTGATCGCTCGCTTCCGGCAAGGGGCCAAGGATCAGGGTTGGCAGCTTGGCGCGAGCGATACCCCGATCCTGCCGCTGCTGGTGGGGGAGAGCAGTGTTGCCCTGCAACTGGCTGAACGGCTGCGGGATCGCGGCGTCTGGGTGAGCGCCATCCGCCCGCCCACGGTGCCAGTCGGTACGGCCCGGCTGCGTATTACCCTGAGCGCGGCTCACCGCGAACAGGATGTGGATCGCCTGCTCGATGTCTTGGGGGTCTGCCCTGCAGCGATAACGGTTGGGGAGGCTCACCATGACTGAGCGTTTTCAAACGGTTGACAAGGCGCAGCTTGCTCGCCGTTTCGGCGCCGCCGCTCGTCATTACGATGCCCATGCCCGCTTTCAACAGGAGGTGGGTCAGGCGCTGCTGAAATGGATGCCAGACAGGCTGGTTGGGACTGAACTGACGGTGAGCGGGCTGGATCTGGGCTGTGGCACCGGCTTTTTCTTGCCCCAACTGGCGAACCGTTGTCACCAGCTGGTGGGGCTGGATCTCGCCCCCGGCATGCTGGCGCAGGCCGCTTTGCGTGGCAGCGGTGCTCGCCTGCTCTGCGGCGATGCGGAGCAGCTTCCTTTTGCCGATAACACATTCGACTGGGTGTTCTCCAGTCTGGCGCTGCAGTGGTGCGAGCGTCCGGCCCAGGCTTTCAGCGAGCTGCTGCGGGTGGTCAAACCGGGCGGCCAGATCTTTTTCTCGACCCTGCTCGATGAGTCGCTCTGGCAGTTGCGAGCCGCCTGGCAGCAGCTTGATGGTCGCGCCCATGTCAATCGCTTCCTCAGCCTGCCACAATTGGAGCAGGCACTGGCGAGCGCCGGGGTATCTGCTCCCGAGCTGCGTTGTATCACCTGGGATCTCGCCTATCTTGAATTGCCGCAGTTGTTGCGTGATCTCAAGGGGATTGGGGCCAATCAGGTCAACGACAATCAAGGGAGTGCCGCCCCGGCCGGTCTGAGCGGGCGCGCCAGATTGCAGCAGCTGGCGCAGGCGTATGAGGCGTTTCGCCAGCCCGATGGCAGGTTGGTCGCCAGTTATCGGGTGTGCCTCGGCCGTCTCAGCAAGCCTTGCTGAGCGCTGGAAATCGCATTGTGTGCAGGGTAGTCAACGGGCCCTGCCAAGGAGAGAACCGTATGAAAACATTCTTTATCACCGGCACCGATACCGATGTGGGCAAGACGCTGGTGGCGCGCACCCTGCTGCGCGAATTCAGCGCACAGGGAATCAAGTGTGCGGGTTACAAGCCGGTCTCGGCCGGATGTGCCCGCACTCCGGACGGGCTGCGCAACCTGGATGCCGTTCTGTTGCAGGAGGCGGCGAGCCTGCCGCTGCCCTATGAGGTGGTCAATCCGTTCGCCTATGAGCCGCCGATTGCGCCCCACATCGCCGCCAGCGAGGCGCGCCAGCCCATCACCATGCAGGGGTTGAGCGAGGGGCTACGCAAGATTGAACAGGCCGGGGCCGAACTGGCGGTAGTGGAAGGGGCTGGGGGCTGGTATCTGCCGCTCGATCGCAAGCATCTGCTGTCGGACTGGGTGAAACAGGAGAACATGGCGGTGATCATGGTAGTGGGGGCCAAGTTGGGTTGCCTCAACCATGCGCTGCTCACCTTTGCCGCCATCCGCAACGATCAGCTGCCGGTGGCGGGGTGGGTAATTAATCGGCTCCATGGTTCCATGAGCCATTATCAGGAAAATCTGGACACCCTGAGGGGCTTGCTGCCTGCCCCCTTCCTCGGCGAAATTCCGTTTATAAACAATCCGCTTGAAGCCGATTTGCAGGGGCGTCTTGATATCTCGCCGCTACTTTGACGGCATATTCAGCGAACATTCATCGAATCTCCCTAGAATGTCGACATTAACATGATCAGGTGGGGATCCCGAGTGATCCCCGGTCATGTCCCTTATCTTCACAAGGAGTCTATATGAAGCGAATTATGCTATTCCTGGTGACCAACCTGGCCGTCATGCTGGTGCTGGGGGTGGTACTCAATATCCTGTTCTCGGTTCTGGGGATCAACAAGTCCAGCATTTCCGGGCTGTTGGTGTTCTGTGCCGTGTTCGGTTTTGGGGGTTCCTTTATCTCCTTGCTGATGTCCAAGTGGATGGCCAAGCGCAGCTATGGCGTCCAGGTCATCGAGCAACCCCGTAACGAGACCGAGCACTGGCTGGTGAGTACTGTGGCCCGTCAGGCCCGCGAAGCGGGTATCAAGATGCCGGAAGTGGGGATCTACGACTCTCCCGAGATGAACGCCTTTGCCACCGGTGCCCGCCGCGATGATTCGCTGGTGGCGGTCTCCTCCGGCCTGCTCTACAGCATGAGCCGTGACGAGGCGGAAGCGGTACTGGCCCACGAGGTGAGCCACGTGGCCAATGGCGACATGGTGACCCTGACCCTGATCCAGGGGGTGGTGAACACCTTCGTGATGTTCTTCGCCCGGATCGTGGCTGGCGTGATCAGCAACTTCTTCAGCTCCAACAACGAGGAAGAGAGCAGCAGTACCGGCGGTTTTGCCTACATGATCACCGTGTTCGTGCTGGAAATGCTGTTCGGTATTCTGGCCTCCATCATCGTCATGTGGTTCAGCCGTCAGCGTGAGTTCCGTGCCGATGCCGGTGCCGCCAAGCTGGCCGGTCGCGACAAGATGATTGCCGCCCTTGAGCGCCTCTCCCGCGGTGCCGAGCCTCAGTTGGAAGGCTCCATGATGGCCTTTGGCATCAACGGCAAGCGCTCCATGAGCGAGCTGTTCATGAGCCACCCGCCCATCGAGCAGCGTATCGCCGCCCTGCGTGGTTGATAGATACTGAATGACGGGGATCACCCCGAATAAAAAAACGGCTGCCTTCGGGCAGCCGTTTTGCTTTTCAGCGTTCTTTAAAGCTTGAAGTGTCCCATCTCCTGGCGCAGTACCCGTGATAGCTGCTTGAGCTTGGCCGCCTCTTGGGACACGTGGCGGGCGGCATCCCCCGATTGCTCGGAGAGAGAGGTGATGTTGCCGACGGTAGAGACCACCTCGTTGGCGGCGGTGGACTGCTCGCGCAGGGTGTGGCTGATCTCCCCCATCAGGCCGGTGAGGTTGGAGGCGTGGCTCTGGATGCTGGCGATCGCCTCGCCGGTCTGGTTGGCCAACGTGACACCGCGAGAGACGTTGTTGACCGTGTTCTCCATGCTGCGGATGGAGGCATCGGCCCCGCTCTGGATCTTGCTGATCATCCCGGTGATCTGTTGGGTTGAGGCCGCCGAGCGACTGGCCAGATTGCGCACCTCGTCGGCCACCACCGCAAAGCCGCGACCCTGTTCACCGGCCCGCGCCGCCTCGATGGCCGCGTTGAGGGCCAGCAGGTTGGTCTGATCGGCGATGCCGCGGATCACCCCGATGATCTCCGAAATCTGCTGGGTATGGCCGTTGAGCTCGGAGATGGTGCTGGCTGCATCCCCCACTGTGGTGGAGATATTCTCGATGCTGCCAAGCGTCTCTTTAATGACCCCTGACCCCTCCTCCAGGGTATTGGCTGAGACCTTGCTCAGCTCGTCGGCATGGGTGGCATTGTCGGAGAGGTGACTGATGCTCACTACCAGCTCCTCAATGGCGGCGGCCATGGTCTGGGTGCTGGTTTGCTGATCGGTGGCAAACTGGGCGGTCTGCTCGGCAATTTGGGCGATGCTGTCGGCAGAGTGGGACAACTCCTCGGTGGAGTGAGAGACCTTGGCGATGATCCCCTTGAGGGTGGTCTGCATACCGCCGAGCAGGCCGATCAGGCTCTCTTTCGATCCTGCCGGCACCTTGATGGGGCGCGAGAAGTCCCCTTCCGCCATCATATGGAGATCGGTCTTGAGCTGTTCGACCGAGGTGCCCACCAGATCGAGCAGGGAGCGATAGGTGCGCCAGAGGAAGAACATCAACACCAGACCGAGGGCGATAAAGAGATAGCGCAGCATATCGGTATTGGCGATGGCGCTCTCGACCGCCTCATGGTTGCGCTGCTCCATCATCACGTAGAAGTCATCGATGGGGGACATGATGCGCCCCTTGTTCTGGTGATAGGCCTTGTCATGCATCATGGCGATGGCTTTTTGCTGGTTGGCAACCGGGTCGCCATCGCTCTGCTGCACCAGCTTGAAGGCGGCGACCTCGGTGTTGACCAGCGCATCCGAGTTGTTTTTGGCCTCGTTCAGTTTGGCGAGCTCACCGTCGGTGAAACCGGCATCCTTCATCAGGTCGATCAGGCCACGGCGAACATTGCTGTCGGGGCGGGGATTCTGGCCGTTGGCGGCGACAAAGTCCCAGTAGATACGGTTGTAGCCATCCGGCCTCGGCTGCTCGCCGTTGCGAATGGCCAGGATCCGCATGTACTGCTGTTCGTAGGCTGGATCCTTGGTGATGACGTAGGTGCGCCCGAGTCGGGTCAGATCATCGGAGGATTGGCGCAGTTCGTCGGCAAGCAGGTAGGAGACATATTGTTGTCGATAACTCTCTTCCAGTTGTTTCCCAGCCCAGCTGTAGGCGAAAAACACCAGTGACAGCAGGATCAGGGTGATGACGGATAGCAGCAGGTTGAGCTGAAAGGCGGGCTTGTTCTGTTCCATGGTATGGGCGTCCTTTCCCTATGGCTGAGTGTCGTATGGAGCATCGCCAAGTCAATGGCTGGCAAGGCTTTTTGCTCTGAGAGTATAGGAAGGGAAACTCACTGATGAAGGCCGTGGGGACAAATTAAGGGCGGATCAGCTGAACAAGTGTGGATAAAGATGACCGGGGTCAATTCCCCGGTCATCTGGGGTGGCGTGAGTTAATGCGCCCCGATCACCCGATCATAGGATGTCAAGGTCAGTGAGCGGCACGGCGCAGCAGGCAAGGATCTTGCCCTCGGCCCGCTCGGCGGCGGTGATGGCGGGGGCGTCGGGGTGATCCACCTCGCCCGAGATCAGCGTCTGTTTGCAACTGCCGCAGATGCCGGCGCGGCAGCTCCATGGCAGCTCTACACCTTGCTTGTTGGCCTGATCCAGCACAGTGCCCTGATTGTTGCCGGTAAAGGCTTGGGCGCCGATACGCAGTTGCACCGCCTGATGGGGGCGGGCCGCCGAGAGAATGGCGCCGCCAAAACTCTCCTGTTTGATCCGTGCGGCCGGTACGCCGAGGGCCGCAACTTTTGCGGCAGCATCGGCCATAAAGCCGTGGGGGCCGCAGATAAAGACCTCTTTGTCGGCCAGCCCTTTGATCCGTTGCAGATGCTCATCATTGAGTCGCCCTTGCAGCCCCTGCCAGTGATTGTCCGGCTGGCTCAGGATAATGGTGAGGGTCATCCCCTGCTGCGCCATGGCATGCAGTTCGCTGGCGGCGGGAATGTCCGCTTCGCTGCGGCACAGGTGCATAAAGTGAACCGCTTCCAGCTCCCCGCGTAGCGCCAGGGTGCGGGCTATCGCCAGCATGGGGGTGACGCCGGAGCCTGCGGAGAGCAACAGGAGGTTGCGCTCGGACCCTAAGTGAAACTCGCCAGCGGGGTTGGCGGCCCGCAGCCGATCACCCACCTGCAACTGCTGGTGCAGCCAGTGGGAGATGCGGCCACCCTCCACCTTTTTGACGCTGATGCTGTAACGCTCCGGGTGATCCGGCGTGGAGCTCAGGGTATAGCGGCGCTGGATCCGCTCGTTTTTGATATCGAGGCTGATGGGCAGATGCTGGCCCGGCAGGTAGTCGGGCAGGGGCTCGCCATCGGCGGCTTCGAACCAGAAGGTCTCCAGATCCCGCGCCAGCGGTTCGCGGGCCACGCAGACCAGCTCCCGCTTCTTCGGAGCGGCGGCGGGATAGACCACCGGACGGGTGCGCTCCAGCACTTCTATCTCGCTGCCTGCCTCAATCCAGCCCTCGTTCAGGGCGATCAGGTTCTGGCCGAAGTAGACCTCGCCATCCTCGCCACGGCGGTAGCGGGTGAGGGTGGCCAGCGGCTCTTTCAGGGCGTTGAAGCGATCGGTGCCCGCTTCCACCGTGGTCATGATGCAGCGGCTGCAGGGCTTGACCACTTTAAATTCCACTTCGCCGATGCGGATGCGCACCCAGCTGTCCTCCTCGAAGGGCTGGGTATTGCTTGCCACCAGATTGGTGCGGAACTGGCTCATCTGGTGCAGCGCATCGGAGCGCAGATTGAGATCCTCAAGGGAAGCCTGGCTTATCAGCAGCAGCGGATAACCGTCGGCAAAGCTGACCCGGGTGCCGGTCTTCTCGCGAAAGCGATCAGAGGTTTCACCTAGCCAGAGCAGCTGCACTGGTTCCCCGGCCACCCGGCTCAGCCACCCATCGGCTTTGGGGTCGGTGTGCAGGGCGGTGAAACGGTCGCTCCAGACTCCGGTAGCTTGCGGGGCGCGGCTGAAGTCGACCTCTTGCAGGGTGAGCGGTTCAAAGCCCGGATAGCGCAGTTGCAAGCCTCCTTCGATGGGGGTGGCCACGATCTGTTGCAGCTGGGGATGGGTACGGGCTGTGATAAAGGTGCCGTCCGGTTTGACCACCATGTAGCGGCGATCCCCTGCCAGTCCCTCTTCGGTCACCCGGGCGCGAGCCAGCGGCATACCTGTAGTCGATTTGATGGGGTAGAGGTGAATGCTGTCTAGCCTGGGCATCTTCATATCCTTGTGACGCGGCGCGATCGCCTGCAAAAAGGGGAACATAACGGTTCCCCGGCGATCCGGCAATCCTTTCAAGGGGGCGGTCTATAGTTGGGAAAACAGAACAAGAGGGCATCGGGATGAAAATAAGCTGGTTGCTGGCGGGGAGCCTTTTTTGCCACGGGCTCTGGGCGCAGGAGCTGACCCTGACCACGGGAGAGTATCCCCCTTACTGCTCCGAGACGCTGAAATATCAGGGGCTTATCCCTCATGTGGTGAGCGAGGCATTCAAGAGTGAAGGGGTGAGCGTCAAGTTTCAGTTTCTTCCCTGGAAGCGGGCCTTTCGCTTGTCGGAGGAGGGGGTGGTGGATGGCACTGTCCACTGGTATGAGTCGAGCGAGCGGCGCAAAACCCATCTCTACAGCGATCCCATCCTGAGCGAAACCTATGTCTGGTTCTATCTCAAATCCGATCCGCTGGAATGGCACGGCTATCAGGATCTGGCGGATCGCAAGCTGGCTGCGGTCAGTGGCTATACCTACAATGCAGATTTTTTTGCAGCCATCGCGCAGGTGCCGCTGCAGGTGCAGTTCGTCACCCGGCTGCGCCAGAGCTTTGATCTGCTGCTCTCCGGCCGCGCCGACCTGACGCTGGAGAACATAGATGTCGGCTACTACTCCCTGCGTCAGTTCTACCCGGCCAGCACGGTCGATCTCTTTGCAACCCATTCAAAACCCGTGATGAAGGTCGAAGGTCACCTGCTGATCAGCCGCAAGCGTGCCAACGCTGACGAGCTGATCAAAACCTTCAATCGGGGCCTCGCCAAACTGAAAGCCAGCGGTCAGCTGGAGAAGATGTTACTTGAGTCACGTTCTGGTCTCTATGAACCATAAAGTGCAACATTTTTTGATCCTGATTCGCTAATCAGTACAAAAAAGCGGCCATTATCGACTCAGTTCCCAGTTTCTAACGCTTTCGCTTCTTCCCCATCCGGCCACCGTCCGCTTCGGCTACACGGTATCAAGCGCCATCGGGTGGGGCCTGTCACACAAAAAGAAGAAAGCAATGTATGAGCAAACAACTGGACATGACCCCATTGCCGGATCTTTCCCTGAAAACGGGAACAGGCCCGGTGCGTACTCGGCTACCCGTCTGGCGGCCGGCCCTGCCACCCTGCAATCACGCCTGCCCGGCCGGAGAAAATATCCAGGCCTGGCTCTCTTTGGCTCAGGCCGGCCGTTTTGAGGCGGCCTGGCAGACCCTGATCGAAGAGAACCCCTTGCCCGCCATTCATGGTCGGGTCTGCTATCACCCCTGCGAGAGCGCCTGCAACCGCGGTCAGGTGGATGAATCCGTCTCCATCCACGCTATCGAGCGTTTCCTCGGCGACGAGGCGCTGGCCCGTGGTTGGCAGCCTGCGCCACCTGCCCCTGCCAGCGGCAAGAAGGTGCTGGTCATAGGCGCTGGTCCCTCCGGTCTCTCCTGCGCCTGGCACCTCAACCGGCTCGGCCATCAGGTGGAGATCCGCGAAGCGGGGCCACTGGCGGGCGGCATGCTGCGCTTTGGTATTCCCGCTTACCGCTTGCCCCGCGACGTGCTGGATCGGGAGGTGGCCCGTATCGTGGCGGCCGGAGTGACGCTGACCCTCAACCACAAGGTGGAGGATGTGCTGCGCGAGCGCGACGAGGGGGGCTTTGATGCCGTCTTTATGGCCATCGGCGCCCATCTGGCCAAGCGGGTCGATATTCCGGCCCGGGAAGCGGGCAAGATCCTCGATGCGGTGAGCTTCCTCGAACAGGCGAGCCTAGCCGAAGAGCAGGGCTTGCCACCCCCCAAACTGGGACGGCGGGTGGCCATCTACGGCGGCGGCAATACCGCCATGGATGCGGCCCGCACCGCCCGCCGTTTGGGCGTTGAAGAGGCAATGATCATCTACCGCCGCGACCGGGACCATATGCCTGCTCACGCCTTTGAAGCCGACGAGGCCGAGGAGGAGGGGATCAAGATCAACTGGCTGCGCAGCATCCGTCAGCTCGACAACACCAATATCGAGGTGGAGGTGATGGCGCTGGATGCCGAGGGCAAGCCAGTACCCACCGGCAAGTTTGAAACCCTCGAAGCAGACTCCCTTATTCTGGCGCTCGGTCAGGAGGTCGATCTCTCGGTGCTGGAGAGTATTCCCGGCGTGCGGGTCAACAAGGAGGGGGTAGTGCAGGTTGGCGAAAACCTGATGACGGATGTGCCGGGTCTCTTTGCCGGTGGCGACATGGTGCCCTCCGAGCGCACCGTCACCATCGCCACCGGCCACGGCAAGAAGGCGGCGCGCCATATGGATGCCTGGCTGCGCGGTCGCCACTACCACAAACCGCTCTCCTACCCGCTGGTGGGGCCGGAGCAGTTGCAACTCTGGTTCCAGACTCACGCGCCCGCCAGCAGTCAGCCGGTCAAACCGGCGTGGGCGCGGGATGACTTTGGCGAGATCATCGGCGGGCTGGATGAGGTGGCCGCCCGCTACGAGGCGGCGCGCTGCTACTCCTGCGGCAACTGCTTCGAGTGCGACGGCTGCTATGGCAGCTGCCCCGAACAGGCCATCGCCAAGTTGGGGCCAGGCAAAGGCTATCAGGTGGATGCCGAGCGTTGCACCGGCTGCGGTGCCTGTCACGACCAGTGCCCCTGTCACGCCATCGAGCTGCGCCAACCGGAGGAGTCCCAATGAAACATGAATTGATCATGGTCGACGGCAACGAAGCCGCGGCCCGGGTGGCCTACCAGCTGAGCGAAGTGTGTGCCATCTACCCCATTACCCCGAGCTCGACCATGGCCGAATTGGCCGATGCCTGGGCGGCGGAGGGGCAGACCAACCTGTGGGGCAACATTCCCACAGTGGTGGAGATGCAGAGCGAAGGAGGAGCAGCCGGTACGGTACACGGCGCCCTGCAGGCGGGGGCGCTCGCCACCACCTTCACCGCCAGTCAGGGGCTGATGCTGATGCTGCCCAACATGTACAAGATCGCCGGTGAATTGACCTCGGCGGTGTTCCATGTGGCGGCCCGCTCGCTGGCGGCGCAGGGGCTGTCGATCTTTGGCGACCATCAGGACGTGATGGCAGCGCGCAGCACCGGCTTTGCCATGCTCGCCTCCGGCTCGGTGCAGGAGGCGCAGGACCTGGCCTTGGTTGCCCATAGCGTCACCTTGCAGTGCCGGGTGCCCTTTATCCACTTCTTCGACGGCTTTCGCACCTCCCACGAGGTGAACAAGATCACCGCCCTGCATCGGGATGAAATTCGGGCCCTTATCGACAACGACTGGGTGCGGGCTCACCGTGCGCGGGCGCTCAACCCGGATCATCCGGTGATGCGCGGCACAGCCCAGAACCCGGATACCTATTTCCAGTCCCGCGAGAGCGTCAACCCCTTCTACGAGGCGGTACCGGCGCGGGTGCAGCAGTGCATGGACAACTTGGGCGAGCTGACCGGCCGCCACTATCGGCTGGTGGAGTACCACGGTGCGCCTGATGCCACCGATGTCATCGTGCTGATGGGCTCGGGGGCGGCCACCGCCCGCACCACCGTGGATTGGCTCAACCGGCAGGATCGCAAGACCGGGGTACTGGTCATTCGCCTCTATCGCCCCTTCCCGGTACAGGCGCTGCTCGACGCGCTGCCGCAGGGCGTGCGGCGCATCGCCGTGCTGGATCGCACCAAGGAGCCGGGGGCGGGCGGCGAGCCGCTGCTGCTGGATGTGCAGAGCGCGCTGATCGACGGTTTGCAGCGCGGCCTTATCAAGCGGCTGCCCTGGCTCAGTGGCGGTCGCTATGGCCTCTCTTCCAAGGAGTTCACCCCCGCCATGTGCGCGTCGGTATTCGAGGAGCTGGCATCCGATACGCCGCGCCCGCGCTTTACCGTGGGGATTGTCGATGATGTGTCGGGCCTAAGTCTGGCCTGGCACCCCATCGGCGATCTGGAGCCCGCCAGTCGGGTGCGGGCGCTCTTCTTCGGCCTTGGTGCCGACGGCACCGTGGGCGCCAACAAGAACAGCATCAAGATCATCGGCGAGCTGGAGGGGTTCCACGCTCAGGGCTACTTCGTCTACGACTCCAAGAAGTCGGGCTCGCGCACCGTCTCCCACCTGCGCTTTGGCCCCGAGCCCATCGACGCCCCCTGGCTTATCGAGCAGGCGAGCTTTATCGGTTGCCACCAGTGGGGATTTGTCGAGTCGGTCGATCTGCTGGAGCATGCCGCCGAAGGGGCGACCCTGCTGCTCAATGCTCCCTATGAGCCTGAGCAGGTCTGGGCCGAGCTGCCCGAGCGGCTGCGCGCCCGCATCCGCGCCCTCGATATCCGCCTCTACTGCATTGACGGCGATCGGGTGGCCGAGCGCAACGGCATGGGCAATCGCATCAACACCATTATGCAGACCTGTTTCTTCGCGCTGGCTGGTATCTTGCCGCGGGATGAGGCGATTGCGTTGATCAAGGAGAGCATCGAGAAGAGCTATGCCCGCAAGGGACCCGAGGTGGTCGAGCGCAACTTCGCGGCGGTGGATGACACCCTGGCTCATCTCCATCAGGTGGCCATCCCGGCCGGTGAGGAGCAGAGCAGCGACTATCCGCTGCCGCTGGCACCGGGTGGCAGCGAGTTTGTCCAGCGCGTCACCGGCGAGATGCTGGCGGGGCGCGGCGATCTGATCCCCGTCTCCATGCTGCCGGTGGACGGTACTTACCCCACCGCCACCAGCCGTTTCGAGAAGCGGGATATCGCCCGCGAGATCCCGATTTGGCATTCGGATATCTGCATCCAGTGCGGCAACTGCGTCTTTGTCTGCCCCCACGCGGCGCTGCGGGCCAAGTTCTATCATCAGGACTGGCTGGCTACCGCCCCCGAGGCAGCGCAGTCGGTGCCCGTCACCGCCAAGGGTTTCCCCGACAGTCGCTACACCTTGCAGCTCTATCCGGAGGATTGCACCGGCTGCGGCCAGTGCGTGCAGGCCTGTCCGGTGCGGGTCGGGGCTGATGAGGAGCACGAGGGCGAGCGCGCCATCACCATGATGGACAAGGCGCCCCATCTGGCTGGTCAGAAACAGGCGCTGCGCTGGTTCGAGAGCCTGCCGTGGCCTGCCCGCGAGCGGGTGGATTTCTCCACGGTGCGTGGCACCCAGTTCCTAGAACCCCTGTTCGAGTTCTCCGGTGCCTGCGCCGGCTGCGGCGAGACCCCGTACCTTAAGCTGCTGACCCAGCTGTTTGGCGACCGCATGTTGGTGGCCAACGCCACCGGCTGCTCCTCCATCTACGGCGGCAACCTGCCGACCACGCCGTGGGCCAAGAACGGCGAAGGGAAGGGGCCGGCCTGGTCCAACTCCCTGTTTGAGGACAACGCCGAGTTTGGCTTTGGCTTCCGTCTCACTGCCGATCAGCATCACGGTCAGGCGGTGGCGGCCCTTGAGGCGATGAAGGGGGAGCTGGGCCCAGAGCTGGTCGATACCCTGATTAGCGCCCCGCAGCGGCTGGAGTCGGAGATCCGCGCCCAGCGCACCCGGGTAGCGCAAGTGCGGGAGCGGCTGGAAGAGGTGAAATCCGGCAAGGCCCGCGAGCTGCTGTCGCTTATCGATCAGCTGGTGCGCCGTTCGGTCTGGATCATCGGCGGCGATGGCTGGGCCTATGACATCGGCTCATCGGGGCTCGATCATGTGCTCGCCTCCGGCCGCGATGTGAACGTGCTGGTGATGGATACCGAGGTCTACTCCAACACCGGCGGCCAGATGTCGAAATCGACCCCGCTCGGCGCCGTCGCCAAGTTCGCGGCGGGAGGCAAGACGCTGGCCAAGAAGGATGTGGCGTTACAAGCCATCTCCTACGGCAACGTCTATGTTGCCCGCATCGCCTTTGGTGCCAACCCGCAGCAGGCGCTGCAAGCCTTGCGTGAGGCGGAGGCCTATCCGGGCCCGTCGCTTATCATCGCCTACAGCCACTGTATCGCCCACGGTATCGATATGGAGTTTGGCCTGACCCAGCAAAAACGGGCCGTGGCCTCCGGTCACTGGCCGCTGATGCGCTACAACCCGGTACTGCGCAGTGCGGGGCAGAACCCCTTTAGTCTCGACAGCCTGCGCCCCTCCATCCCCCTCGCTGAATACCGGCAGGAGGAGACCCGTTATCGGGTGCTGGCCCAGAGCCATCCGGAGGAGGCCGAGCGGCTGATGCAGGTGGCGCAAAAAGTGGCGTGGCAGAAGTGGGCCACCTACGAGGAGATGGCCACCCGCGAGGCCAGCCATTTCCATCCGCCGGTATGAGGATGGGGTTAACTCGGCATAAAACGAAGCGGGCCACTGGCCCGCTTGTTGTTTAGTGAGGATATTTTATTGACAGCCAATATGGTTAACTTCGTGGCCATTGAAGAGGAAAATAACTTGTTGATCTATTTTTCAAAGCTAGGCACGATCTCAAAAACTAGAAATTGTACTTTGATGTTTTTTGTAACACCTTTTAAGGTGGTAGGGAGTGATGTTGAAAGTAGCTGGCATAGATATCAGAGAACTAAAGCCTATTCCTGATATAGAATCTGGAGATGAAAAGGAAGTCTTTGCATTTTATGGTTTGGCTTCATTTAATGCACAGTGTGCAGAAAAGGCACTTGTGAATTTTGCTATGGGATACAAACTATTGGACGAGTCTGCCCTCACACAAGAACAATGGTTGGAGCTTTATAATGAATTAAACTCCAAGACATTTGGGCGCCTATTGGGGCAGATAAAAAGGCGAGTGGATTTATCAGAGCCGTTGTTAACTCATCTTGATGATACTTTGCAAAAAAGGAACTGGTTGGCCCATGATTTCTTTTACGATTATGCCATCCAGATGGGAGATTATAATGGACGTATTCAGATGATAACAGAATTGCAATCTCTAATTGTTAAATTTCAGGTTGCAGATCTAGCTATTGAAAAATTAAATTCTTTAGTGTGGCAAAAATTTGGTATTGATGAGCTTTGGATTCAAAATGAATTATCATCTAGACAGTCAGAGTATCAATCAGCCAAGAACACTTAGCAAAGTTATTAGTTCATCAAAAGAGATTTTTATAAGGTTGAATAAATCAGTTGTTTTATGTGGTAGAGTAAGAAAAGTCAGTCTGCCACATCTATTCTGTTGCTGCTGTGTTATTAAGGAATAAAGGGATGGGTATAAATGTTTAATGACCGTTCAAATGTAAATTTAATTTTTGAAGGTTCTCACCTATAAATCTAGGTTAACGGTGGTTAAAAGATCATTAAAAATACAGTTTCTTTATGTCCAAAATTTCATAGAAAACGCCATTTTTATTTAGATGCAACCTGACGAATTTCAAAGAACATTTATCAACACGTAGTGTTCTTGGCCTTCACTGGTGGTAAGGCTTCCTTTTCCTACCAAGGCAGGTAAGCTGCGGGGCAAATAGCGTCAAGCAGGAGAAGGGACGATGACAGAACAACATATCGCCGGGACGATCGGCATTCTGGGGGCGGGTTGGCTCGGGCTGCCGCTGGCGCGGGCCATGCTGGCGGCAGGCAAGCAGGTCGCTGTCACGGTCAGTAGCGCCGAGAAGGCAGCCCGTCTGCAGGGGGAGGGGATCGATGCCTATCCGCTGACGATTTCTGCCCATATGTCGGATGCGTGGCCCATCCCCTGCGAATCGTTGGTTATCTGCGTACCGCCCAGCAAGACCGATGACTACCCGCAGGCGGTGGCAAAGGCCTGCGCGTTGGCCAAAGCGCACGGCACGCGGCGGGTGCTGTTTGTCAGCGCCACCTCGGTGTGGGGCGCAGGACAACAGGAGGGGGAAGAACCCCAACCCCGCCATGCCCGTGGCGAGCGGATGCTGGCGGCGGAGCAGGCGGTGCTGGCGGCCGGTTTCGAGACGGTGATGATAGTGCGCCCCTCCGGCCTTTATGGCCCGGATCGTCATCCCGGCCGTTTCCTCGCGGGCAAGACCCTCGATGGCGGCGCCCAGTCGGTCAATCTGGTCCATCTGGACGATGTGGTGGCGGCTTGCATGCTGCTGCTGGAGCGGGGCAAGGACGGGGATGTGTTCAACCTGAGCGCGCCTGTGCATCCGCGCCGCGAGCAGTTCTACCCCTTTGCGGCGCGCCAGCAGGGGCTGCCTGTGCCGGTCTTTATCGAGCCTGCCGGTGAATTCCAGCCCATCGACGGTCAGCTGATTTGTCAGCAGATGGGATTCAACTATCGCTGGCCCGATCCGGCCCACTGGTTTGCCGAGCTCGCCGCCTCGGGCAATTGAGGTTTGCCAAGGGGGTGATCGCCCCCTATCATGCCGCCATCCATGAGAGAGAGGCGGTAATGATGGTAGATACAAAACGTCACCCCGATGGGGAGTTGTTGCTGAGAACCCTGGCAATGCCAGCCGATACCAACCCCAATGGCGACATCTTTGGTGGCTGGATCATGTCCCAGATGGATATAGGTGGGGGCATTATGGCCAAGGAGCTGGCAAAAGGACGTATTTGTACCGTATCCGTCGAAGGCATGACCTTTCACAGTCCGGTCAAGGTGGGCGATGTGGTCTGCTGCTACGGCCGCTGCATGAAGATCGGCCGCAGCTCCATGAAGCTCAAGCTGGAGGTGTGGGTCAAGCCGGTACTGCGGGAAAACGACGCCCAGCGTTACTGTGTGACCGAGGGGATCTTCACCTATGTCGCCATCGACGAACAGGGCAAATCCCGCCCGGTTCCGGTGAGTGCCTGATTAAATCAGCCGGGCATTGATGATGGATATTTCCTGCTCAAGCCCGGTTTTTTGCCGTATCATGCGTTCCAGCATCTCTTCCGAGCCCACATATTGCAGGGTGTCAAACAGGCAGAGATCGCATTGAGGGTCCCGTCTTATCTGATAGACGGTGGCCAGCTCCACTTGATGACAATTTCCTTGTTGATCATAAAACGTCACGTTGTACCGAAGTTCTTTCGCCATGAGACAAGGTCCTTCTGGTTGAGTGGAACAGGGACTATCAGCTTAGTCGGCGTGGATGACGTTTGTGATGGTCGCAACAAAAAGCAAAGGCGGGCGGTTGTTAGCCAATGAAAAATAGTTATCGCATTCTTGGCACCTCCCTGCTGACCCTGGGGTTGGTAGGCTGTTTTGAGGTGCCGGATCAGAACCATCTGGTCACAGCTCAAGGGATTGTGCCGGGACTCGACTGCCAGCGTCCGCCGCTGGTAGCGTTGGCGACCACGGCGCTGCCCCGTGAATTCGGGGTGACGGTGTGGAATCTCTACAAGGGCCAGCGCAAGAACTGGCGCGAAGGGATGGACAGTTATGCCAAGGGGCAGGATCTGGTGCTGCTGCAAGAGTCGGCCACCCGTCCCGAGATGCTCGACTGGCTGCGCGCCGGTGATTTCCAGTGGCAACAGCTGCAAGCCTTCACCCAGGGCGGCGTGTCGTTCGGGGTGATGACGGTGGCCAAGACTCCGCAGGCGTTCGTCTGTGGCGTGCGCTCCCCCGAACCTTTGCTGCGCATCCCCAAATCCGGGCTGGTGAGCCTCTATCCGCTGCAGGGCGATCCTGACGGCGTCATGGTCATCAATATCCATGCGGTCAATTTCGAGCTGGGAATGGCTACCTTCCGCGAGCAGCTCAACGATCTGACTGCGCTGGTGCGCCGCCATCAGGGGCCGGTGATCCTGGCCGGTGATTTCAACACCTGGAGTGACAAGCGTCAGTTCTGGTTAAGCAAACTGGTGGACGAGCTGGGCCTGCAAGAGGCCGTGCCGGCGCCTGATTTGCGCCGCACCGCCTTCGGTCGCCCGCTGGATCACCTCTACTACCGCAATCTGGATTTGGTCGAGGTGAGTTCACCGGCGACCGACAGTTCGGATCACAACCCCATCATTGCGCGCTTTGCCGCACAGTCTGTGACTCCCTGACAAGGGATAGTGCGAGTTCCGCTCATAAAAAAATCCGGCGCCTGATGGCGCCGGATTTTTTATACGCTCTGGCGGTTAACCAGCTCGGGATGAACCGCAGGAATTACTGGTAGAGACCCAGATTCGCTTTGGCGTAGGCTTCGAAATCGGTGCAGCCACCGATGTGCTGCTCATCCAGGAAGATCTGCGGCACGGTATTGACCGGCTTGCCGGCGCTCTTGGCCAGATCTTCTTTGGTGATGCCTTCGGCATGGATATCCACGTAGCGGAATTTGAAGTCATCGCGCTGTTCGGTCAGCTGCTCGGCGATCTGTACGGCACGGACACAGTAGGGGCAACCCGGGCGACCAAAAATCACTGCAAACATATTTTCTCTCCGTTTTTTAAGCCGTTTTTGTATGGCCGTTGATATGAGGCAGGCAACAGCATAGCCCTGCCTCGTGGCGACTTGAAGCCGAAATTATCGATACCCTGATTCGAGTGGGCCTATTGGCTCAGCTCTCATCGGCGATCTGGATCGGCTGCTGCTGATAGATGCTCTCCAGCACCCCCTTCTCGAATACGGTCCAGGGCCACGGCGCCTTGCTGGCACGATAGCGCTCATGGGTGGCCGGATCTTGGGACAGGCCACGCTGGAACATCACGAACGCCTTGCGCTGGCCGCCCGCCGTATCGATAAAGCCCACCAGATTGGAGGTGCCGGTGATGGTACCTGTCTTGGCATGGACCTTGTTCTTCATCATGGGGGCGGTGACGCTGCGGCGCCACGCCAGGGTGCCATCCACCTGAGAGCTTGGCAGCAGCTTGATCAGGCCAAGTTCGGCATCATTTTTCTGGATGAAGTTCAGCACCGACATCATCTGACGGGCGCTGATGAGATTGTGAGCGGAGAGACCGGAGCCGTCTGCCAGGGTGGCATTGCCCAGATCGATACCGTTCTTGGTCAGAATGGCGCGCACCGCCATGGTGCCGCTGCGATAGCTGCCCGGCTTGTTGTAGTAGTGACGACCCACGGTTTTGAGGAAGGTATCGGCGTAGAGGTTGTCCGATTTCTTCAGCATCTTGGCGAGCATTACCGGCAGGGAGACCGAGTAGTGGGTGCCTAGGGTCTCTGCCCCTTCAGGGGCCTTGTGGGTGACCCGCAGCAGGCCATCATGCTTGATACCGGCCCGGTTCATCGCCCAGCGGATGTTGTCCCAGCCCCAAGCCTCCACATCGTGAATGGCGAAACGCAGTCCCTGCGGCTCCTTGTTCGGAGTAATGCAGCCCTTGAGCTCGTAGAAGTTGCCCTTGGCCATGTCCACTTCCAGTGCGCAGAACTGGCGCGCCATGTCGCCATAGCTCATCACTTCCACGTTGTCGGCACCGATGCCGATGGGGACGCCGGTGGCCACGTTGCCCACCGCCGGTTTGCCAATCTGGGTGGCAGTGATGGTGCCGTAGGCGCAGTTCTTGTCGATGATGACCGAGGAGACGGGCGCTGCGAAGCAGAGGGTCTGATCTCCCCACGACCAGCCGTTGCCGCGCTCGTAGCCGTTGTAGGCGCCGGTGTTGACGTAGACATTGCCCTTGATGCTGGTGACGCCGAGCTGCTTGAACAGGGCCAGCAGATCCATCCGGGAGAGGGTGGGGTCGCCGACGAAGTTGATCCAGATATCGCCGTTGATGGTGTCACCCTGTTTGGCACCCGGCTGGGCCTGAATATCGGTGGCGAAGCGGAAATCAGCACCCAGCTCGAGGCGGGCCGCCAGCGCGGTGAGCACCTTCATGGTGGAGGCGGGGGCGATCATCTGATCGGCGTGGCGGGCGAACTCGACGCCGTTATTGCCCTGCACCATGATGGCGTACTGGCCACCCTGAGGGGGCGTCAGCGGGGCGGCATGAGCCGCCAGAGAAGAAAAGAGAGCACAAAAACCAATCAACAGCCGCTGCATAACATCCTCTAACGTGACGAAGGGCCCGGCAGTGGTGCCGACCCTGATAATTCAACCAGCCGATGCGGGATCGACGGGATAACGCAATTCATGCCATCTATGCCGGTCGCCATCATGTCATCGAGTTGGCGGTACGATAGCGACCTTCATAATCAAAAATCTTCTCTTTTATCTGCCAGAAACGACCCGATTTGCGGGCGATGACAAAATCCGGATGACGGAACTGGCTTTCTGCCGCCAGCACGCTCGCCAGGGTGGCAAATTCGGGCTCCAGCCCCGGGGCGGGCCAATGATGACGCACAAAGTGCTGTTGAAACAAGCGCCGTGCGCCCGGGGAGTGAAATCCGAAGTATTCACTGAGGGTCAGCCCATCCTCATCGTGGTAGGTCACCTCCAGCCGCTCCCCCTGTTTGCCGCGCCCTGCGGTGAGGGTGAGACCGGCGCAGCGGATCACCATGCAATCCTTGAGATTGAGCGCCTCTTTAAGCTTGTCGTCAGGGTCGACCAGCAGCTGATCGCAGCTCTGGCAGCGGCGGGCGGCGATGTCGTTCTCCGCGCCGCAGCCGGGGCAGATCTTGGCGCGAAAGCGGTAGTCACACTCTTCGCGGTTGCCCTCGTCATCTTCAAACAGCCCCTGACAGCGGCGACCGTAGTGCTCGATCACCTTGCCATCCTCGTCGGTTTTGCCCCAGAAGGTGTTGGCAAAACCGCAGGCGGGGCAGGGCACCTGTACCGGCTCGGTACCGGCGTGGGGGCGAGGCTCCCCCACTTCGGGGGCAAACAGGTTGAAGTTGTTGCCCGCATAGTCGAGCACCAGACAATCCTCCTTGCCCGGCGAGAGGCGCAGGCCCCGCCCGACAATCTGCTGATAGAGGGAGACCGACTCGGTGGGGCGCAGCATCACGATAAGATCGACATGAGGGGCATCGAAGCCGGTGGTGAGCACCGCCACGTTGACCAGAAACTTGAGCTCCCGCGCCTTGAAGGCGTTGATGAGGGCATCACGCTCCGGCCCCGGGGTCTCGCCGGTGATAAGGGCCGCCTGCTGGCCTCTGGCGCCAAGCAGACCGTGAATTTCGCGGGCGTGCTCGACGGTGGCGGCGAAGATCATCACCCCCTGCCGGTCGGCAGCATACTCCAGCACCTGACTCAGGATATGGGGGGTGACCCGCTGCTGGCGCTTGAGCTCGCCGTTGAGATCTGCCTCGCTGAAGAGGCCATTCTCCCGCGCCACCAGCTTGCTGAAGTCGTAGTGGACGATGGGAGCATCCACCATGCGCGGTGGGGTCAGGTAGCCGTTTTTGACCATAAAACGCAGGGGCAGCTCGAACACGCAGTCGCCGAACAGCCGCTCGCCGTGGCTCTTGACCATGCCGTGGTAGTGGCGCCGGTAGATCCAGCCCAGCCCGAGCCGATAAGGGGTGGCGGTGAGGCCGAGGATCTTGAGGGCGGGATTGGCGGCCTTGAGATGGCCTAACACCTGATGGTACTGGCTGTCGTCATCGAGCGAGACCCGATGGCACTCGTCGATGATGAGCAGCGAGAAGGCGCTGTCGAAGGCCGCCAGATTGCGGGCAACCGACTGCACCGAGCCGAACACCACCTGGGCGCTCGCCTCCTTGCGATCCAGGCCGGCAGCGAAAATATCGGCCTTGAGCCCCCACGCCTCGTACTTGGCGTGGTTTTGCTCCACCAGCTCCTTGACGTGGGCCAGCACCAGCACCCGACCGCGTGCCTTGCGGGCCAGTTCGGCAATCACCAGACTCTTGCCAGCCCCGGTGGGTAGCACCACCACGGCGGGATCCGGGTGTTTGCGAAAGTGGCTGATCACGGCGTTGACGGCGTCGGTCTGATAGGGTCTGAGAACGAACATGAGGGCGTGGCGTTTTGGCATGGTACGGCGCAGGGTGGCGCCATTATAGGGTGCTTGCCGCCACAAAAACAGCGGGCCGGCATGATGCCGGCCCGCAGGGTGCCTAGGTGCTGATCAATGGAACGGGAAGATGTAGTTCATCCAGCTTGCCATGCGCAGCAGCACTTTGCGCATCACAGATACATGGTGGAAGTAGTGGGTATAGATGGCAGCCTGCCCGCTGGAGCCTGCAATTACCTGATACTTGGCCCACTCGGGGTCGGTAATGGAGATGACTACCGGCAGGCGACCCGGACGCACCGCCGTGGTCTGATCCAGCAGACCGGCGTTGGCCTGCACGTTACCGGCGGCAATGGCCGGAACCACGGCGGTTACCTTGCCTTTGAAGATTTTGCCGGGTACGCCATCGATCACCACTTCGGCCTCATCACCCACCGCCAGTCGCTGCATGCTGTTCTGCCAGAACCAGCCGACGTAGGCGGTGTCATCCTTGTGGATGAAGGTCATCACCGGACGATACATGAAAGGGGTGGCGATCATGCCGGGGCGCAGGGCCAGCTGCACCACATGGCCATCGCTCGGGGCATAGACCACGGTTTGTGACTGCTGGTACTTGGCTTCCATCAGCTGGGCTTGCAGATCGTTCAGGGTGGCTTTCTGCTGGTCAATCTGGGCTACGATGTCATCCACGTTGGCCTGGGTGACGTCGAGGTCACGCTGCTTGCCCACGCCACGACGCATCAGGTCGCTGGCGCGATCCCGATCCAGTCTGGCGGAGCGCAGTCTCGCCTCGATGGACTTGAGGTGCTCGCGGTTGGATTCGACCCGTGCGGTGAGGCTCTCCACTTTCAGGCGGAACGGTTCGTCATCGAGGCGAAACAGCACGTCGCCTTTTTTCACCGGCTGATTGGCCTGCACCGGAACCTCAACCACCCGGCCCTTGACCAGCGGCACTATGGGGGTGGAGACGTAGTAGTTGCGCGCCATCTCGGAGTAGGGGTGGTTGTAGTTCATCAGCATGATCAGGGTGCCGATGAGCAGCACGCCGCCCAGTGCTGCGGTGGGGACGGTCCACTTGTTGAGCGGGATACGGAAAATTTTGAATATGGCGACACACAGCGCCGTGTAGGTCAGGATCAGTAGCAGGTCCATGGTTTATCCCTGTTGCTCACTCTGTTCGATAGTGTTGATACGACTCTTCAGGTCCGCCAACTCCTGCTTGAGGGCCGCCAGCTCCTCTTCATCTTTTTGCAGCCGCTGGCTAAAGCCCCAGCCGCGATCGGGACGATAGATGGTTGCCCAGATCCAGAGGAAGGGCCACAGCACATGCAGGGTAAACAGGCTGACCCAACCTGCCACGTGAATGGCATCCTGATGAGGGTGATTCCGATGTTTGGCAATCTCGTAAGGAATATCGTGGATAACGATGACTCCATAAAAAATGACCAGCCCGACAAAGACGAGTAGACCAAGTGCAAAATAATCAAGGGCCATTTATAACCTCCACTGGCATGACGCACAGCTTAATCATTGGTTCCAACAAGCACTAAAGCAATTAAGAATCACACATTTATCGTCAGTTCGCCCGGAATCTTAAAGCTATTCGCTGTATTGAAGCTGAAGCCGTCCAACAGTTGTCTTATTAGTCTTTTTGTCATTAAAAAAGGCGCCATCAGGCGCCTTTTTGTGCTGCTTTCGCTGCATTTTTTGCTGTTTTTACCCTTCGCTGGTACTGCTGACCAGCGGCTGGCGGAACTTCATCAGGAAGGCCACGGTAATGGCCGCCGTTGCAGTCAGGCCGATGATGGTGGAGGTCCCCATCTCCAGCCCGAACCCGATGGGGGCGTTGGCCAGATAGGTGATCACCACAGCAGTCATGAACATGGCGGGAATGGTGCAGATCCAGTGCAGCTTGCCCTCTTTGATGAGGTAGGCAGCCGCAGCCCACAACATGATGACGGCGGTGGTCTGGTTGGCCCAGCCGAAGTAGCGCCAGATCACCCCGAATTCAGCCTTGGAGATGATAAAACCAAGGATAAACATGGGGATGGCGATCAGCAGACGCTTGGCCAGCGGCTTCTGGGTCATCTTCAGGAAGTCCGCCACGATCAGACGAGCACTGCGAAACGCGGTGTCACCGGAGGTGATGGGCAGGATCACCACGCCGAGGATGGCCAGAATGCCGCCGACTGTGCCGAGCAGGCTGGTGGAGACTTCGTGTACCACGGCTGCCGGGCCGCCGTTGGCCATGGTGGCGTTGAGCGCTTCAGTGCTGTCGTAGAAGGAGAGACCCAGGGTGCACCAGATAAGGGCGATGATCCCTTCACCGATCATTGCGCCGTAGAAGATGAAGCGGCCGGATTTTTCGTTCTGCATGCAGCGCGCCATCAGCGGTGACTGGGTGGCGTGGAAGCCTGATACCGCGCCACAGGCGATAGTGATGAACAGCAGCGGCCACAGTGGCAGCTCGGTCGGGTGCAGGTTGGAGAAGTCCATCCCGGTGTTGTAGAAGCCTTTGCCGGAGGCGATCAGGCCAACGATGAGGCCGACCGACATGAAGACCAGCAGGGCGCCGAAGATGGGGTAGAAGCGACCGATGATCTTGTCGATGGGGACTATGGTCGCGAGGATGTAGTAGGCAAAGATTGCCACGATCCAGTAGACCAGATCGGTGGAGGTGAGGTTGGCCAAGAGGCCCGCCGGGCTCAGCACGAATACTACGCCCACCAGCATCAACAGCACCACGGCAAACAGGTTCATGAAGTGCTTGGCGGCGGTGCCCAGATGCTCACCGACCACGGTTGGTACCGAGGCCCCCTTGGCGCGTACCGACAGCATGCCGGAGAAGTAGTCATGTACCGCACCTGCGAAGATGCAGCCAAAGACGATCCACAGCATGGCGACGGGGCCGTAGAGGGCACCCAGGATGGGGCCGAAGATGGGGCCAACGCCTGCGATGTTGAGCAGTTGAACCAGATAGACTTTCTTGTCCGACATCGGGACATAGTCCACTCCGTCAGCCATGGTGATGGCGGGGGTTTTCAGCTCGGGTTTCGGGCTGAATATCCGTTCGATGAATTTGCCGTATATGAAGTAGCCGGCCACAAGTAAGCCGACACAGAGGAAGAACCAGATCATTGCTACGCTCCTGCATTGTTATTTTTTAGTGTGCAGAGCGAGTCTAAAACGGTTGCGCCTGTCTGGCAGGTGAAACTCCCCGAGCGGCGCTTTGGCGCGCCGAGCGGTCGGCGGCTGTGATCAGGCGCACACTCCGTGGCTCAGTCCAGCCCCAGCTGATCTTTGAGCTCCTTGAGATAGCGACGACTGACCGGCACCCGGGCGCCGCTCGGGGTGACAATCTCTGCCAGCTGGTTATCCAGCAGCCGGATCTCGAAGATGGCGTTGGGGGAGACCAGATACTGGCGGTGGCAGCGCAGCAGCGGGCTCTTTTCTTCCAGCGATTTGAGGGTGAGCTGGGTGTGGAACAGCTCGCCCTGACAGGCCACATGGACCCCGCCCAGATCGGAGAAGGCATACTCCACCTGCGCGATGGGCAGCAGCCTGACCCGATTGTGCAGATAGCCCGGAATATGTTCGATAGTCGGGGCCAGCCGCTCGATGGGCTGCGGGGAGATATCCTGCTTGAGGCGAGCGAGGGTCTTGGCGAGCCGAGCGGGCTCCACCGGTTTGAGCAGGTAGTCGAAGGCGTTCTCTTCAAAGGCCTGAATGGCATATTCGTCAAAAGCGGTGACAAAGACGATGCGGGGCAGGGGGTCGAGCATGGCGACCAGCTCCATGCCGCTCAGCTTGGGCATCTGGATATCGAGAAAGACCACATCAGGCTTGAGGCGCTGAATAAGCGGCAGCGCCTCGATGGCGTTGGCCGCTTCCCCCACGATCTCGATGGCAGGATCGCAGGCCAGCTGCTGCCTCAGCTCTTCGCGGGCATAGTGTTCGTCATCGACTATAAGGGTGCGGATCATGGTTGCTCCTTGGGGATGGTGAACGAGACCCGGGTCCATTGTTCAGGCTCGCAGGCAATAGTCACGCCATAGCGCTCGCCAAAGGCGCTTTTCAGTCGCCGATCGACAATGGTCATGCCCAGACCGTCGCCAGCGGGGTGCGCTTGCCAGGTGCCTGCATTATCTTCCACATGGATAGTGACGCTGGTGGGATGCTCATCGGTATAGAGGCGAATGCGCCCTTGCTCCAGCAGGGTCGAGATGCCGTGCTTGATGGCATTCTCGATCAGCGGTTGCAGGGTGAAGCTGGGCAGGTGCAGTGTGGCCAGATGGGGCGGGATCTCGTTTATCACCGTCAGCCGATCGCCAAAGCGGGCAAGCTCGATCTCCAGATAGGATTGGCAGTGCTCCTGCTCCTCTTGCAGGGTCGCAAGGCCGCTCTGGCGCTTGAGGTTCTTGCGAAAGAACAGCGAAAGATGCAGCAGAAGGTCTCGTGCCTTGTCCGGATCGCGCCGGGTGATGGCACTGATGGTGTTGAGGGTGTTGAACAGAAAGTGAGGGTTGATCTGGGCCTGGATCAGCTTCAGTTCGGACTGCACCAGCAGCCGCTGATGCTGCTCCAGCCGACCGGCCAGCAACTGCTGTGACAGCAGGTTGGCAATCCCTTCCCCCAGGGTGTGGTTGATCTTGAGAAACAGCCGCTTCTTCGGCTCGTAGAGCTTGATGGTGCCGATCACTCCTTTGTCCCCCTGCAGCGGGATCACCAGCACAGAGCCCAGCTGGCATGCGGAGGAGAGGCTGCAGCGATAGGGCTGGCTGTTGCCATCGGCAAACAGCACCTTGTTCTGGGCGATGGCCTGCATGGTGATGGCTGACGCGATGGGGGTACCCGGCAGATGGTGATCTTCGCCGGTGCCGATAAAGGCGAGGATCTGCTCGGTGTCCGTGATGGCGACAGCCCCCACGCCTGTCTCCTCCTGAATGATACGGGCAATCTTGTTGCTCGCCTCCGGGGTAAAGCCCTGACTCATGATCCCCACTGTGCGGTTGGCGATATTGAGCGCCTTGGCGGAGAAGACCCGGGAGAACTTCTCATACATCCGCTGCTGGTCGCGGATCATGCTGATAAAGAGCGCCGCGCCGCAGGAGTTGGCCAGAATCATCGGGGTGGCGATGGTGCGCACCAGCAGCAGGGATTTGTCGAACGGGGTCGCCACCAGCAGGATGATGACCATCTGCATGATCTCGGCATAGAGGGTGGTAAAGAAGGCGATGCGTGGTTCAAACAGGGCATCCGTTCGCCCCGAGCGCATCAGTCGCCAGTGCACTATGCCCCCGAGCAACCCCTCGCAGGTGGTGGAGATGGCGCAGGCGAGATCGGTAAATCCCCCCAGCGTATAACGGTGCAGGCCGCCGGTCAGCCCCACCAGAAAGCCCACCAGCGGTCCCCCCAATAATCCCCCCAAGACGGCGCCGACCGCCCGGGTGTTGGCGATGGCATCGTCGATATCGAGGCCCACATAGGTGCCGAGGATACAAAAGCTGGAAAAGATGATGTATATCAGTATCTTGTGAGGTAGTCTCACTGAATAGTTGGCAAGCGGGCGCAGCAGCGGGCTTTTCGAGAAGAGATAGGCGATCACCAGGCTGACGCTCATCTGTTGCAGCAAGGAGAGGACCAACTGCATAAAAAACGCTCCTCATAAGTCGGGTGAAATAATCGCCAGCCCGTGCATAAGTGTGATCAGGATCTTGTTCTGTTGGCCCAACTGGGCGCAACGGGCAGTCAGTTTGCCAGAACAAGTGGATAAAACCATATTAAATCAGCATGTTAAATTGATATTTGTGTAAGCGGCAGTGGGTTGATATTGATGGATGGAGCATGAATGTATCCGCTGGATACGCCACACGGAGGTGGCATGCTCCGCCCGGCCCCTTGGCTGGGCGTTTTTTATACATGGTCAGTTGGCAACCTTCTGATGGGGGTTTGAGCAATTATTCCGGTTTGTCCAATGAGTTATCCCCAGCTTCTGGGGATAACTCAGAATGCAAAGTAGTAGCAGAAGCGGCGGGTCAGGTTGAAGAACTGCCGTTGTCCCTCATCGAGCTCTTCCTGTTTCAATACTCCGGTAATAATACGCTCGTCTTCCCGCAGGTCGATCATGGCGACGGCTTCTGGCCGCTGGGCCTTGATATAGGGCAGGATCTTCGGTTTGAGGGGCATGGTGGGCTCGGTGGATAGCACCAGCGCAATGCTCTCGTCGGAAAGTTTCACCAGTGAACCCGGCGGATAGACCCCCAGCACCTTGACCAGCAACTTGACCAGATTCTGGTCGAACTTTTTCTGGGATAACTTGTAGAGCTGGCTGATGGCCTGACTCGGCGCCGCCGGGTTGCCGCTGTTGCGGGGATGGAGCAGCTCGTCGTAGAAGTCGACCAGTCCGATCAATCGCGCCAGCGGCGGGATCTCCCCGCCCTTGATCCCGAGCGGATAACCGCTGCCGTCGAGCCGCTCGTGGTGCAGATGGGCGACCTGACGGATTTTCGGTTCAAAGGCGTTGAGCTGGGTCAGCATCTCCAGCCCGTACTGGGGATGCATATTGAGGAAGTTCTGCTCGGCCTTGTTGAGATCCCCCCGTTTTTGGGTGATCTGGCTCGGGATTTTCAGTTCGCCGATGTCGTGGATAAGTCCCGCAAGTCCCGTCTCCTCAATCTCGATGGGGTTCATGCCGAGTTCGCGGGCCATCAGCATGGCAATAAAAGCCACATTGAGGCTGTGTTGCAGCAGGATATCGGTGTGGGGGCTGCGAATAAGGTGGAGCCCGAGAGGCCCTTCATGCTGACTGAGGGTGAAGGCGGCATTGCGGACGATCTGGGCGGTATTGGCCAGTCCCTCATCCGGTTTGAGGTTGAGTGCCCCGAGTGCATCGCGCAGCTCGCTCATGGATTGGCCAAAGGCTTTGTCGGCGGCGCGCATGGAGCGGCGAAAGGCCTTTTCGTCAAAGGGGGGCGGGCCCGAGGCAATCAGCTCTTCCAGCTCGTCAAGGTCAGGCCCGGCATCCGGGATATCGCCGCGCAGCAGCGGCTCGATGGGCAGATCGCTCTTGTCGGGGTCGACCATCAGCAGGGTGAGATCAAGATGACGGAGAATGTCGAGTTGCTGCTGATCCTTGATCTTGAAGGTATTGAACATAAACGGGTGGTTAGTCCATCCCGTGGGGAGATGGATATAGTGGCCTACTCTCAATTGCTCTATCGAGGCTTGGATCAGTGCCATCGGTTAACCTGCATTTCGTGAATGCCTACTCAACAAGCTAGCAAAATCCGATGGATAGACAACTAAAAATCCATTTCGGGGCTGCGGAGCACCCCGTGCTGTGATGGTGCGCACGAGCGCTGTGCTTCTCCTCTTAATTCGCGCTTAAGTTTTACTTCCTACGCTGGCCCCGTCGTTTTTGTTGGCTTGGCCGGCCCGCTGCGCTGCAGGCCGGTATGTAGGAGTTGTTTATGCGTGTAACTCTCGGTGTACTGCAGACCAATCTGTTGCTGGTGCTCTTTTTCGCCCTGGTACTGAACTGGCCAATCTTTTTGCATTTCTATACGGTGCTCAGCGCCCTGACCCATGTCAAAGCCGGATTTGCCATCTCGATCCCGCTGGTGCTGATCGCTGCGCTCAATGCCGTGTTTATTCCCTTCACGTTCCGGTTTGTGCTCAAGCCCTTTTTTACCGTGCTCATTCTGACTGGCTCCATCGTCAGCTACGCCATGCTCAAATACGGAGTCATCTTTGATGCCGGCATGATCCAGAACATAGTGGAGACCAACAGTGGTGAGGCGGGGGCCTATTTGAATGGCTCGGTTGCGCTCTGGTTTATGCTGACCGGGCTGCTGCCTGTTCTGGTGCTCTGGTCACTGCGGATCCGCTATCCGGCCCGCTGGTATCAGGGGTTGGCGTTGCGGGCAGGTGTATTGGCTATCTCTCTGCTGTTTATCGGGGGCGTCGCGTCACTTTACTATCAGGATTACGCCTCGGTCGGGCGCAACAACAAGTCGCTGGCCAAAGAGATTGTGCCTGCCAACTATGTGCACGGCCTCTACAAATATGGGCGGGATGTGCTGTTTGCCACGCCGATCCCTTACCAGCAGTTGGGGACCGATGCCCGGGTGGTGGCCCGGGGAAGCAAGCCGACTTTGATGTTCCTGGTGGTGGGGGAGACGGCGCGCAGCCAGAACTACTCCCTTAACGGGTATGGCAAGGCGACCAACAGCTTTACGGCCAAAGAGCAGGGGGTTGTGTCGTTCAGGAATGTACGCTCCTGCGGTACAGCCACTGCAGTTTCGGTGCCCTGCATGTTCTCCAACCTCACGCGCCGTGGCTACGATGACCAGCTTGCCAGCTCCCGTGACGGCCTGCTCGATGTGCTGCAACATGCCGGAGTCTCGGTATTGTGGAAAGAGAACGATGGCGGCTGCAAAGGGGTGTGTCGCAATGTGCCGACCATCGAGATCCTTCCCAAATCCTATCCGGCGCTCTGTCAGGGGGAGTCTTGCTATGACGAGGTGCTGCTGGAGGGGCTGGATCAGCAGATTGCCGGCATGAAGGGCAACAAGCTGGTGGCTTTTCATCTGATGGGCAGCCATGGCCCGACCTATTTTCGTCGTTATCCTGCCAGCGAGCGCGCCTTTATGCCGGACTGCCCGCGCAGCGACATTGAAAACTGCAGCAACGAAGAGCTGGTCAACACCTATGACAACACCATCCGCTATACCGACAAGGTGGTGGGATTGCTGATAGACAAGCTCAAGTCGCTGGAGAGCCAGTACGATGTGGGACTGGTCTATCTCTCCGATCACGGCGAATCCCTGGGGGCCATGGGGCTCTATCTGCACGGTACGCCTTACAAGTTTGCGCCGGATGATCAGACCCGGGTGCCGCTGCTGACCTGGTTCTCGCCTCAGTTACAGGCCGATCGCCAGCTGGATATGGGTTGCCTGGCGGCGGAGGCGAGCAGCCAGCGCTTCTCCCATGACAACCTCTTTCACTCCATGCTGGGGATCATGGATGTGCAGACGAGTGTTTACGACAACAAGCTGGATCTGTTCAGGCCATGTCGGGCGGGCTAAACCGCCAGCAAGCACACAATAGAAAACGGCAGCCACTGGCTGCCGTTTTGTTATCTTGCAAGGTCAGTGTCTTACTTCTGCTCCATGATGATCTGCAGCAGATCCCCTTCCAGTAGGGCGCGCTTGACCAGCGCAAAGCCGCCATAGGTCGGCTGGTTCTGGAAGCGGGCTTTCACGATGGGCAGGCCACGGTGGAAGCTCGGCAGGGATTGATGCTCGACACAGCGACGGATGGCCGGGAAGAGGATCTCTTCGGCGGCGGTGATTTCGCCGGCGATCAGCACCTTCTGCGGGTTGAACAGGTTGACCGTAATAGCCACCGCTCGTCCCAGATGCTCACCCACGTTCTCGATCACGCTGCGGGCCAGCTCATCACCTGCCAGTGCCGCCTTGCACACCTCCTGAATGGTGATGTGCTTCTCTTGCAGCGCGCTCTGGTGACCGCGGCTGATGAGCTCTTTCACCTTGTCGATTATCGCTTCGTTGGAGGCGATGGTCTCGAGGCAGCCGAAGTTGCCGCAGTGGCAGCGTTTGCCGAGTGGCTCGACCTGAATATGGCCGATCTCGCCGACGTTGCGGTTCTGACCGAGGAACACCTGACCCTTGGTGATGATCCCGGAGCCCGTCCCCTGGTGGACGCTCACCAGAATGGAGTCCATGCAGTCGCGGGACTCGCCGAAGAAGTGTTCGGCCAGTGCCAGCGAGCGGGTGTCGTTGCCCACGTAGCAGGGGAGGTTGAAGTGGTTCTCAAGCAGCTTCGCCAGTCCCAAATTGCGGATCTGGTACTTGGGGGTGTAGATGACCATGCCGGATTCCGGGTTGACCAGACCCGGCATGGTCAGCGCGATGCTGATGAGGTGGCGACACCGTTCGCGGTTGGCATCGATAAAGGCGCCAATCTCTCGCAGCAGCATGTCGACCACGGGTTGCTGGTCGATCTCGGTCACCTGAATGACGTGCTGGTCGAGCTCCTTGCCATCGAGGTCATAGAGACTCAGTTGCAGGTAGCCGCGGCCCAGCTTGGCAGAGACAAACTGAAAGCGATGTTTGATGGTGGTCAGGGAGATGGCACGCCGCCCGCCGGTTGAGGCTTGCGGAGAGGTCTCCTTGATCAGGCCATGCTCGATCAGTTGCCGGGTTATTTTGGTCACGCTGGCCGGGGCCAGCTGACTCAACTCGGCAATCTTGACCCGGGAGATGGGGCCTTGCAGGTCGATGAGCCGATACACGGCTGCACTGTTGACCTGCTTGATAAGATCTACGTTTGCTATTTGTCCGCCAGTCATGATGTCACTGTTGTGTGTAGTGTCCGTTAACCACGGTCCCACGGACCGTGAAGTCCTGATCGAAGACAGTGAGGTTGGCTACTTTACCGACCTGGATACTACCGAGACGTGAGTCCCATCCAATGGCGCGAGCGGGGTAGAGGCTGGCCATTCTCAGTGCTTCATCGAGCGGTAATCCGACCTGCTTGACCAGATTTTCCACCCCCTCAATCATGGTGAGGGAGGAACCGCCGAGTGTACCATTCTCGTCGACACACTGACCATCGCGTAAAAAGACGGTGGTGCCACAAAAATCAAATTTCTCAAAGCCTTCCGGCGCTCCGGCTGCTGCAGTGGCATCGGTGACCAGCACCAGTCGCTCCCCCAGCGCCTTGTGAGCCAGACGCACGTTGGCCCAGTGCACATGGTGGCCATCGACGATGATGCCCGCATAGACATCCTTGCGATCATAGATGGCACCCACCACACCCGGCTCGCGACCGTTGAGGGTCGGAGTCATGGCGTTGTAGAGGTGGGTCGCAAAGCGAATACCGTTATCAAACCCGGCCATGGCCTGATCGTAACTGGCGGCAGTGTGACCGGCAGAGACCAGAATGCCCGCTTCCACCAGACGGCGGATATGGGCCGGCTCGTTGCGCTCCGGAGCCAGGGTGATTTTGGTGATGGCATCCGCGTTGGCGCAGAAGAAGTCGATCATCTCGTCCGCTGGCTGGCGAATTTGCGCGGCAGGGTGGATCCCCTTGCGCTTGAGGTTGGTGTAAGGCCCTTCCAGATGGACGCCCAGCACCTCGTTGGGGTGTGCCGCCATGTAGTCACGGGTCACCGCAACGGCCTGCTTCATATCCGCATCCGGACTGGTGATCAGGGTCGGCAGGAAGCTGGTGGTACCAGATTTGAGGTTGGCCGCCTGCATGGTTGCCAGGGTCTCGACCGTGATGTCGGTGTTGAACATCACCCCGCCACAGCCGTTGAGCTGCACATCGATAAAACCGGCGGTCAGGTTGGCGCCTTTGAGGTCAATCTGCTCGATGCCCGCAGGCAGTTCGGCCAGGTGAGAGATGGCGACAATCTTGTCGCCCTCGATAAGCACCCCGTAGCCGGTCAGCACGCAGCTGCCGGTGTAGAGGGTGCAGTTGGTCAATGCGTACATGACGACTCCTTACAGACGGCCGATGTTGGCGGCTTCCAGCTGCTGGAAGTAGCGAACGGTCTTGACCTTGAGCTCCATGGTGGAGGGCTCGTCGCACACCATCATTCCCTTCGGATGCAGTTGCAGGGTGGAGATGGTCCACATGTGGTTGACGCTGCCTTCCACGGCGGCCTGCAGGGCCAGTGCCTTGCCGTGACCGGTGACCAGGATCATGATCTCTTCCGCATCCATCAGGGTGCCGACACCCACGGTCAGGGCCAGTTTGGGCACCTGCTCCATGTCGCCACCGAAGAAGCGGGAGTTGGCGATGCGGGTGTCTTCGGTCAGGGTCTTGACCCGGGTGCGGGAGGAGAGGGAAGAAGCCGGCTCGTTGAATGCGATGTGGCCGTCATTACCCACGCCACCCATGAACAGGTGGATCTTGCCGTAGGACTTGATCTTGTCTTCGTAGCGCTTGCACTCGGCCACCAGATCCTCGGCATTGCCGTTGAGGATGTTGATGTTTTCGGGACGAATGTCGATGTGGCTGAAGAAGTTGTTGTGCATGAAGCTGTGGTAGCTCTCCGGGTGATCTTCCGGCAGGCCGACGTACTCGTCCATGTTGAAGGTGACCACGTTCTGGAAGCTCACTTCACCGGCTTTGTGCAACTCGATCAGGCGCTTGTAGGTGTTGAGCGGGGTGCCACCGGTGGGCAGGCCCAGTACGAAAGGGCGATCGCTGGTCGGCTTGAACGCGTTGATGCGGTCAACGATGTAACGAGCAGACCACAGGCCTACTTGGCTGGCAGATTTCAACGGGATCAGGCGCATATGGGATACCTCTGTGTCGGGTTGCGACCGGTTTGGCGGTGGCAATTGGCTAAGACGGATTCAAGTTGTTTTATAGCGTAAATAAAGATTGCGAACTAAGCCACATCTATCCACCACCTTTATCTTGTTTGGGTGATAACGATCACGATTATCGGTTTATTAATTTGCGCAGCGAAATAAAAGCCCTAGACTGCCAATCAAGCCTTGATGGCTTATGCGTCAAACGTGATAAGCACTTAATTTCTAGAAAAACATTAACTAAGGAGAGGAACCGTGAACATTCTCGGTTATTTGCAAAAGATCGGCCGTGCCCTGATGGTGCCGGTAGCGGTATTGCCTGCCGCCGCGATCCTGATGGGGGTTGGCTACTGGATTGACCCGAATGGTTGGGGTGGTGACAGTGCGCTGGCTGCCTTCCTGATTAAAGCGGGCGCAGCCATTATCGATAACATGTCCGTACTGTTCGCAGTCGGTGTCGCTTACGGTATGTCCAAGGATAAAGACGGTTCTGCTGCCCTGGCAGGTCTGGTCGGCTTCCTGGTCGTTACCACCCTGCTGAGCCCGGGCGCTGTGGCCCAGATCAAGAGCATCCCGGTGGAGCAGGTTCCTGCCGCGTTTGCCAAGATCAGCAACCAGTTCGTGGGTATCCTGTGTGGTGTTATCGCCGCTGAGCTGTACAACCGCTTCAGCAGCGTCGAGCTGCACAAGGCACTCTCCTTCTTCTCCGGTCGTCGTCTGGTACCGATCGTAACCTCCGTGGTGATGATCGTCGTATCCTTCATCCTGATGGCCGTATGGCCGGCAATCTACGGTGGTCTGGTCTCCTTCGGTGAGTCCATCGTGAGCCTGGGCTCTACCGGTGCCGGTATCTACGCCTTCTTCAACCGTCTGCTGATCCCGATCGGTCTGCACCACGCCCTGAACTCCGTGTTCTGGTTCAACGTGGCCGGTATCAACGACATCCCGAACTTCCTGGGTGGTCAGGCTACCATCGATGCCGCTCTGGCCGCTGGCAAGAGCCTGGAGCAGGTGAAAGGCGTGGTCGGTATGTACCAGGCTGGCTTCTTCCCCATCATGATGTTCGGTCTGCCGGGTGCCGCTCTGGCCATCTACCACTCCGCCAAGAAAGAGAACAAAGAGAAAGTTGCCTCCATCATGATCGCAGCTGCCTTTGCCTCCTTCTTCACCGGTGTAACCGAGCCGCTCGAGTTCTCCTTCATGTTCGTGGCGCCGGTACTGTATGTCATCCACGCCGTACTGACCGGTATCTCCGTGTTCATCGCTGCCTCCATGCAGTGGATGGCCGGTTTCGGTTTCAGTGCCGGTCTGGTGGATATGGTGCTCTCCAGCCGTAACCCGCTGGCGACCAACTGGTACATGCTGATCCCTCAGGGTCTGGTCTTCTTCGGCCTCTACTACACCGTGTTCCGCGTAGTGATTGCCAAGCTGAACCTGAAAACCCCGGGTCGTGAAGATGACGAAGATACTGCTCCGGCTGCCGCTCAATCTACCAACCGTACCGAGCTGGCCAAGCAATACCTGGAAGTGCTGGGTGGTCAAGAGAACCTGGTCTCCATCGATGCCTGCATCACCCGTCTGCGTCTGACTCTGAAAGACCGCAGCATCGTCGATGAGCGCAAGCTGAAAGCCCTGGGTGCGGCCGGTGTGGTCAAACTCGGTGAGCAGAACCTGCAGGTGATTCTGGGCCCATTGGCCGAAATCATCGCCGGTGAGATGAAAGCCCTGCGTTAATCGAGCGACTCGCTCACCTCAAGTCTAAGTCCATTGTTGACATAACTAAGGGCCCCGCTCAGGGGCCCCATATAAAAAAGCCAAGAAAATCCAACCTTTACTTCAAATGAGAGCAGCAGTTATGAACTTGAAACATTCTCTGTTAGCCATTGCCATGTCTACCGTTTTTGTCAGCCAGGTCCAGGCAGCCGATGCCGCCAAGCAGGCCGTGGTCGACTCCCTCGCCAACAACCTGGTGGTCAAGTATGAAGTGGTCACCAACGACGGTGCCGGTGCCGGCCTCGATTGCCAGGCGCTGGGTTCCGAGTGGGCGAGCTGTGGCGTTGCCAAGCTGCACCTGACCAATACCGGTGCGGACGTGACCTCCAAAGACTGGAGCATCTACGTCTCCTCCATCCGTCGTATCCAGCGTGTGGATAATGACCAGTTCACCATCACTCACCTGACCGGCGATCTCTATCGTTTGACGCCAACCGAGAAGTTCCAGGGCTTTGCCAAGGATGCCACGGTCGAAGTGCCGCTGGTGGTGGAATACTGGGTACTGTTCGAATCTGACATCATGCCGAACTGGTATGTCGCCAGCGAAGGTGCCGAGCCTAAAGTACTGGCCAGCATGAGCAACATCAATGATGCCAGCACCTACGAGAAGCCGATGCCGGCTGATGGCTGGAAGCGTACCAAGGATGACAAGAACATCCTGATGAACAGCGAGACCCGCTTCGCGGCCAACCAGACCAGCACCCTGCTGCCGGCTGGCAAGATTGACAACCAGATCCTGCCGACCCCGATGAAGCAGGTGGTCAAAGCTGGCCCGCAGGTTGACTTCTCTACCATCAAACTCAATGCCCTGGACTTGCCGAGCGATCGCGCCGAGGCCCTGAAGGCTCAACTGACCAAGCTGGGTGTTACCCTCTCCGACACCGGCTACCCGGTGACCATCAAGCTCGGCAGCAAGCTCAAGCAGGCTGAAGGCTATGACATGACCATCGGTCAGAAGGGCACAGTGATCCAGGGTCGCGACATCGACGGGGCATTCTGGGGTGCACAATCCCTGATCTCCCTGCTGGGTGTTGATGACAAGCTGGTGAGCCCGATGACCGTCGAGGATGCGCCGCGCTTTGAATACCGTGGCATGCAGACCGACGTGGCCCGTCACTTCCGCAGTCTGGATACCATGAAGAAGCTGGTTGACCAGATGTCTGCCATGAAGCTCAACGTGCTGCACCTTGGCCTGACCAACGATGAAGGCTGGCGTCTGGAGATCCCGGGTCTGCCGGAGCTGACTCAGGTCGGTAGCCAGCGTTGCCACGACGAGTCCGAAACCAAGTGCCTGATGCCGCAACTGGGTTCCGGCCCGACCAGCGACAACCAGGGTTCCGGTTTCTACAGCAAGTCTGACTACGTGGATCTGGTGCGTTATGCCAAGGCCCGCGGTGTGACCGTGATCCCCGAGATCAACATGCCGGCCCACGCCCGTGCTGCAGTGGTCTCCATGGAAGCGCGCTACAAGCGTCTGATGGCGGAAGGCAAAGAAGCGGAAGCCAACCAGTTCCGTCTGACTGACCCGGCTGACACCTCCAACGTCACCTCGGTCCAGTTCTACGACAAGATGTCCTTCATCAACCCTTGCCAGCCGGGGGCTGCCACCTTCGTGGCCAAGGTCATGGATGAAGTTGCCCAGATGCACCAGGCCGCCGGTCAGCCGCTGACCGCATGGCACTACGGTGGTGATGAGGCGAAGAACATCATGCAGGGCGGTGGCTATCAGGATCCGGCCGTCACCAAGAAAGAAGAGCTGGTCGCCTGGAAAGGCAACGTCGACTCCAGCAAGCAGGACAAGCCGTTTGGCAAGTCTCCGATGTGCCAGAAGATGATCGACGAAGGCAAGATCAAGGAAGTGGGCGAGCTGCCGGTTTACTTCGCCAAGGAAGTGGGCCAGATGGTCAAAGACCGCGGCTTCTCTACCCTGCAGGCGTGGGAAGACGGTCTGAAGTACGCCAGCGGTGCCAAGGACTTCGCCACCGACAACACCCGTGTCAACTTCTGGGAAACCCTCTACTGGGGTGGCTTCAACGAAGCGATGAAGTGGGCGCACAAGGGTTACCAAGTGGTGCTCTCCAACCCGGATTACCTCTACTTCGACTTCCCGAACGAGGTACACCCGGCCGAGCGTGGCTACTACTGGGCAACCCGTTTCAACGACACACGCAAGGTGTTCGCCTTCGCCCCGGAAAACCTGCCGCAGAACGCCGAGACTTCGGTTGACCGCGACGGCAATGCCTTCGTGGCCAAGGGTGACCAGGATCCGGTCAAGTTCAAGGGGATCTCCGGTCAGCAGTGGAGTGAAACCGTGCGTACCGATGCTCAGTACGAGTACATGGTCTACCCGCGTATCTTCTCCGTGGCCGAGCGTGCCTGGCACAAAGGTGGCTTCGAGCTGGATTACGTGAAGAACCGTGAGTTCTCCGGCGAGACCAAGTTCGTCAACAAGGCCACCCTCAACAAAGAGTGGAACCAGTTTGCCAACGTACTGGGTCAGCGCGTGCTGCCGAAACTGGATCAGGCCGGTGTTGAATACCGTCTCTCCGTACCGGGTGCCAAGGTAGTGAACGGTGTGCTGGAAGCGAACGTGGATCTGCCGGGTCTGCCCATCCAGTACAGCCTGGACGGTACCAACTGGAGTGCCTATGACGCCGCGGCCAAGCCGAGCGTGAATGGCAAGGTCTACCTGCGTACCACCAGCTTCGATGGCAAGCGCACCAGCCGTGTCACCGAACTGAACTGATAGCAGTCAACCGTTAACATGAGGTGGGTCGAAAGACCCGCCTTTCCCAAGGGCGATGGCGCATCGGGTTTGGGAAAGGTTGACTGTGCGTGTGAGCCTTTGTTGTGTGTAATTGTCTGTTTTGTGTTTTTCATCACTTTCAGCCCCGCCTAGTGCGGGGCTTTTTTATGCATTTAGTGTGCAATGTGCCAAGCCACGCCGCTTTTAGCGGTGCAATGGTCGGGAAATGGCCCGGAAGTGCCAAATTCAGGTTGAGACAGCGCCCGTAATAAGGGATCATACCCGGCTTGACGGCGGGGGGATGAGGGTGCCAGCCGGCACAACTTCCGCCAGTGACGCTTTTTTGAGGTGAGCCATGAGTCAGGCGAACAGCCCAACTAACTTTATTCGTCAGATCATTGATGAAGATCTGGCCAGCGGTAAGCACAGCAGCGTGCATACCCGTTTTCCGCCCGAGCCGAACGGTTATCTCCATATCGGCCACGCCAAATCCATCTGCCTGAACTTCGGCATCGCCCGCGACTATCAGGGCCAGTGCAACCTGCGTTTCGATGACACCAACCCGGTGAAGGAAGATATCGAGTACGTAGAGTCCATCAAGCAGGACGTACAGTGGCTCGGCTTCCAGTGGAACGGCGAGATCTGCTACTCCTCCGACTATTTCGACGAGCTGCACGGCTACGCCATCGAGCTGATTGAAAAGGGTCTGGCCTATGTGGACGAGCTGACGCCCGAGCAGATGCGCGAGTACCGTGGCACCCTGACTGAAGCAGGCAAGAACAGCCCGTTCCGCGATCGCAGCGTGGAAGAGAACCTGGCGCTGTTTGCCAAGATGAAGAACGGCGAGTTCGCCGAAGGCACCGCCTGCCTGCGCGCCAAGATCGATATGGCATCCCCCTTCATGGTGATGCGTGATCCGGTTATCTACCGCATCAAGTTTGCCCACCACCACCAGACCGGTGACAAGTGGTGCATCTACCCGATGTACGACTTCACCCACTGCATCTCGGACGCGCTGGAAGGGATCACCCACTCCATCTGTACTCTGGAGTTCCAGGACAACCGTCGTCTGTACGACTGGGTGCTGGACAACATCACCATCGACTGCCATCCGCGTCAGTACGAGTTCTCTCGTCTGAACCTCGAATACACCGTCATGTCCAAGCGTAAGCTGAACCTGCTGGTGACCGAGAAGCACGTCGATGGTTGGGATGACCCACGCATGCTGACCGTCTCCGGTCTGCGTCGTCGTGGTTACACCCCGGCCTCCATCCGCGAGTTCTGCAAGCGCATCGGCGTCACCAAGCAGGACAACATCGTCGAGATGAGCATGCTGGAAGCCTGTATCCGTGAAGACCTCAACGAGCATGCACCGCGCGCCATGGCCGTGCTGCATCCGGTGAAAGTGGTCATCGAGAACCTGGCTGCCGACGAAGTGCTGACTGCCCCGGCCCACCCGAGCAATGCCGAGATGGGTACCCGCGAGCTGAACTTCACCCGCGAGATCTTCATCGATGAAGCGGACTTCAAAGAAGAGGCGAACAAGCAGTTCAAGCGTCTGGTGCTGGGCAAGGAAGTGCGTCTGCGCAATGCCTATGTGATCAAGGCCGAGCGCATCGAGAAAGATGCCGATGGCAAGGTCACCTGCATCTACTGCTCCTACGACCCCGAGACTCTGGGCAAGGATCCGGCCGATGGCCGCAAGGTGAAAGGGGTGATCCACTGGGTCAGCGCCACTCACTCCCTGCCAGCGGAAGTGCGTCTTTACGACCGTCTGTTCAAGGTGCCGAACCCGGGCGCCGAGGATGACTTCGAAGCCGCGTTGAACCCGGAATCCCTGGTGATCATCGAGGGTGCCCGTGTCGAGGCTTCCCTGAAGAACGCCAAGCCGGAGCAGGCTTACCAGTTCGAGCGTGAAGGTTACTTCTGCGCCGACAACAAGCTCTCCAGCCCGGAGCATCTGGTGTTCAACCGCACCGTTGCCCTGCGCGACTCCTGGGGCAAAGTCGAAGGCTAAGCCGATGGGGCAGGGGAAACCCTGCCCTGTGCGATGCCAAAGGCCTGCGCCGGACAATAAAAAAGCCAGCTGATGCTGGCTTTTTTATTGTCCGTTATCTGCAAGTCGCGGCTGACTTATTCGTCGTGCTTGCACTCACCGGTAGCACAGTGACCGTAGAGGTAGAGGCTGTGATTGGTGAGACGGATATTGAATTTCTTGGCGATCTCGCGCTGACGCTGTTCGATCACCTCGTCGGAGAACTCGATCACCTTGCCGCAGTCGAGGCAAACCAGGTGGTCGTGGTGCTCCTGAGTGGCCAGCTCGAATACCGACTTGCCACCTTCGAAGTGGTGACGGGTAACGATACCGGCATCATCAAACTGGTTGAGAACGCGATAGACGGTAGCGAGACCAATCTCTTCACCCAGGTCGATCAGTCGTTTATAGAGATCTTCGGCGCTGGTGTGCTGGCAGTCCGGCTGTTGCAGGATTTCCAGGATTTTGACCCGGGGCAAGGTGATCTTGAGCCCGGCCTTTTTTAACGCTTGGTTGTTGTCTGCCATATTCTACTTATTCGCATTCTCGAAGGTGGGGTTATTCTGATGGACTGCCGCAGGAATGGCAACCTTGAACTCGCTTGGCCTGTCATTATAGGTCGTAGCCTCCCTAAAAATAAACCCAGCAATTCAAGGGGTTTAGCCATAAATGGCCGGTTGGATTGAAATAATCAATCGTGTCGTCCGACTTGCTGGCATGGCAGATGTTGATAAGATGTAACTTTCATATTCTGGTCGGATGAGATCCATGGATTGGCTTTTTGACAAGGCGGCCTGGGTGCGCCGCGCACTCAACGCCTGGCCCCCTTTCTGGGGTGCCGGTATCACGATAGAGACCCTGAGCGATGACTTTCGCTACTGCCGGGTGACCCTGAAATCCCGCTGGTGGAACAAGAACGCCAACCGCACCCAGTTTGGCGGCAGCATGTTTGCCATGACGGACCCCATCTATCCACTGATGCTGATGGGCTACTTCAAGAATCGCTACTACGTCTGGGACAAGGCGGGCAGCATCAACTATATCAAGCCCGGCAAGGGCAAGCTGGTGGCCGAGTTCAACCTGACCGAGGGCAAGCTGGCCGAAATCGTGGCGGCGACTGAAGGTGGCAACAAGCACTTCCCCGAATTCGAGGTGACGGTGCAGGACAAGAGCGGCGAACTGGTGGCGCAGGTCAAGCGCACCCTCTATGTGCGAGCCAAACCGGAGCACAGAGGTGAATAGCAGGGGAGAATGAAGGCAGGCATCGCCACTTGCAGATACAACAAGGGCCCGTCAGGGCCCTTGTTGTCAGAGGTATGAGAGGACGCGGATTACTCCAGCTCGCCCAGGCACATCTCTTCGTGCAGCTGCTTGCACCAGCCCTTGACGCGCTCGGCAGTCAGCTCCGGCTGGCGATCTTCATCGATACCCAGACCGACAAAGTGCTTGTCATCGACCAGCGCCTTGGAGGCTTCGAACTCGTAGCCGGCAGTCGGCCAGTGACCGATGATGATGGCGCCTTTGGCTTCGACGATGTCACGCAGGGTGCCCATGGCGTCGAGGAAGTACTCGGAATAGTCTTCCTGATCACCGCAACCGAAGATGGCGACCAGCTTGTTGGTGAAGTCGATTTCGCCCAGATCGGGGAAGAAGTCGTCCCAGTCGGCCTGGGCTTCGCCGTAGTACCAAGTCGGGATGCCGAACATCAGCAGATCAAAGCTCTCGATGTCGGCCTTGCTGCTCTTGGCGATGTCACGGACTTCAATCAGGTTTTTGCCCAGCTCTTTCTGGATCATCTTGGCGACAGCTTCGGTGTTACCGGTATCGCTGCCAAAAAACAGACCTACACTTGCCATAGTGTTTAGTTACCCGTATTTGGTGTTAATGCTCAACGCTCAGACTGCAATGTCCACCGCAAAGGCGGACTCAATCTGTTGTTTCAGGATAGATTGGATCAGCTCGGCTCGGCTGATGTTCTGTTGTAACGCAAGTTGGTTCAGGCGCTCCAGCAACTCGGCCTCCACCTTTAACTCTACCCGCTTCAGCCCATTTTCCCGATCGCGCTTAAGCTGGTTACGCTTGTTGATCTTGAGCTGGGTCTCGCGGGGGAGTGGATTGGTCTTTGGCCTGCCGGGGCGCTTCTCATTTGCGAACAGATCCAGTGTTGTTCGATCAGTTTGCTGTTTGGCCATACATCACAGATGAAAATAAGTTAGCCGAGTCCTGAGCCTTCCCAGCCCAGTTCGATCAGCCCCTTGGCGACAAAACCCGCACAACCCAGAAACAGTACCAACCAGACGATAAAACGACCGAAACGGGGCACGTTGCCGCGTTTGAGCACGTCCTGAATGGCCAGGCCAATCAATATGAAAATGGCCACAAAGAATAACTTGAGGCCCAAACTTTCGATCAGGTCGATATGTTCACTTAGCATGGATTGCGCACACTCCTTATGACGGGCGCACTATATCACAAAGGATTTGAAACTGTTAACCGCCTGTCGACAGGAAATCCACAACCAATTTGTTGAACAGAGCCGGTTTTTCCGCGTGCAACCAGTGGCCGGTACCCGCGATGACACGCACCTTTGCCGCCGGGAATTGGGCCAGTGCCGTCTCGCTGTATTGGGGCTGCATGTAATCGGAATCCCCCCCCTTGATAAAGAGCACTGGCCCCTCGAAGCGATGCTCATCCGCTGGCCAGCCCATGATGTTGGCGTAGTTCTCCTCAAGAGCAGGCACATTGAAGCGCCAACCCCAGCCATGCTCGCCTCTGGCGAAGGATTTGAGCAGAAACTGGCGCACTCCGGCGATCTCGATATGTTCGGCCAGAATGCGCTCTGCATCGCTGCGGCTCTGGGGCTGTGCCGCCAGAGTGGCGTTGAGTCCGGCGAACACATTCTGGTGGCGGGAGTGGGGATAGGCGACCGGCGCCATGTCGGCGACGACCAGACGGCTTACCCGCGCTGGCGCCAGCTTGGTGACCTGCATCGCCACCTTGCCACCCATCGAGTGGCCAATCAGGGTCGCTTCGGCAATCTCCAGCCGATCCATCAGGGCCAGGATATCGGCTGCCTGGGCCGGATAGCTCATTTCGCTGCTATGAAAGGAGGCGCCGTGGTTGCGCAGATCGACGCTGATGACCCGGTACTGTTCGCAGAGGGCACGGGCCAGCAGGCCGAGGTTATCGAGGCTGCCAAACAGGCCGTGGATCAGAATAACGGCCGGGCCCTGACCCTGCTCCTTGAAGTTCAATATGCTGTTTTGTTGCAAAATGACACCTTGTCGGTCGTGGGTGCGTATCGCTGTTTTATTTAACGCACTGGAAAGAAAAGGATTTCGTCCAATGGATTGGGATTTTATGTGGTTTTTTTTCTAAAAAATCCCGTCTGGATCGGCTATCAGTGCGGCTGATCACACACTTGGCCCGCTATTATGCCGTATTCTCGATGAGATTCATGTACATCTGCCAGCCCCTTGCTTGGGCTGTCGGGTTTGCCTATGTATAATCGCCGCATCCGAATTTCGACGAGTCCAGCGCATCCATATGAAAACCATCGAGCTTGATGACGATCTCTACTTCTATATCGCCAGCCAGACCCGGCACATTGGTGAAAGTGCCTCCGATATCCTGCGCCGTCTGCTGGAACAGCCTGCTCACCAAGGTGTGCCGGTTGCCGAGCCCGTTGCCGTCGCGCAGCCCAGTACGGTAGCCACCCAACAAGGGCTGCAAGCCCTGCTCGATTCCGGTGAGCTGCAAAAAGAAGAGAAGTCCATCAACCGCTTTATGCAGGTGCTGAGTACCCTCTACCGGGATAACCCGGAAGGCTTTACCCAGGCCACCGAAATCAAGGGGCGCAAGCGCGTCTATTTCTCGCAGGATCCCGAGGCTCTGCGTGCCAGTGGCAGCACCACCAAGCCCAAGCCGGTACCGGAGACCCCGTTCTGGGTGATCACCAACACCAACACCAGCCGCAAGCAGAACATGGTGGCCCAGCTGATGGCCAGCATGGGCTATGGCGAAGAGGTGATCGCGCAGGTGTGTGGCGCAATTTAACGATTCTTCAAGACTCAGGCCTTGCCCGGCAAGGCCGCCATTACGCAAGGAAAACGCCATGGCTCAGCATTCCCACGCCGGTCAGCCGGCCCGTTTAAGCGACCTGACCAATATTCCCCGTCTGGTCAGCGCCTACTACCTTAACAAGCCGGACATGAGCCGCCCCGAGCAGCGGGTGGCCTTCGGTACCTCCGGCCACCGTGGCAGTGCCTTGCACAGCGCCTTTACCGAATCCCATATTCTGGCGGTGACCCAGGCCCTGGTGGAGTATCGCCAGCAGGCCGGTATCACTGGCCCGCTGTTTGTCGGCATGGATACCCACGCCCTGTCCGAATCCGCCTTTGCCAGCGCCGTCGAAGTGCTGGCCGCCAACGGTGTTGAAACCCGCATTCAGGCTGGCCTCGGCTTTACCCCGACCCCGGTCATCTCTCACGCCATCCTGCGCCATAACGCGGGCAAGCCTGCCGCGCGTGCCGACGGCGTGGTGATCACTCCGTCTCACAACCCGCCGGAAGATGGTGGCTTCAAGTACAACCCGCCCCATGGTGGCCCCGCTGAAGGGGAGATCACCAAGTGGGTGGAAGACCGTGCCAACGCTATTCTGGAAGCGGGTCTGGCTGGCGTGAAACGGATGCCGTTCGCCGAGGCGCTCAAGAGCCCGTTCGTGGTCGAGCACGACTATGTCACCCCTTATGTGGATGATCTGAAGAACGTGCTGGACATGGATGCCATCAAGAACGCGGGCATCAAGATCGGTGTCGATCCGCTGGGTGGCTCCGGCGTTGCCTACTGGGACGTTATCGCCAAGACCTATGGCCTGAACATCGAAGTGGTGAACTACAAGGTCGACCCGACCTTCTCCTTCATGACCCTGGATAAAGATGGCAAGATCCGGATGGACTGCTCCAGCCCGTTCGCCATGGCGAGCCTGATTGCCCTCAAAGACAAGTTCGACATCGCCCTTGGCAACGACCCTGACTACGACCGTCACGGTATCGTTACCAAGTCTGGCCTGATGAACCCGAACCACTATCTGGCGGTGGCAATCCAGTATCTGTTTACCCATCGCACCGGCTGGGCTGCTGATGCGGCCGTCGGCAAGACGCTGGTCTCCTCGTCCATGATCGACCGGGTGGCCGGCGAGATTGGCCGTACCCTCAAAGAGGTGCCGGTCGGCTTCAAGTGGTTCGTGGATGGCCTCTACAGCGGCGAGTTCGGTTTTGGCGGCGAAGAGAGTGCGGGCGCCTCCTTCCTGCGCAAAGATGGCACCGTTTGGACCACCGACAAGGATGGCTTCATTCTGGCGCTGCTGGCGGCGGAAATTCTGGCGGTGACCGGCAAGGATCCGCAGGCTCACTACGACGCACTGGAAGCCAAGTTTGGCCGCTCCAGCTATCGCCGTATCGACGCCCCGGCCAACAGCGCCCAGAAAGCGGTGCTCTCCAAGCTGGATCCTGCACTGGTAGAAGCCTCAACGCTTGCCGGTGAGCCCATCATCGCCAAGCTGACCAAGGCGCCGGGCAACGATGCCGCCATCGGCGGCCTCAAGGTGGTGACCGAGAACGGCTGGTTCGCGGCGCGCCCCTCCGGCACCGAGTCTATCTACAAGATCTACATGGAGAGCTTCAAGGGCGACACGCACCTCGACCTCATCCAGCAGGAGGCCCAGCAGATCGTCTCTGCTGCGCTGGCCAAGGCAGGCGTCTAAATCAGGTAGTCATCCTTGAGCCCCTGATGGGGTTGAACGTTGGATATAAAAAAGGAGCCATGATGGCTCCTTTTTCATTGTCTGTTTTATGCCAGCGAGTTGTCAGCGCGCCGCCTTCACCGCCAGCCCCAACTGCCATACCGCCATGGCGTAGTGGGTGCTGTGGTTATAGCGGGTGATGGTGTAGAAGTTGGGCAGACCGTACCAGTATTGGTAGCCGGTGCCCACATCGAGGCGCAGCAGGCTCGACTCGCTGTGGTTGCCCAGGCTGCTGGTGGGGGTCAGCCCTGCGCGGCGCAGGGTGGCGACCGGGTAGCGGGTCTGGAAGCCATGCTCATAGCCGGGCAGTTGGCCCTGACCACGCACCGCCACCGGTTGCCCTTTCTCCCAGCCATGGGCCTTGAAGTAGTTGGCGACGCTGCCGATGGCATCCACCGGATCCCACAGGTTGGTGTGGCCGTTGCCGTCAAAGTCCACCGCATAGCGCTGGAAGCTGGAGGGCATAAACTGGCCATAGCCCATGGCGCCTGCATAGGAGCCCTTTGGTTCGGTGGGATCCATCCCCTCGTCGCGGGTCATCACCAGGAAGGCTTCCAATTCGCTCGTGAAGAATTCGGCGCGGCGCGGATAATCAAATGCCAGGGTGGCCAGCGCATCCAGAATGCGGGTCTTGCCCATCACCCGGCCCCAGCGGGTCTCCACCCCGATAATGCCGACGATGATCTCCGGCGGCACCCCGTAGACCTGCTCCGCCCGGTTCAGCTCGCTTGCGTATTCACGCCAGAAGTTGACGCCGTTTTGTACGTTGTCGGGGGTGATGAACTTGGCGCGATAGCGGTTCCAGGCACCGGTCGGGCCGGTGGGCTTGGCGGTGGTCGGCGCCTGGGCATCCATCAGGCGGATGATCCAGTCGTAACGCTCTGCCTGTGCCAGCACCTGATGCAGCTGGGCGTTGTCAAAACCGTGCTTCTCGACCATCTTCTGGACGAACCGGTCCACGTTGGGGCGATTGGCGAAGTCCCCCTTGCTAACCCCTTGTGTATAAACGGGTTTGCTCGATGGCGCCTGATTGATAAAGGCGCTCTTGGGCTGGGGGACGACCACGGGCTTTGGCGCTGGGGCGCTGCTGCAGCCACCGAGCAGGGGGAATAACGACAGAGTGAGAAGAGAGGCAAGGCGACGCATAGGGTTCTCAAAGAGACTGATAAAAGTGTCGCAATGGTAAAACATTGTCATCCCCGTGCAAGTGTTCCGTGCGCCTTGTTTGCCGCCAATTCATCGTGCGATGGATTAGCCCTTCTGTGAGTGCTGTGCTGTTTCGCGCTGGGGGGGACGCAGGGTGTGGTAACCGCTCCAGAGCCGGGTCAGGGTGGTGATGGCGCAGAGCAGGGCAAAGCCGTAGGCGAGCGGGGCGAAGGCGGCGGGCCACAGGCACATCAGCACGAACAGGGCGATGGTCTCGCTCCCCTCGGTGAGACCGCCCAGATAGTAGAGAGACTTGTGGTGGTAGACCGGATTGTCGATGCCCCGCTTGCCCGCCATGATGGCAAACGCCAGGAAGCTCGAGCCGGTACCCATAAAGGCAAATAGCAGGGTGGCGGCGGGCAGCGCATTGGCGGGGGCGGCGAGGGCAAAGCCCAGCACCACGGCGGCGTAGAAAATAAAGTCGAGGGTGATGTCGAGAAAGCCGCCGCAGTCGGTGATGCCGGTTTCCCGCGCCACGGCGCCATCGAGCCCGTCCAGCAGCCGGTTGAGCAGGATGGCCACAAGCGCCCATGAATAACAGCCAAAGGCCAGCAGCGGCAGCGCCAGCATGCCGATGGCAAAGCCGGTGAGGCTCACCTGATTGGCACTGATCCCGGCACGGCAGAGCGGTTTGGCAAGCTGGGTGAGAGGGCTGCGGATCACGGGGATCAGATGGCGATCAAACAAGGTGAACACTCCTCGGTTAACAGTGGCATTCGGTGAGGTTGAGTATGGTGCCCGGCGCGTCTTCCGCATCGTGGGTCACCAGGATGGCGGGGATGGCCAGCGCCTTGATCTGGGCGAACACCAGTTCGCGAAAGGCGGCCCGCAGCGGCTTGTCGAGGCGGGAGAAGGGCTCGTCCAGCAGCAGGGTGTCGGGTTCGGCCAACAGTGCCCGCAGCAGACTGACCCGCGCTCGCTGACCCCCTGACAGCAGCTGCGGCAGCTTGTCAGCCTGATCCACCAGCGCGACCTGCGTTAACGCTGTCAGTGCCTTTTCCCGCCGAGCGTATTTTCCCTTGATGGTCGCAGGCATACCGAACATCAGGTTCTCCGCCACCGTCAGATGGTCGAACAGCAGGTCATCCTGAAACAGCATGCCGATGCGCCGCGCTTGCGCAGGCAAGGTGTTGAGTGGCCGCTCGCCGAGCCTTACCTCCCCCTCAAGCCGGATCGGGCCGCTATCTGTCTGCGCGCCGGGCAGTACCCCGGCCAGCCCCGCCAGCAGGGAGCTTTTACCGCAGCCGCTTGGCCCCATCAGGGTCAATACCTCGCCGGGGGCCACTTGCAGGGCGGGCAGCGAGAGCAGCAGATTTTCATCAAGGTAAAGCCGAAGAGGCGTGGTGCTCAGCATATGGCTGTTTCCATCATGAGAGTTCATCGTGAGCCGCCCCCCTTGAGCGCCGGATTGATCCGCGCCGGCAGCCAGAGCGCCAGCAGATAGATAACGAGCGGCAGCAGCAGTTGCAGCAGACCGTATAGCCCCGCCAGTCGCCGGTTGAGGCCGCTGCCGATGGCCACCGCTTCGGTGGTGATGGTGGCGACCCGGCCTGCGCCAAAGAGCAGGGTCGGCAGGTATTGGGCCAGGCTCACCGCAGCCCCCACCGCAAAGGCAAACAGCAGCGGGCGCGCCAGCAGCGGCGCTTTCACTTGCCACCAGGCTCGCCATGGCGTTGCCCCCAGCAGCAGGGCGCTCTGGGTGATCCGCGGATCGAACTGGCGATAGGGGCCGTGCAGGCACAAATAGACATAGGGAAAGACAAACAGCAGCTGGCTCCAGAGCACCCAGCCCCAGCCAATGCTGCTTATCGAGTCATGTGCAAGCCAGTCCACCCCGAGCCGTATACCAAACAGCAGGCTCGCCTGTGGCAGCAACAGCGGCAGGCAGATAAGCCAGAGCGGCCAGGGGCGGCGGCCGGCTTGTGCCTCCAGACTGCACACCGCCATTCCCAGTGCCAGCAAGCCGCTCGCCAGCGCCAGCAGCGCGCTGGTTGTCAGCAGCGGCAGCAGGGTTGGCAGCAGATCCAGCCAGTAGTGACCGCTCCATTGGCTGGGCCAGAGGGCGGGAAAGGGCCATCGGCGCGCCAGTGACCAGAGTAGCAGGGCCGCCAGCACCACCAGATTGAGGGTGATCAGGGTCAATGCAAAGCCTGCTGCGAGCCGGTTGGCAAAGAAGTGGGGCGCCGCCCGTTTGCCATTGAGCCAGCAGCCTTTGCCCACCTCTTTATGAAGCCACTCCAGTAATCTGAGCAGGGCGATCAGCAGCGCCGTGATGGCGAGCAGCAGCAGGGCGCCGCTGGCGGTGGCGCCGCGCCAGAGCAGGTCCGGGTCCTGATACCAGAGCCACAACCGCACCGCCAGCGGGGCGGGGGCATCGGGCCCGAGCAGCTGGGCGAGATCCACCACCGCCACTCCATAGGCTGCCACCGCATAGATGGGCAGGCGCAGGGCAGGCCAGAGGGCGGGCAGCAGCAGGCGCCACCAGATCTGGGGGGCACTGAAACCGAGGCTTGCCCCCAGCCACTGCTGGCGTGCCAGCAAGATGGGCTGTTGTGCGGCCATCGCCATCAGCAGCAAAAAGGGGGTCTCCTTGAAAACGAGCAGTGCAATCAGCCCGAGCCCCCAAGGGTCGCGGATGGTCTGCCAATCGGGGGGGAGATCAAACCCCGTCAGAGCTGGCGAGATGAGCCGCAGCAGCCAACCGGAGGGGGCGAGCAAAAAGGCAAAACCGATGGCAAAGGCGACGTGGGGCATGGCCAGCATGGGCGAGAGCAGGCGGCGGAGCAGCCCGAAAGCCCGGCTGTCGCTGTGGGCCAGCAGCAAGGAGGTCAACAGCAGGCTGCCAAGGGTCGAGGCGGCGCCAATCCACAGGCTCAGCGCAGCGGAGTGCCACAGGCCTGGCTGGGCCAGCAGCAAGGCGAGATGAGAGGCGGCCATCCCCTCCGCCAGCAGTTGCCACAGCCCCGCCAGCAATGGGATGACGAAGAGTGCCAGATAAATGACCGCCATCCCCGTACTCATAGTGGGGTGGCGTGTCAACTGGCGCCACGGTCGGGAGCGGGAAAGCGGGTGACCAGCGGCACTCATCAGTGACCGTAACGCTCGGCCCAGGCCGCTTCCAGCTTGAGCTGCCAGTTGGGGTGAGGCTCGGCCACCGCTTTGAAGCGCAGTGCCGGTTGCCCCTTGGCGGGGTCAGGCAGGGCATCGGCCCGCAGCACGCTGGGATCACCCCAGAAGGCCGGATTGGCCTTGCGCGCCTGCGCCGCCGGGCTCAGCAGGAAGTTGGCCACCACCTTGGCACCCGCACGGGCACTGGCGTTAAAGGGGATGGCGAGAAAATGGCTGTTGGTGAGCGCCCCTTTCTCCATGGCTACCGCTTCCACGCTGGGGGGCAGGGCGCCAATCTGGGCGGCGCTCTGCGCCTCCTGCGGATTGAAGCTGATGGCCATGGCCAGTTCGCCATCATCGAGTAACTGGCGGGTTTCGGCGGCGCTGGTGGGGAACAGTTTGCCCTTGCGCCAGAGTGCCGGATGCAGCTCATCGAGCCAGGCCCAGAGCGGGGCGGTGAGTTGGGTAAACTCGGTATCGGTCGCCTCCCGATAGAGGGGGGCGGGGTCTGGCGTCAACTCCAGCAGGATCTGCTTGAGAAAGCTGGAGCCATGGAACTGGGGCGGCTTGGGGTAGGTGAAGCGACCGGGATGGGCCTTGGCCCACGCCAGCAGGGCTGCTGCCGAGGTGGGCGCTCTGGCGACCTCTTCGGTGTCGACCATCAGATTGAGCTGGCCGATGCCCCAGGGGGCTTCCAGCCCTTCCACCGGCAGGGTGAAGTCCTCACTCACCGGCAGGGTGCTGTCTACCAGCGCCATGTTGGGTAGCTCGGCGGTAAAGGGAGCGCCGAGCAGCCCCTGCTCCTTGAGCGCCTTGAAGTTCTCGCCGTTGACCCAGAGCAGATCGATGGGGCCGCCAGCTTGCTTGCCCGCCTGCTTGTTGGCCAGCAACTGGCTGACGCTCTGGGCAATGTCATCCACCTTCACCTGCACCAGTTTGACCTGATAGTCGCGCGCCAGCTCCTGCCCGGCCCACACCAGATAGGCGTTGATCTCCGGGCTGCCGCCCCAGGCGTTGAAGTAGACGGTCTGTCCCTTCGCCTCCTCAAGGGTCCGTTGCCAGTTGTCATCAGGAGTGGCTAACAGCGGGCCGCTGGCCAGCAGGGGCAGGGCGCACAGCAGGGCGTTTAGCCGCTGTTTGAGCTGTGAGTTGAGTTGTGAGAATGACTTGAGCATAAATGTTTCCCTGATTGTCAGGCGCCACGGCGCCAGCGGTGATAACGGGCCAGCAACGCCAGCACCCGGGTGGGCTGGTGGGCCCGTTTCCATTCACCTGCCACATATTTGTTCCCCTCCATCAGGGTGGGATAGGCGTGAATGGTGCCGAGGATCTTGCCAAGGCCGAGGCGGTGACGCATGGCGAGCACGAACTCGGCGATCCGTTCACCGGCGTGAGTGCCCACTATGGTGGCGCCAAGGATAGTATCCTTGCCCGGCACGGTCAGCACCTCGACAAAACCGTGGCGCTCCCCATCGGCGATGGCTCTGTCCAGCTCAGCCAGCTCAAAGCGGGTCGCCTCGAAGGGGATCCTCTGCGCTTCGGCTTCCTTGCGATTGAGCCCGACCCGGGCAATCTCCGGCGTGGTGTAGGTGGCCGCCGGAATGACCCGATAGTCGGCCTGAAAGCGCTTGAACTGGCCAAACAGGGCATTTACTGCCGCATACCAGGCCTGATGGGCGGCAAAGTGGGTGAACTGGTAAGGGCCCGCTACGTCTCCCACCGCCAGTATGCTGGGGAAGTTAGTGGCAAGAAAGCCATCGACCGCTAGGGTGCCGCGGGGGGCAAGCTCGACCCCCAACGCTTCGAGCCCGAAGCCGCTGACGTTGGCGACCCGACCCAGTGCCAGCAGCAGTTGATCCCCTTCCACCACTTGTGTCTCATCGCCTCGGCGCAGTTGCAGCCGGATGGGGAGATCCCCCTCGGCTGCGGGCAGATAGTCGGCTCGTTCGGCGCACCAGCCGGTGAGTAGCTGCACGCCATCGCGGCTCATCTGCCCGGCCAGCGCGTCGGCTACCTCTCTCTCTTCGCGGGGTAGCAGTTGCTCCGAGAGTTCCACCAAGGTCACGGGAATGCCGAGCAGGGCGAAGCTCTGGGCCAGCTCGCAGCCGATGGGGCCACCGCCCAGCACCAGCAGGCGGCGCGGCGGGGTGCGCAGCTGCCAGAGGCTATCCGAGGTGAGGTAAGGCACCTGATCCAGCCCCGGCAGCTTGGGCACCAGCGGCCGGGCGCCGGTGGCGATAACGATATGGCGGCTGGCAAGGCGCTGGCCGTTCACTTCTACCTCCCAGGGGGAGACCAGCCGCGCCTCCCCTTCGATGCATTCCACTCCAAGCCCCTGATAGCGTTCGATGGAGTCGTGTGGCTCGACCTCCTTGATAACCTCAGCCACCCGCTCCATCACGGCGGCAAAATCGGCGCGGGAGTGGCTTGGGCTAAAGCCCAGCTCGTCGGCTTTACGCTGCTCTGCGGCAAAGCGGGCGCTGCGGATCAGCGCCTTGGAGGGGACGCAGCCGCTGTTGAGGCAATCGCCCCCCATCTTGTGCTTCTCGATGAGCGCCACCTTGGCCTTCACCGCTGCCGCGATATAGCTGGTAACCAGCCCACCGGCACCGGCACCGATCACCAGCAGGTTGTAGTCATAGCGAGCGGGTTTACGGTAAGGGACGAGCAGGCGCCGTTGGGCGAGGTGTGTGGTCAATTTTTTGACCAGCCAGGGCATCAGCCCCAGCAGGGTCAACGCGACCATCAGGCCGGGGGAGAGGATATTTCCGGTGCTGGTTAACTGGCCAAGCTCGCTGCCCGCCAGCACATAGACGAAGGTGCCAGGCAGCATGCCAAGCTGGCTGACCCAGTAGTAGGTGCTGACTCTGATGGGGGTGAGCCCCATCAGTAGATTGACCAGAAAGAAGGGAAAGATGGGGATGAGGCGCAGGCTCAGCAGATAGAAGGCCCCCTCCTTCGCCATGCCGGACTGAAAGGTGGCCAGCTTGTCGCCAAAGCGGGCGGTGACCCAGTCGCGCAGCAGAAAACGGGCGCTGAGAAAGGCCAGGGTTGCGCCTAGGGTGCTGGCGAAGGAGACCAGCAGCAGCCCCCAGGCGACGCCGAACACAGCGCTGCCACCCAGGGTGAGCAAGCTGGCGCCGGGCAGGGAGAGGGCTGTGCTCAGCACATAGATAAGCACGAACAGCAGGCTGGCCGAGACAAAGTGGCTGTCGACCCATTGCGCCACTGCCGCCTGCTGGGCCTGCAAGGCGTCCAGAGTGAGGTAACGGCCGAGATCGAGGGCAAAAAAGGCGCCGATAAGGCCCCCCATCACCAGTGCAAGCAGCAGGCGGGTCCGGTTCATCAGGCGTCCTTGCTGTCGGGCTTGGCGGGGCGTTCCGGCTGCACCGGCAGCTGGCAGAAGCCCTGCGGCGCGATATCGAGGGCGGCGTTGAACTTGGCCGACATGTTCTGGAAGGCGATAAGGCCGGTCAGTTCCACCATGGCATCGTCATCGAACCAGGGCTTGAGGCGGGCTGCCTGTTCATCGCTCACCCCATCGAGGCCAGTCATCGCTTCGGTGTAGTCGAGCACTGCTTTCTCCCGCTCGTCGAACAAGGGGCTTTCGCGCCACTTGGCTAGCGCCTCCACCTTCTCGCTTGAACCTGCTCTCTTTACCAGGGTCATGGCGTTGATGTCGACGCAAAAACGACACCAGTTGAGCTGGGAGACCCGCACCGTCACCAGCGAGCGCAGCACGGGATCGATGGGGGAGCGCTTGCGGTTGATGACGCCATAGAGGGTGGCGACGGCGGCAAAGAGGCGCGGCGAACGGCCCCAGCACTTGCCCGGAATAAGCACCTGACCATAGTTGCGCTTTTGCAGCCAGAAAAAGGGGCGGATAAACCAGGCATATTCCCGGTCGGGTTTGACCTCAACGCGCATCAGTTACCTTCTTGTTGTTTCACACTTACGGTTTCAAATTGGGTTTGTAGGCTTGGCCCAACCGCTCGTTCAGGCGGGTCAGGAAATCCTCGATCCGCTCCCGGTTGGTGCCCAGATCGCTTTGTCCCTGACGGGAGGCTGATCGCATATCGATGCGAGTCTCTTTGGGGCCGGCAAAGACCCGCAGCGCCACATCATCCTGAAAGCCGAACCAGCCGGTGGTGACCACTGCATCCAGGCCATCCGGGCTGGGTCGTACCTGCCAGCCCAGCTCCTGCATCAGCTCCTCAGCCTCGATGACCACCTCTTCGGGGGCGGTATGGGTAAAGAGAGGACCGGGATTTCTTTCAAATGCTTTCAGCGGGGCGTTATTAATTGGCAGCTCCTGCGCTGTTCTGAGCTCTGCCGCCCAGCGTAGCTGGGGGGGATTGTAGGGATCTGTGCTCACATCGTTGATCAGCGGCATGCGCAGCGCCTGTGCCACAAATGTCAGCGGCAGCAGCAGTGGCAAGACGCCAAGGCCGCTGGCGAAGCGGTTGCGGCTCCAGGGCAGGCGCACCAGCAAGATCAGGGAGACAAGGGCTCCGACGAGACAGATCGCAAAACCGATCCACCAGGGCCAGAGATGAAAGCGGCTGCCGAGGGCGCCAGCGAGCGGGAGTAACCAGGCCAGCAGGGGCCACAAGCAAGAGCGGGGCATAGCACGGGATCCATCGTCGAATGTGGACAATGCCGAGAAGGATAAACTTAATTACCTGATAACGTTAGTAAATTGATGAGAGTTTGGCGTGGTTTTGGTCAGTTTTGCGAGGGAGATGCAGAGGTCGGTGAAGCCCGCCTGAGGTGAGCTTCACCGAGAAGATGGTCAGTTGCGATGACTTAGTTGCGATAGAGCACTTTGATCAGATGAAAGCCGAACTTGGTGCGCACCGGCCCCAGCACCTTGAGCAGTTCACCCTTGAAGACGGCATCGTCAAATGCTTTCACCATATCTCCCTTGGAAAATTCTCCCAAATCGCCAAAACGCTTGCCTGAGGGACAGGTAGAGAAGCGCTTGGCCATCTGGCCGAAGTCGGCTCCTTTCTCGATCTTCTCCTTGATCTCCAGACACTGTTTTTCGGTCTTGACCAGAATGTGCTGGGCACAGGCTTTTTTCATCGGGGCGCTCCTGGGAGTGATGGCGAAGGTTGTTAACGCCAAGGGTGGTAGCAAATCGGGGCGCAAGAGTACCCCAATTTGCCACCGGCGTCAGCCATCACAGCCCGCCATTTACCGGCGCTCGTCAGCCCTGTTATTGGCGAGCGCGGGTGGCCAGCATGGCGCGGGGGCGCGCTTGCCAGATGATCTCCAGCCCGAGCAGGGCGTAGAGGCTCCAGATGGCCAGCGGATTGAGCCATTCACCCCCCAGTTGCAGGGTCATCAGGGCGCAACCTGCCAGCAGCAAGGTGATGCCCGGCAGCCGCAAGTGGACGGGCAGGGGGGCCAGCAGCGCCATCGCCAGCAAAATGCCGAGGCCAAACGGCAGGTTCAGGGCGGTAAAGGCCAGCGCCTGCTGGCCACTCATGCCGGTCAGCAGGGCCAGCAGGGCGCTGCAACAGGCGAGGAAGGTGATGAACTCGAGACGATCGGCAATATAGTCAGCCATCTGTTCGCTACGTGCATGCATGATGTGTCTCCTTCAGTTGATGGTTCAAGTGTGAGGGAGGGGCGCTTGCAAAGGCAGCGGGATAATTCGATTGCGCTGAACGAGCAATTCTTAATCACCCGCTACGGCGGGCTTTAGGGTGTGCCGGGACTGTTAAACGGTGATGGTGGGGTGATGCCGACAAACTCTGTCGTGGTGGGTTTCTGGTGGTAATGAGAGGGGGAGAGGCGACAAATGGTGCCTGACGACGAAGTGAACCTTGTTCAGGGCAGGTCAATTCGCTTCCATCGGGAAAGCGGGCGTCGTCATTGTCAGCAAAATGTGTGATTTGTGGTCAACCTCTTAAAAGATATGGTGAATTTGCCAATGGCGCCGCGCTGTCGCTGGCCGATGCCTATGTTAGGATAAGGTTCGCCATTTTTCTGGCGCGCATTTTTGTGTCACGGCCATGCACGGCATGGCGTGCTGCGCCGCATTCGGGGTTGGCCCGAAAGGGCGCTGGTTTCCTTCACCACAGATTCAGGAATATTGACCTTTGACAGGATGCATTTCATCCCTGCTGGCAGGGCGTTCACTGTCCGGCCCTGCGTTTCGCCGCGGCCTGCGGGTACTGGGTGTGGGCCTGTTGCTGTCGCTGCTGGCTTCGCCCGCGTTTGCCGCCAAGCTCACCTATCAGGTCAAGGGGTTGAAAGGGGAGAACAAGGATAACGTTGAAGCCTACCTCAATGCCCTGCCGGTCTATCAGGAGCGGCAATACCGCCCGGCCCGTGCAAAAATTACCGAGAGCGTGCAAAAGGCGCTGCAGGTTTATGGCTACTACCAGCCGAAAATCACCCTGAGTCGCGACAAGAAAACCCCGTCCAAAGTGGTGATTGAGGTGGACAAGGGGGAGCCGGTCATCGTCTCCCGCCTCGATATTCTGCTGGAGGGGGATGCGGGCAGCGACGAGCTTTACAGCGCCCTGCTGGACAAGTTGCCCCTCAAAGAGGGGGAGCCCCTCAATCACGCCAAATATGAATCCATCAAGGCGGATCTGGGCAGCCTCGGGCTGGCCCGTGGTTACTTTGATGCCAAGCTGAGCAAGAGTCAGGTCAAGGTGTTCCCGGACAAGGGGACGGCGGAGATCTTTATTCTGTTCGAATCGGGCCATCGCTACCGTTTTGGCGAGATCCGCTACGATGCCACTCCCGAAGCGCTTCACCTTATTCGCCCGCTTATCAACATCAAGAGCGGCGATCCCTATCTCGCCATCCGTCTGGCCGAGATGTCGCAGGATGTCTCCTCCACCAAGCTGTTCCGTCAGGTCGATATCAAGCCGGTATTGAGCGAGGCGAGCAACTATCGGGTACCCATCGCGGTGACGCTGGATAACCGGGTCGATCACGAAATCGAGACAGGTATCGGTTACGCCACCGACGTAGGGCCGCGGATGAGTGCCACCTGGGAGAAGCCCTGGGTCAACCGCTATGGCCACCGTCTGTTTGCCACCGCCAAGGTGTCGGCGCCGGAGGCAGAGCTCAGCTTCGACTACCAGATCCCGGTGGGTAACCCGCTGCGGGACTACTACTCCATCCAGACCGGCTACCAGTACAAGGACAACAACGATACCCGCTCCGATCTCACTACCATCGGTGTGCACCGCTGGACGCGACGGCCGGAGAGCTGGGATCGGGACGTCTTTATCCGGCTGGAGAACGAGATCTATACCCAGGGCGCCGACGAGGGGAACAGCTTGCTGCTGATCCCCGGGGTCTCCTGGTCCCGACTGCGGGTGCGCGGCACTCTGGTGCCCGATTGGGGGGATCGCCAGCAGCTGACGCTGGAGTTCTCCGATCCCAGATGGGGCTCCGACATCAGCTTTATGCGGGTGTGGGGACGCAGCAAGTGGCTGCGAACTCTTGGCGATAACCACAGATTCCTGATGCGGGCCGAGCAGGGGGCCATTATAGGTGACAGCTTCTCGCTGGTGCCGCCGTCCTTGCGCTTCTTTACCGGTGGCGATCAGACAGTGCGCGGCTTTGGTTATGAGAGCATCTCCCCCACCGGGCCGGATGGCAAGCTGACCGGTGGCCGCTACACCAGCGTGGCCAGTCTGGAATACAACTACCGCTTCAGCGAGAAGTGGCTGGGGGCCATGTTTGTGGATGGCGGCACCTCCACCACCGATTACAGCGAGCCTTGGAAAATAGGTACCGGCGTTGGTGTGCGCTGGGTCACCCCTATCGGTCAGGTCAGGCTGGATCTGGCGGTCGGGGTATCGGAGGAGGACAAGCCCTTGCGGCTGCATTTCGCATTGGGGCCTGAATTATGATGTTGTCTAAACGCTTTTTTCTTTGGCCGCTGCGGCTGTATCTTGCGCGGGGGTCTGCATTGTGATCTGGCTAAAACGCATTTTTCTCTGGCTGATGGGGCTGGTGTTCCTGCTGCTCATCGGTGTCAGCCTGCTGGGCTTTACCCATCAGGGCAACAAGTGGCTGTGGCAACAGGCCAAAGGGGCGCTGCCCTCCCTCAAGGGGGAGCTGGTGGCGGGCCAGCTTGGCTATGGCTGGACTCTGGAAGGGGCGGGTTGGCAGGATGAGCTGGTGGATGTCACTGTGGATCGCGCCGTGCTCGACTGGGATCTCGGCAAGTTGCTGCAGGGCAAGCTCTGGATAAAATCCCTGGTGGTGACCCATCCGGTGGTCAAGGTAGCCGACTCCGAGCCTGCGCCGGAAGAGCCTTCCGAACCCTTTGTCTGGCACCCGCTGCCACTCAAGATCCAGGTCGATAGCCTCAAGGTGGCTGATCTCGATCTGGCGGTGCCCGGCGTGGCCGTGACCCTGGGGTCCCTCGATATCGGCGCCACCCTCAACCGCAAGGGGCTGATTGTACGCGGCCCGGTGCTCGATAACCTGACAGTGACGCTGGATGACGCGGCACCCGCCAGCGCAGCCAAATCCGCCAAGCAGCCGACTGCTAACGAGAAGCAAGCCGGTGCTGCGGTTGCTCGTACCGACAAGGCCAGCGCCGAGATAGCCAAACAGGGCAAAGGGGCGCCAGCTGCGAACACGGTAAAGGCAGCCCCCATTGTCCTGCCCGCCATTCATCTTCCTTTCCCCATCCAGCTGGAAGGGGTCAGCGCGACCCGGGTGCAATATAAGCAGGGCGAGTTGATCGAAGGGCTCGACAAGCTGCTGCTGTCGGCCACTGCTGCCGACGATCGCATCGAGGTGCGCGAGCTCTCGCTGCGCCACGCCATGGCCGATCTGGCGCTTAAGGGCCATATCCAGCTCAGTGACGACTACCCGCTGGCGGTGACCCTGGATGCCAAGGCCCGCAAGGGGCTGCTGGATGGCGAGCTGCAGGGTGAGCAGGCCACGCTGGCGCTGAACGGTTCGGTTGGCAAGCTGGGGCTGGCGTTGTCGGCCAAGGGGCCGATTGCAGCCAATCTCAAGGGTTCTCTGGCCGCCCTCGACCCGGATCTCCCTTTTGATTTGACCCTCGACTGGAAGAGCCTCGGTTGGCCTCTTCACAAGCCTGCCAAAGATGAGCCGAGCTATCTGCTGGATAAAGGGAGCCTGACTGCCAAGGGCAAGCTCTCCGGCTACCAGTTTGCCCTCAATACCTCCGGCAAGGGGACCGATGTCCCCCCCTTCAAGCTTGCGCTGGACGGGAAGGGGGATCTGGAGCGGCTCAGCAAGATCGCCTTGCAGCTCAACGCCCTCAAGGGGGAGCTCAAACTCGATGGCAAACTCGCCTGGAACAAGGGGATCGAGTGGCAGGGGACCACCCTGTTCAAGGGGATCAATCCGGCCGAGCTGTTGCCTGAGCTGAAAGGGACGCTGGCCGGTGAGCTGGAGAGCCGTTTCGTGATGAACGAAGCGGGCCACTGGGAGCTGAAACTGCCCAAGCTCAAGGTGGATGGCAAACTCAACCAGTACCCGCTGGCCCTCAAGGGGGAGCTTAGCGGCAACGACAAGATGGAGTGGCTGATCCCGGCGCTCTCGCTGCAAAGTGGCCCTAACCAGTTGCAGGCCAAGGGCAGTATCAGCAGCGCCCAGTGGAAGCTCGATGCCAACCTGCTGGCTCCCCAGCTGGGGGGCATCTATCCCGGCCTGAAAGGGGATATCAAGGGACAGGTGAAGGTCAGTGGCAATCAGCAGACGCCAAAAATCGATGCGGATCTCGCCTCCGAGCGGCTCTACTATGCCGGCACCGACATGAAGGGTATTAGCCTCAAGGGCAATGCGGCGATCGGCGCCAAACCGGCCGGTGATCTCGCGTTGTTGGTGGCGCAGTTGAAACAGGGCGAAACCAAGCTCAGCCAGCTTGCCCTGAACCTCAGCGGCGATATCAGTCAACATCTGTTGACCCTGACCATGAAGGGTGACCCTGTTGCGGCCAACCTCAAACTGGGTGGCGGCGTGCGGGGGGATCACTGGCGCGGGGCGCTCTCCGAGTTGCGGCTGAAAACCCCGCTGCGCCGTTGGGACTTGAGCTCCCCGTGGGCACTGGATCTCGATCTGCCGCGTCAGCGTCTGGCGATGGGGGATCTCTGCCTCGGCTCCCAGGGGGCCAGCCTCTGCGTCAAGGGGAGTCAGGTTTCCGCTGCCCAGGGGACTCTGGAGTTTGCCCTGAGCGAGTTTGATCTCAAGCGGCTGCGCCCCTGGTTGCCGGACAACTTCCGCTGGCAGGCGATGCTCTCCGCCGATGGCCGCGCCAGCTGGCGTGGCAATCAGCCGACCCTGCATGCGGTGGTGCGCACCACGCCGGGCACTTTTGTGGCTGATGGTCTCAAGACTGATTATCAGCAGCTGGCCCTAGCCCTGGATTTCGAGCGGCAGCAGGCGGCCATTCGCCTCGATTTTGCCTCCAAGCAGATCGGCAATATCGATACCGATCTGCTGATCAAGGAGCCTGCCGGTCGCGGTTTGCTAGGTGGTCAGCTCAAGTTTGACGATCTCAAGCTCAATACCTTTGCGCCGCTCATCCCTGAGGTGCGCTCCCTGCAAGGGATCATCTCCGCCGATGCCCGCTTCGACGGCACCCTGGCGGCGCCCCTGCTGTTTGGCCAGCTCAACCTGCGTGACGGTGAAGTGCAGACTCACTCCGACATGGTGACCCTGACCAAGCTGGTGACCCGCCTCAAGATCGAAGGCAACCGCGCCGAGCTCGATGGCTCCATGCTGGTGGGCAAGGGGCCGCTGGCGTTGGGCGGCTGGCTCAGCTGGGCCAAGATGCCGGTCAGCGGCAGCCTCACCATTCAGGGCAAGGATCTGGAGGCGCAATATCCGGGCATGGGCCGGGTCAGAGTCTCTCCCGATATCGCGGTGTCGCTGGGGGAGGAGACCCGGATTACCGGTCAGGTGGATATTCCCTGGGCGCGCATTCTGGTCAAGAGCTTGCCGGATTCGGCGGTTGCGGTCTCCGATGATGTGACCGTGGTCTATGACGATCTGCCCCCGGCTCCCAAGCAGGCAAGTCTGCCGCTGGCGATGAAGGTGGCGATCCGCCTTGGCAACGATGTGAAGCTCGATGCCATGGGGTTGAAGACCGATGTCTCCGGTGGCCTCAATATCCGTCAGGATCCCGAGAAACCGCTGGCAGGCAACGGCCAGCTGGTGCTGACCAATGGCCGCTTCAAGGCCTATGGTCAGAACCTCATCATCAAGGAGGGGCGGATCCTCTTCTCCGGTCCGCTGGATCGGCCCTTCCTCAACATCGAGGCCAACCGGGATCCCGATACCATCGAGGGTCAGGTGACGGTCGGGGTGCGGGTGACTGGCCCTGCCAGCAAGCCGGAGATCACTGTCTACTCCGAACCGCAGATGGCGCAGTCGGAACAGCTCTCCTATCTGCTGCGCGGCAAAGGGTTGCAGACCGGCGGTGAGGATGGCGGTTTCAACGGCCTGCTGGTAGCCGGCGCGGTGAGTCAGGCCAACGGCGTGGTGTCGAGCATCGGCGAGTCGCTGGGGATGAGCGATGTCTCCCTCGATACGGCGGGCAGTGGTGACAACACCCAGGTGACTCTGTCTGCATATCTGCTGCCGGGCCTGCAGTTCCAGTACGGGGTCGGGGTCTTCAGCCCCATCGCCGAGTTCAAGCTGCGCTACGAGGTATTGCCACGGCTCTATCTGCAGGCGATGAGCGGGGTGGCTCAGGCGGTCGATATCTTCTATCGCTTTACTCTGTAACGCTTCATCCCGTAACAGGGCTGATATGAATCTAAACGGGAGGCGCAGGCCTCCCGTTTTGTATTGCTCGATCGGCCGCGGGCAAGCCGTGATAAAGGTTGGCAGTGCAGAGGGAGAATGAATTGCGATGGGCCAAAAATGCGAAAACCCGGCACTAGGCCGGGTTTTCTGAATGATGGTGGAGGGAGAAGGATTCGAACCTTCGAAGGCAGAGCCGTCAGATTTACAGTCTGATCCCTTTGGCCGCTCGGGAACCCCTCCACAGGGGCAAAGCAAATTGTATTCAGCTATTGCAATCAGGGAAATGGTGGAGGGAGAAGGATTCGAACCTTCGAAGGCAGAGCCGTCAGATTTACAGTCTGATCCCTTTGGCCGCTCGGGAACCCCTCCACAAGTGCGAGGCGCATACTAACAGATCTTCCGGTTTTGTGAACCCCCAAGCAGGATTTTTCCATTAAAAGAATTGGATTTGTGGCCGATAACCAGTGAAATCGCCATTTTCGAGAGTTATCTCATGCTGCCCAGTTCAATCCGTAATCACCTGCTCGTCGATGAGGGCCAGTTGGGGCAGCGCCTCAACCGTGACCTGCAACATGGCGATCGGGCGGATTTCCGGTTGCATCTGGCCCTGCTGACCGACGCGGTGGAGGAGCAGCCCTGGTTTGATGCCAAACCGGCGGCCACTTCCCAGAGCCGTGACTGGCGTCTGCACTTTGACCTGAGACCGGCAGAGGTGCTGGTGGCTGAAGGGGCTGGGAGTGACTGCAGTGTCATCAATGAGCGGCTGCAGCAGGGGGGAAGCATGGTGGATGTGCGGCTCTGGCTGGCGCTGCAAACACCGCCGCTGGCGGTCAAACAGCCACTGCTCGATGAGGCTGTCTACGACAACCTGTCACCGCTGGCGCGGGAGCGGTTGCAAGGAAAGCTGGCCGATATGCCACGCCAGGAGGATCCGCTGGTATTGCTGCCGATCCTCGATCGTTTGCAAGAGGGGGTGGATACCCGGTTGCACTGGCTCAGTTGATGGCGCCTGTTCACTGGTGTAACGCGATGCTTGTCGGCAAATCACAGGCAACAAAAAGGCGGGTAACCCCGCCTTTATGCTCTTTAGAATTTTTAGCCTTGCGGCATGCTATCAAGCGTCAGCTTCATCCGGTTGCGGCTGCTCTTTGAGCGCGGCGTTGGCACGACGGGCAATCGGCTTTTCGGTGTGACGGTTGAGTTGGCGCTCCAGTTTTTGCCCCAGTTCGTTGATGGCGGCGTAGAGATCCTCATGCTCTGCCTGGGCAAACAGTTTGCCGTTGGGGATGCCAGCACTGGCTTCGACAGTGAACATCAGACGCTCTTTGGAAACAATCACATGGGGTGTGATGAGAGGCACCTGAAGACGTTCGAGCTTTTCAAAACGGGATTCGATGCGCTCGCGGATAGCCGGGGTGATGTCGATGATTTTGCTGGTAATTTCGATTTTCATATTGGCCCCCTTCGGGTCGTCTTGCTTGTGTCTTCACCTTCAGATTACTCATTGGTAAAGATTGAAATGTGATTCATGTCACATAACCTTCCCTTGGCTATTCAGCAACTTATAAATTGTGATCTTTTCCGGTTTCGTGCCAAAAACAGCTTGAGCTCCATGAAACTGGCAGGCAGTATGACGGGAATAGGATCGTTTCTGTCCCTTCTTGGCAGCACTTCGTGTCGACCTCATGTCCGGTTTCCACTGCTTGATATCGCATGTTTGTACTCTTCCCTCGCAACCTCTGATCTGATGAGCGGATGCAGGGGGCGTTGCTATGCCTGATTGGACATCAAACGTGGTTGGTTGTTGTGTTGGAGTGGTAAATGAAGCAGCAGGCCACGCAAGTCATGTGGTTTTTCGATCGGCAACATGATCAGTGGAGTCTCTCTGATCAGGGGGCCTACCAGCAGTGGCAAGGGGAGGGCAATCATCCCTGGGCCGCTCGCCTGTTACCGGAAGATGAGGCAGGCTTTGCCGATTTTCTTGTCCGGCTTCATGAATCACATCTGCCTGAACAGTTCATCGGTCATCTGAAAGATGATCGGGGGCAGCTCAACCATGTGCTCTGGAGCGGCCAGTTTGTGCCCACCCAGCAGATCTGCTGTGGCTGGCTGACCCCTCTTGATACCGCCAACAGTGCGGTCTCCTCTCTCAACCTCTCTTTGCCGTTGCTGCAAACCACCCTGCTAACCCAGTTGGCGCAGGCGCTCTCTGCCCGCACCGGGCTCGATTTCTTCAATACCCTGGTCAGTCAGCTGGCCCATATCCTCAAGGTGGATGCGGTCTGGGTGGGGGAGTTGTGCGGTGCCGACCGGGTCAAAGTGCTGGCTGCCGACGGGCTGACGCTTAAAGACTACCCGCTGGCGGGCTCCCCCTGTCAGGAGCTCTACAAGCAAGGGGCCATCTGTTTCGAGGTGATTGACGAGTCGCAGGAGTATCAACCCTGGCTGGCGGCCGGGCAGACTTATTATGGTCAGCCGCTATTTGATGCCAGAAGCCAACTTCTGGGCCATCTGGCGCTGCTCTATTCGGCCCCGGCAGATACCAGCAACCTCACCTCGGTGCTCAATACCTTCTCGGTACGGATGGTAGCCGAGCTGGAGCGACTGCAATCCGATGCCCAGATGCGCCTCTCTGCCGTTGCATTCGAGACCCACGAAGGGATCATCATCACGGATCCGGGGTTCAAGATCTTGCGGGTCAACAACGCCTTCAGCCAGATCACCGGTTTTGACAGCCACTCCGTACTGGGTCTGCAGCTGGAAGAGGATCTCTGGCCCAATCTTGGAGGGCTGGGCTACGAGCTCAACCCTCTCAACCGCTGGCAGGGAGAAACTCTGCGTCGTCATGCCGATGGTCACACCTACCCCCAGTGGGAGATAGTGACGCCGGTGCAGGATGAAAAAGGGGTGATCAGCCACTTTGTCATCTGCTTCGAGGATATCTCCGAGCGCAAGGCGGCTGAGCGACGTATTCAGGATCTCGCTTATTACGACGAGCTGACCGGATTGCCCAATCGCCGTCAGCTCCACGAGACTCTGGTGCAGACCTTCAACGAGGCGACCCGCGACGGTCTGATTGGCGCCCTGCTCTTTATCGATCTCGATCACTTCAAGACCATCAACGACTCCCTCGGCCACGCCACCGGTGACTGGCTGCTCGAGGAGGTCGCCGCCCGTCTCAAACGGTTGGTGCGGCAAGGAGATTGCCTGGCCCGCCTCGGCGGTGACGAGTTTGTGTTGCTGCTGCCATCGCTCTCGGCCAGCCCGCCCCAGGCGGAGATGCAGGCAGATATCATTGCCGAGCGGCTCATCACCGAGATTGCCGCTCCTTATACCTATGTGGGGCAAGTGCTGCACATCGGCGCCAGTGTCGGCATTACCCTGTTTCCGGATCGGGAGCAGGGGGTCGATGATCTGCTCAAGCAGGCGGATACCGCCATGTATCAGGCCAAGTCCGCTGGCCGCAAGACCCGTCGCTTCTTCGATGCCTCGATGCAGCAGCAGGCGGATCGCCGTCTGCTCATTCACAACGAATTGCGCAACGCCCTCAGCCAGCAAGAGCTGACCCTCTACTATCAGCCCCAGCATATGGTCGATGGCGGCGATATCATTGGTGTCGAGGCGCTCATTCGCTGGCAGCCGGCCGGTCGCTCGCTGGTCTCGCCGGCAGAATTTATTCCCATTGCCGAGGAGACCGATCTGATTGTCGATATCGGCAACTGGGTGCTGCACGAGGCGTGCGCCCAGTATGTGCTGTGGGAGGAGAACGGCATCCATATTCCGCAGATCTCGGTCAACGTCAGTGCCAAACAGTTCCATGCCACCGATTTTGTCGAGCGGATCCACGATGTGTTGGCACAAACCGGCATGGATCCGGCATGCCTCAATCTGGAGATCACCGAATCCGTGGTGCTGGGCCATGCCGAGGACACCATCAGCAAGATGACCGAGCTCAAGGAGCTCGGCATCAGCTTTGCCATCGACGATTTTGGCGCCGGTTACTCCTCCCTGAGCTACCTCAAGCGGCTGCCTGCCGATGAGCTCAAGATCGACCGCTCCTTCATTCAGGACATCCCGAAAGATGGCGACAACATGGCCATCGTCGAGGCGGTGATCGCCATGGCGCGACATATGGGCTTTAACGTCACGGCGGAAGGGGTGGAATCCCGTCAGCAACTGGAGTTTCTCAAGGCGCAGGGGTGCAGTTTCTATCAGGGCTATCTCGCCTCCAAGCCGCTGCCGGTGCCCTATCTGGAGAAATATGTACAGCGGCTGACCAGACCGGAGCAACTGCGTGAAATGCAACTGAGCGAGTCAGAAAAATAGTCCCTGCTCCCCGCTGTAGCGCTGCTCGGCAACGGGTAGAATGAGAGGCAGTAGACCCACCGCCACCGGGCGGTGTATTGCCTTCAATGGAGATGTTCAGTGAAAGCTGTATGGGGAATTGTTTTGTCGGCGCTGTTTGTGCCGACCCTGATGGCGCAGACTGCCGACCAGACGCTCTACCGTCAGGCGTATGACGCCGTACGGGCCAATGATCAGGCCCGTTTCCAGCAAATTCGTGCCCGTTTGACCCATTACCCCCTGCTCCCTTACCTCGATTACTATCAGCTCGCCTTTCGTCCGGGGGCAGCCGATTACAACGATGTGACCCGCTTTATCCGCCAGCATGGAGATACCCCCCAGTCCAACAGGCTGGAGCGCAGCTATCTGACCTATCTGGCCCAGAGCCAGCAGTGGTCGCAGTTCCTGCGCTTCTATCCGGCCAAGCCGAGCTCCACCGATCTGCTCTGCATGCACTATCAGGCGCTCTATTACACCGGCAAGCCGAAAGAGGCGTTGCAGGGGGCGGGCAAGATCTGGATGAGCGGTCAATCTCGCCCCGATGCCTGCTCCCCGCTGTTCCAGCTGTGGCAGGCATCCGGTCAGCGAACCCAGGAGAAGATCTGGCAGCGGATGACGCTGGCGTTCGAGGCGGAAAACCCCAATCTGATCCGCCACCTTGGCGCAACCCTGGGTAGCGGCTTGCAAAGCTATGGCGATCAGATGGTGACCCTGTTCGAGCAGCCCGCCAAGGCGATGAACCCGGCCTATTTCAGCAGCAACCCCTATTCCCGCAAGCTGCTCTCCCTCGGTTTGACCCGCTATGCCAATCAGGAGCCGGAGTCGGTGCTGCGTCAGCTTGCGCTGTTTCGCAGCCGTTTCGGCCTGACCCAGGCCGAGGTGAAACCGGTAGAGCGTGCGATTGCCCGCCGCCTGCTGCTGGATCGCTCCATAGCCCAGCGCAGCTGGGTCGACAGCACGGTGAAAAAGCTGGCGGATCCCGACATTACCGAGCTGCGGGCGCGACTGGCCATCTGGGAGCAGGATTGGCGTGGCCTCTCCGGCTGGGTGAAGATGATGCCGATGGCCCGTCAGAAAGAGGATCGCTGGCGCTACTGGATGGCGCGCTCCCTTGAGGTGCAGGGGCAGCAAAAACCGGCGCGGGATCTCTATCTGGAGACTGCCAACCTGCGTGGTTTCTACGGCTTTATGGCCGCCCAGCGCACCGGTGTGCCCTATCGCATCAAGAACCAGAGCGTCAAGCATGTTCCGGACTGGCGCACGGCCAGTCAGCGCTGGCCCTTCCTGTTGCGGGTGCGTGAGCTGCTGTCGATGAACGAGATTGCGGCGGCCCGCTCGGAGTGGATCCACAACATGGATCGCAATCCGGTGGCCCAGCGCATCGAGTTTGGTCATATCGCCCTCAATCAGGGCTGGCACGAGCTGGCCATTCTCGCCAGCATTCGCGCCGAAGCGTGGGATGCCCTCGACCTGCGCTTCCCGCTGCCGCTCAAACGCACCTTCTCCCAGATGGCGCAAGAGCGCACCATGAACACCAGTTTGCTCTATGCCATCTCCCGTCAGGAGAGTGCCCTCTATCCGCTGGCCCAGTCGCCGGTGGGGGCGCGCGGTCTGATGCAGCTGATGCCTGCTACTGCCAAAGAGACTGCCGGCAAGCTGGGGGTGCCCTATCGCAACGAGCAGCAACTGTTTGATCCGACGATGAATATTCGTCTGGGGAGCGCCTATCTCAAGCGCTTGCTGGATGTCTATGACGGCAACCGGATCCTGGCGGCGGCCGCCTACAACGCCGGGCCGGGACGGGTAAAACGCTGGCGAGAGCAGAGTGACAACAAGCCGATGGACGTGTGGGTCGAGAGCATCCCCTACAAGGAGACCCGCAACTACGTGCAAAACGTGTTGTCGTTCGATCTCATCTATCAGCACAAGCTGCAGCAGCCGCTGCGCTTCATGTCGGAGCGGGAGCTCAATCACGCCTATTGAGTCGGGGGCCGCCAGCCGGCCCCTGTTTTCAAATTTCCCTGCAGCCGGGTATCATCGGGTAAGGTTTTGTTACCAAAGGAAACATGCCTGGTGACCTGGCTCCGGGAATTGCATCAGGCCGCAGGGTATACTCGGGCGTCGGCACCGACAGGTTCCCCCACAATAAAGGAATGGATAGTGGCAACGATTAAAGACGTTTCTCAGCTGGCAAATGTGTCTATCTCCACCGTGTCGCGGGTTATCAACAACACGGCACAGGTAGCACCGGAAAAGCGTGAGGCCGTACTGGCGGCCATGAAGGAACTGAATTTTCGACCCAACAGTTTTGCCCAGGCACTGGTCAGCAAGCGTTCCAACTGCATTGGCGTGCTGGTTGGCGACCTCTGCGGCGGCCCCTTCTTTGCCCAGATGATGCGTGGCATCGAAACTATGGTCGATCAGGCCAACAAGTTCACCATCGTCATGTCTGGCAACCACGATATCGCGCGCGAGCGTCACGCCATTCAGGCGCTGCTGCAGCGCCAGTGCGATGCGCTGATCCTCCACAGCAAGGCGCTCCCAGACGAGGAGCTGAGCGAGCTGGCGGCAGGCTCTACCCCCATCGTGTTTATCAACCGTCAGGTGCCGGGCTCGGAAGATCGCTGCGTCTGGCTCGATAACCAGGCGGGGATCACCACCGCGTGCCAGCACTTGCTGGATGCCGGTCATCGCAATATCGCCTTTATCACCTCCGATGATGAAGAGTTTGTCGATGGTCAGCAGCGGATGGCCGGTTACACCCAGACCCTGGCCAGAGCCGGGATCGCCTTTGATCCTGCACTCGTCAGCCGCGCCTATGCCGACGAAAATGGCGGCTATGTGGCGATGAGTGAACTGCTGGCCCGTGGTGTCGAGTTCACGGCCGTGCTCGGTTTTAACGACGGTATGGTGGCGGGGGCGATCTCTTGCCTGCTGGAGCGGGGTTACAAGATCCCGCAGCAGGTGTCGGTGGTGGGGTTCGACGATATCCCCTACGCCCGCTACATCTATCCCAAGCTCACCACGGTGCGCTACCCCATCGAGGAGATGGGCAGCCGCGCTGCCGAGCTGGCGCTGCGTCTGCTCGATCACAAGCCGGTGGACGGCTTGGCGCTCAAGTTTGAAGCCCAGCTGGTGGAGCGTGAGTCAGTCGCCTGACGTGCGTCAAACAGTGAACAACAAGGTGGCCCCATCGGGGCCACACTCTTTTCTGCGTTATCTCTCTAATCCGCTATTTATCCCGCCAGGGCGATCCGCTGCTGGCGGCGCACCTCCACCCCTTCTGCCACCATATCGAGCAGCTGCCTTGTCTGTTCCCAGCCGATACAGCTATCGGTGATCGACTGGCCGTAGCGCAGCGGTTTGCTGCCGATATCCTGACGCCCTTCGCAGATAAAACTTTCCACCATGATGGCGGCGATGGCATGGCTACCAGCACCCAGCTGGTCGGCAATGTCACGGGCAACCAGCAGCTGGCGGGCATGCTGCTTCTGGCTGTTGCCGTGGCTGCAATCGATCATCAGGCGAGGGGAGAGATGATGCTGGAGCAGCTGCTCGCCAGCCTCTGTAACATGATTGCTCTGATAGTTGGGTTGGCGGCCACCGCGCAGGATCAGGTGGCAGTCGGGGTTGCCATGGCTGCGCACCAGTGCCAGCTGGCCATCACCGGAAGGTTGGGTATAGAGGTGGGCCGCCCGGCTGGCGAGGATTGCCTCGACTGCGATCCGGATATTGCCGTCGGTGCCGTTTTTAAAACCGATGGGGCAGGGGAGGGCGGAGGCTAGTTGGCGGTGGAGCTGGGATTCGGTGGTGCGGGCACCGATGGCGCCCCAGCTGATGAGATCCCCCAGATAGAGCATGCTGGTGAGATCGAGAAATTCGGTGGCACAGGCGAGCCCTTCCTGTCCAAGGGCCAACAGTAACTCGCGGGCCTGGGTTAGTCCCTTTTCCAGTTGATCGCTGCCATCGAGGTCGGGATCGAAGATAAATCCTTTCCAGCCGAGCGTCGTGCGCGGCTTTTCGAAATAGGTGCGCATCACCAGTTGCAGCTGCTCCCCGTATTGGCCCTGCAGTTCAGAGAGCCGGCCACCATAGTCGCGGGCGGCTGCCGGATCGTGAATGGAGCAGGGGCCGATCACCAGCAGCAGGCGATCATCCTCTCCTTGCAGAATATGGCGGGCTTGCTGTCGGCTGCGTGCAATCTGGCGAACGAGCCGTGCCGGACAGGGTCTTGCCTTTAACATCTCGTCAGGGGTGGGCAGGGTGGCAAGGGGTGAAGCATTCAGAAGTGAGGTGAACATGAGCGATCCTGATGACAAATGGAAATCTGCATGCTCTTTGCTGTCCAGTGGGGATCTTCCCCTTATTCTCTTGGTTAACAGAGCGCGGGCATGGGCCCGCGCTCTGTTATATCGGCCTTGGCTACCTTAGAAGCGGGCTGAGCCGCTGACGTAGTAGCTGCGACCCGGTTCGACGTTCTGGAAGACGGTGTCTTTCTCTTGCAGGCGCACGTCGGTCAGGTTGTTGATCCCCAGTCGCAGGTCAAAGTTCTCGGTGACCTTGAAGCCGGTGCCGAGATCGAAGGTCTGATAGCTGGGCAGCTTGTGCAGTACGACAACCTTGTTGACGGTCTGCTCGGCAAACTGGGTGCCGGTGTAGGTGGTGCCGACAAAGGCATTGACCCGCTCGGTAGCCTGCCAGGTGATCTTGGCGTTGGCCTTGTGCTCAGGCCGCTCGGGCAGAGCTTGGCCCTGATCGCCTTCCGCCTTGAGGTAGGTGTAGTTGGCGCCGAGGTTGATATTGTCGGTCAGGTCGAGCTTGCCGGTCAGCTCCAGCCCCTTGGTGGTGGCTTTCTCCAGGTTGTACCAGGTGCGGTCAGTGGAGTTCGGCAGCTGTTTGAAGGTGAGCATGTCGTCGATATCGGAGTAGAAGAGGGTGGCGCTGGTCTCCCAGATCCCTTGCCCTGCGATGACGCCCAGCTCGTAGTTGGTGCTGGTTTCCGGCTTGACCTTGTCGCTGCCATAGATGCGGCAGCTGCCGCCGCAGCTCTCGATGCTATAGCCGTTGGAGTACTGGTGCGGCGCCGGTGCCTTGAAGGCCTGGCTGACACCGCCTTTCACTGTCACCACATCGTTCATCTCATAGACCAGATAGCCGCGCGGGGTGAAGTGGCTGCCGTAGATCTCGTGGTGATCGTAACGGCCGCCCAGCGTGAAGGTCAGGCTGTCGGTCAGGCCAATTTCGTCCTGAGCGAACAGCGCCTCCTGAGAGTGACTCTCCTTGCCGCCGATATCCTTGTAGCTCACCGCATCCACCAGCTCCCGATCCAGATATTCACCACCCAGGGTCAGGTAGTGGTTGGCCAGCGCCAGGTTGGTGTAGCCCTTGAGGGTCAGGGTGTTCTCTTCCAGTTCGCGCTGCTGCGGGGCCGAGTAGCTGGTATTGAAATCATCGATCTGGGAGCTTTCATAGTTGGCCATGACGGTGGTGTCACCCCAGCTCCAGTTCCCCTTGTGGGTCAGACCAAACAGGTTGCGATCGTTTTGCTGCTGGCGGCTGTGCACCTTGTTTCCGGTTTTGCGGAAGATATCGAGAGGCCGCTCATCCTGGTTGTAGAGGTAATCCAGCTCGAAGCGCTGCTGCTCATCCACCAGCCAGCTCAGGGTGGAGGCGAAGTTGCGGGTCTGTTTGGCTTCGATAAGGGGGATGCCGTCAGCAGCTTCGGTGGGGGTCCAGGCTTGACGGTCATACACCTCGCCGTTCATCCGGATCAGCAGGTTGTCGGTCAGGGGGCCGGTAAAGCCCAGGTTGGTCCTGTGCTGATCGCCGCCATCCTTGCCCTCGATGGCCTTGAAGTCGGCATCAGCCGCCCCTTGCCAGGTTTTGCCCGGCTGTTTGGTGATGATATTGATGACACCACCGATGGCATCGGAGCCATAAAGTGCTGACATGGGACCACGGATCACCTCGACCCGCTGGATCATGCCAAGGGGGACCGGGGTGTTGTCGAAGTTGCCGCCGCGCCACAGGGCATTGGAGGAGGAGAGGCGTTTGCCATCCACCAGTACCAGCGTGTACTTGCCGGACATACCGCGAATGCCGATATCGCTACGGCCATTGGTGTCAGCTTCAGCCTGAATGCCCACTTCGTGGCGCAGCAGGTCGGCAAGATCATTGACGGGCGCGGCGGCGATCTGTTCGGCCGTGATGACAGAGATAGAGGCCGGTGCCGAGCGGGTATTGTGCGCCGTGGTGGTGACGGTGATCACTTCATCGGCTTGAGGCGCGTTGCTGGCGGCGATGGCTTGCTGGGTCAGCAGAGTGACGATGGTGGTGGCCAGCAGGCTGGGAGCAATAAAACGGGAGGTTGAGGATTTCATTATTTACATCTTCCATAATATACAAATGATAAGCGTTATCATTATCAAGTTGAATTTGCTCCGATCGCAACTCTTTTTTATCGGCGAAGTTCAGTTTCGTTCGTCACCCTCTTTTGACTAAAAAGAAGTTAATGAAATTGATTCTCATTTGTGTTGATCGTTTTTTCGCTCCTTGTTAGGATGCCGTTCACCCTGATATCTGGTGATTCAAATGACTCACATTAAGTCGTATCAGGCAGTGATTCATTCCAAGGAGTAGCACCGTCATGTGTGACCATGCACTGGAAGGAGAGTGGCCCGCCACAGCGGTCGGGCTGGATAAAGTGTGCTGTTTTGCCAGCGGTGACAGGGTACTGGTCGCCTCCGGTATCCACGACAGTTTTACCGGCATCCCGCCGGAGAAGCTGCTCGCCCATCTGCGTCAGTTGCGCCAGCAGGGGATGGTCAATCCCATCGCCATCGGCGCCATCCCTTTTGATACCCAATCCCCCTGGCATCTGGTGATCCCGGCGCAATCGCAGTGGGTCGCAAGGGATGCTCTGTTGCCAGCCCGCTGTTGTCAGCTTCGTGGCGAGGTGAGTGAAGTGACCGGCTCTGCCCACTATCAGGGGGCGGTGCGGGCGGCACTGCAGCAGTTCAGTGAGGGCCAGCTTGAGAAGGTGGTGCTGTCACGCGCCATCGACGTGCGGAGCGCAGAGCAGACCTCCCCCGCACACGCCTTTGGCTCTCTGCTGGCCCAGAATCCGGGCGCCTATGTGTTCCAGATCCCGCTGCCGGAGGGAGAGACCCTGCTTGGCGCCAGCCCCGAGCTGCTGGTATCGCGCAGCGAGATGGCGGTGGTGAGCAATCCACTGGCGGGCTCCCGTCCGCGCCACGCTTTTCCTGATCAACAGGCAGCCAGTGCCGAGCTGCTGGGGGCCCAGAAGGATCGCTATGAACATGCGCTGGTGGCCGATACGGTCGCTGCGGCCCTCGCTCCCTTCTGCCGCGAGCTGGATGTCCCCTTAGAGCCGCAGGTGATCGCCACTCCTACCATGTGGCACCTCTCGACCCGCATCGCTGGGCGGCTCCATGAACCCTCTCCCGTGCTGGCACTGGCGCTGGCGCTGCACCCGACGCCGGCGGTATGCGGCACGCCGCTCTCGGCTGCGCGTCAGGCCATCGCCCGGCTCGAGGGGTACGATCGCCGCTTCTACTGCGGCGCCGTCGGCTGGATGGATGCCGACGGCAATGGCGAGTGGGTGGTCACCATCCGCTGTGGCGTGCTGGCCGGCAGGCAACTGCGGCTCTATGCCGGCGCCGGGGTGGTGGTGGGCTCTTCGCCGGAAGCGGAGTGGCAGGAGACCGCCGCCAAGCTCGGCACCATGCTGCGCGCCTTCGGCCTCGAAAGCCGGGAGCCGGAGGTGACAACATGAAGCCACTGGTGCCCTTTACCCCCTGGCCCGCCGAGCTGGCAGCCCACTACCGGGCACAAGGGTGGTGGCGCGGGCAAGCGCTCACCGCCCTGCTCGATGAATCTGCCGAACGTTATCCCGAGCGCACGGCCCTGATCTGCGGCGAGCGAACCCTCAGTTATGGCCAGTTAAAGCGTGAGGTCGATGCGCTGGCGGCGCGGCTGGCCGCGTGCGGGTTGGGTCATGGCGATACTGCTCTGGTGCAGTTGCCCAACTGCGCCGAGTTCTATATCTGCTGGTTTGCCCTGATCCGCTGCGGCGTAGTGGCGGTGCATGCCCTCTACAGCCATCAGCGGCGCGAGCTGGTGGCCTTTGCTCGCCAGATTGAGCCCGCCTTGCTGGTACTCAGCCCCTCCCATCCCGGCTTTGCCGGTGAAGCGGGGAGCCTGGCAGCCCTTGATGAGCGGGTATCTCCCTCCTGCCAGACACTGCTGTTCGAGCAGGTAGAAGTGGGCGATCTTCAGTCAGGATTTGCATGGTGTCAGCCTGACCCGATAGCCCGTGCTGATGGTTCGCCGCTGACGGCTATCGCGCCAACTCCTACCCCGGCCGATCAAGTCGCTTTTTTCCAGCTCTCCGGCGGCAGCACCGGCACCCCCAAACTGATCCCCCGTACCCACGATGACTATGGCTACAGCGTGCGCCAGAGCGTAGCGGTGTGCGGTTGGGATGAGCGGGTGATCTATCTATGCGCTCTGCCAGCGCCCCACAACTTTCCCCTGAGCTCCCCCGGCGCACTCGGAGTGTTTTATGCCGGTGGCTGCGTGGTGCTGGCAAAGGATCCCTCTGCAGCAACCTGTCTGCCGCTGGTGCAGCGCCATCGGGTCAACTGGGCGGCGCTGGTGCCACCGGCTCTGGCGCTCTGGCTGGAGGCGGCCAGCCACTATCCGCAGACCTCTCTGGAGTGTGCGCAGGTGGGAGGTGCGCGCCTCAGCCCGGCTCATGCCGAGGCGGTGGCGAGCCGCCTTGGTTGCCGCTTGCAGCAGGTGTTCGGCATGGCCGAGGGGCTGGTCAACTACACCCGCACCGAGGATGACCAGTGGCACATCGTCAATACCCAGGGTTGTCCGATGAGCCCGGGCGACGAGGTGGAGGTGCGAGACAGCGACGGGCGCCCCTTGCCCGATGGCGAGTGCGGCGAGCTCTGGACGCGCGGCCCCTACACCTTTCGCGGCTACTTCAAGGCTGATGCCCACAATCAGCGTGCCTTCGACCGGGACGGTTTCTACTGCACCGGCGATCAGGTCTGCCGCTTGCCCGGTGGCCATCTGATGGTGGTGGGACGCAACAAGGATCAGATCAACCGGGGCGGAGAGAAGATCGACGCCCTCGAGATTGAAGAGCTGTTGCTGACCCACCCGGAAGTGCGGCAGGCGGCGCTGGTCGCCATGCCGGATCCCATGCTCGGGGAGCGCAGCTGCGCCTTTTTGATGTGCCGCGAGCCCCTCAATCTGCCCCGCTTGCGCCGTTTCCTGCGCGAGCAGGGGGTGGCCGATTACAAACTGCCCGATCGCCTGGTGCTGGTGGAGCAACTGCCCCACACCCCGGTCGGCAAGATAGACAAACAGACGCTGCGCGAGCAGCTCGCCAAGGAGTGTGCATGACCATTCAATCCCTCGCCGCCTACCCGCTGCCTACCGCTGAGGAGCTGCCAACCGGGCGGGTGAACTGGCCCTTCGAACCGGGCCGCGCCGCCTTGCTGGTCCACGATATGCAGCACTATTTCGTCGATTTCTACGGGCCGGACAATCCGCTGATCAATCAGGTCATCGACCATATCGCCACCCTGATCCGTCAGGCGCGAGCTCTTGGCATGCCGGTGGTCTATACCGCCCAGCCCGCCGAGCAGAGCCTGGCCGATCGGGCGCTACTTAACGACATGTGGGGGCCGGGACTGACCCGGGCGCCGGAGCGTCAGCCGATTGTTCCGGCGCTGGCACCCGAGCCGCAGGATACGGTGCTGACCAAGTGGCGCTACAGCGCTTTTTGTCGCTCACCGCTGGCGGAGCTGATGGCCGGATGGGGGCGGGATCAGCTGGTGATCTGTGGCATCTACGGTCATATCGGGGTGATGCAGACGGCGGTCGATGCCTTTATGCGTGATATCCGCCCCTTCCTGGTGGCTGATGCCATCGCCGACTTTTCCCGCGAGGATCATCTGCTGGCGCTCTCCTATGTCAGCCGCAATGCCGGTCGGGTGATCACCGTGGCCGAGGTGATGGCGGTCAGCAAACGCCCTCTGACCCGGGAGTCGCTGCGTGCTCAGGTGCTGGCGCGGCTGCCCGCCGAGATGCAGCAGGAGCAGCCCACCGAGGATGACAACCTGCTCGACTACGGTCTCGACTCGCTGGCTGTGATGGGGCTGGTGGAAGAGTGGCGTCAGCAGGGGCTGGTGGTGGAGCTGGCCGAGCTGGCCCGCACGCCGACCCTGGCTCACTGGTGGGCGCTCCTCTCCCGTCAGCTTCACGTCAGTCAGGCCACGGCTTATCAGGCCAACGAAGAGCACGTCAGCGAACCGGAGTGCACCCTATGAGTGAGTGGCAAGGCAGAACCGTCTGGGTGACCGGCGCAGCGCAGGGAATTGGCCATGCGGTGGCACGCACCTTTGCCGAGGCGGGGGCCAGCGTGGTGGCGTTCGATCGGCAACTGGCCGAGGCGCTGCCCGGCAACGTGAGGGAGGTGACTCTCGACGTGAGCGACAGCGAAGCCGTGACCCGCGGCTGCGAACAGCTGCTGGATGAGGGGTTGGGGCCCGATGTGCTGGTCAATGTCGCCGGCGTACTGGCGACCGGCAGGCTCGATGAGGTGGATGACGCCCTCTTGCAGCGCACCTTCGCCATCAACACCTTCGCCCCCTTCTACCTGATGCGGGCCCTGACCCCCTGGTTTAAGGGGCGGCGCAGGGGCGCCATTGTCAATGTTTCCTCCAATGCCGGTCGAGTACCGCGAGTGGGGATGGGCATCTATGGCGCCTCCAAGGCGGCGCTGACCAGCCTCACCCGAACGGCGGGGTTGGAGCTGGCTCCCTACGGTGTGCGCTGCAATCTGGTGTCGCCGGGCTCAACCCGTACCCAGATGCTGTACGGCATGTGGCAGGAGGGGGAGGCGGCGCAGCGGGAAGGGGAGCTGCGCACCATCGCCGGCCTGCCCGGGCAGTTCAAGCTGGGGATCCCCCTTGGCAAACTTGGGACCCCCGACGAGGTGGCTGCCTGCGTGCTGTTTCTCGCCTCCGATGCGGCCAGCCATGTCACCCTGCAGGATCTGGTGGTCGATGGCGGTGCCACCTTGGGGGGCTGATCTTCGGCCTGCCGGTGTAGTGGGTACGACACTCTCTTTATGGAGGAGGCCTGGCCTCCTCGCTTTTCAGCCATGCGGGCAGGGGCAAGCCGCTGCCCGCCCGATGTTTGCGCAAGGACATTCCCATGGAACAGACAATGGCGATGCGTGCCATCCACCAGCGTGGGGAGCAGCCGCGCTGGTCGCTTACCACCGCTCAGGCGGGCATCTGGTTTGCCCAGCAAAAATATCCGCAGAGCCCCGCCTGCAATACCGGCGAGTACTGGCTGCTGGAGGGGGCGCTGGCTCCCCATCACTTCACCCGCGCGGTGCGCCAGACTATCGACGAGATCCCCGGTCTGCACTGCGCATTTGTGGCTACTGCCGATGGCCCGCAGATGGTGGCCAACCCCGCTTGCTGGCAGCTGGCAGAGCGGGATCTGCGTAGCGAAGCCGACCCGCTTGCGGCCGCGCAGGCCGAGATGCGTGCGCAGTTGGCCGTCCCCTTCAATCTGGCCGGGGGGCCGCTGTTTGCCACTACGCTCTATCGCCTTGGCGAGGGGCGGTGGGCCTGGTTTATCGCCGTGCACCATATCGCCATCGACGGCTTTGGCCTGAGCCTGCTCTGCCAGCGGGTGACAAATTGGTATGAGGCGCTCTGTGCCGGCGAGCAGCCTGCCCCCTGTCGTTATGCGACCCAGCAGGAGTTGCTGGCTGAAGAGGCGGCCTATCAGGATTCGCCACGTGCCGCGCGGGATCGCGATTTCTTCGTGCAGCAGTTGGCCGGGGTGGAGAACCCGGCGTCGCTCTCCCGCCGTCCGGTGCAAGGGCCGGGCCCCACATATCGTCTTGAGCAGCGGCTTGCTGGCCGCCAATGGCAGGCACTGGTAGAGCGAGCGAGTCGCACGGCCTGTCACCCCTACAGCCTGCTGCTGGCGGCGGTGGCCAGCTATGTGCAGCGGATGAGCGGCGCTGGCGAGGTGGTGCTGGGTATTCCGCTGATGGGGCGGCTGGGCTCAGCGGCGGCCGATACCCCCTGCATGAAGGTCAATGTGGTGCCCCTGCGCATCGAGCTGAGCGGCACCAGCCGGGTAGGGGAGTTGCTGGCACAGGTCGAGCGGCAATTTGCCGCCTTGCGCCGTCATCAGGGCTGCCGTCAGGAGTGGTTGCAACAGCGTCAGCCGGGCCAGCCGCTGTTTGGCCCTCAGGTCAATTTGATGCCCTTTGCCCGCACCCTCAGCTTTGGTGAAGGACACAACCAGGTTCGTGGTGAGGTGCAGGTGCTGGCGGCGGGGCCGGTGGAGGAGTGCGCCTTCTACTTTGCCGAGGAGGCAGGCGCTATGACCCTGACCCTCGAAACCCGTCAGGGGCGCTTCAGCCATCAGGAGAGCGAGCGTCATCTGGCCCGGCTGGTCGCCTATCTGGCGGCCTGGAGTGAGGCGGGTGACGAGGCCCTGGCGGTGCGTTTGCCGCTGCTGCTGCCCTGCGAGCAGGCTGAGCTGGCGCGCTGGAACCAGACCGACCATCCGCTGCCGACCACTACCCTGAGCGCACTGCTGGCCGAGGGGTTGGCGGCGGCGGATCAGAGCGCCATCGCGCTGGAGTGTGGCGCCGAGCGCTGGAATGTGGCCGAGCTGCGCCAGCGAACCCGCCAGTTGGCCAGCTATCTGGCGGGGAGGGGCGTGGGCCCCGGTTGTCGGGTGGCGGTGGTGATCCCGCGCGCTCCCGAGCTTATTCTCGCCCAGCAGGCCATCATGGCGGTGGGGGCCGTCTATGTACCCGTTGACCCGGACTACCCGGCGGAGCGGATCGGCTACATTCTCGCCAGCAGCGATCCTGCGCTGGTGTTGACCAGCCATACGCTTCAGATGCCGCTCGACGTGGCGGCGCCACTTGTCTGCCTCGATGCTCCCGGTGTGGCAGAGCAGCTGGCGGCGGTAGAGTTGGCTACGACAGTACCTTGTGAGCTGCCAGCCCCCAAACCGGAAGATGCGGCCTACATCATCTACACCTCCGGCTCGACCGGTCGGCCCAAAGGGGTGGTGGTGAGCCATGGTGCCATCGTCAACCGGCTGCTCTGGATGCAGCACATGTATCCCATCGGCCCGGCGGATCGGGTGCTGCAAAAGACCCCGGCCGGTTTCGATGTCTCCATCTGGGAGTTTTTCTGGCCCTTTATGACCGGGGCGCGGCTGGTGCTCGCCAAACCGGGCGGCCACAAGGATCCCGCCTACCTTGCCGAGCTGATTGAGCAGGCCGGGATCACCACCTTGCACTTTGTTCCCTCCATGCTGCAGATCTTTGTCACTCAGGCCGAGCCTGCGCGTTGCCGCGCCCTGCGGCAGGTATTTTGCTCCGGCGAGGCGCTGCCCGCGGATCTGGTGCAGCGCTGGTATGGAACATTTTCAGCCCCCCTGCACAACCTCTATGGCCCGACCGAGGCGGCGGTGGATGTCACCTGGTATCCCTGTCGGGCAGACGAGGCGGTGACCAGCGTGCCCATCGGCTATCCGGTCTGGAATACCAGCATCCACATTCTCGACCCCTGGTTGCAGCCGGTGCCCCCCGGTGTGGCGGGGGAGCTCTGGATCGGCGGCGTACAGGTGGCGGAGGGCTACTTTGGCCAGCCCGAGCTCACCGCCGAGCGCTTTATTGCCAACCCCTTCGGAGCGGGACGGCTCTATCGCAGCGGCGATCTGGCCGCCTGGCGCGAGGATGGCGCCATCGAGTATCTGGGGCGCCTCGATTTTCAGGTGAAGATCCGTGGCCAGCGCATCGAACTGGAGGAGATCGAGCAGGTGCTGCTGTGCCATCCCCGGGTGGCGCAGGCGGTGGTGCTGGCCCCTGAATTTGCCCCCGGCGATCGCCGTCTGGTGGCCTATGTGGTGACCGCAGATAGCAGAGAGCTGACGCTGGCCGAGCTGGCACCCGCCCTTGGCGCGGCGTTGCCCGACTACATGGTACCGGGGCTCCTGGTAAACCTGGCCAAGCTGCCGCTTACCCCCAATGGCAAGCTGGATCGCAAGGGGTTGCCGCTGCCCGATATGGCGTCAGTGGTCGGTCAGACATTGCCGAAAAACCTGCTGGAGGAGCGGCTCTGTCGCCTCTTCGCCGAGATACTGGGGCTGGCGCGGGTCGGCGCCGACGATAACTTCTTTGCCCTCGGCGGCCACTCCCTGCTGGCGGCGCAGTTGGTGGTGCGTATTGAGGAATCAATAGGACAGGGTCTCACTCTGGCTAGCCTGTTCGAAGCGCCGAGCCCCGCCCAGCTGGCGCGTCGTCTTGGCGGCGAGCGGGAGGCCATGCCCATGCTGTTGCCCTTGCGGGCGCCCGGTGCGCAGTCTGGCACATCGTGCCCCACCCTCTTTTGCGTCCACCCCGCAGGGGGGCTCGGCTGGTGTTATGCGCCACTGGTGCCCCATCTGCCGGCCGACATGGCCGTCTATGCCCTGCAGGCGCGGGTGCTCTGTCAGCCGGATGCGCCGCTGCCCGCCAGCTTCGACGAGTTGGCACTCGACTATGTGACCGAGCTGCGCCGTCAGCAGAGCGAGGGGCCCTACTGGCTGCTCGGCTGGTCCCTCGGGGGCATGCTGGTGCACCGGATGGCCGCCATGCTGCAAGAGCAGGGACAAGAGGTGGCCATGGTGCTGCTGCTCGATGCCTACCCCTGTCAGCAGTGGCAGACCCAGCCGTTGCCCGACGAGCAGCGGATGCTCGATGCGCTGCTGCGGATGGGAGGCATTGCGGTTGCGGACGATGCGCTCGATTCCCTTACTCGTGACGAGGTGGTGGCCCGGCTGGGGGCAGAGGGGAGTGCGTTGGCCATGCTCGACGAGCAGATGGTGAGCGCGATGATTGAGCTGGTGGGCCACAACAACCGGCTAATCCGTCAGCCGGTCGACTACTGCTACCACGGGGAGGTGATCTTTATCGAGGCGTCAGCCTCCCGCCAGCCCTGGCTGGATGGACGCGGTTGGGAGTCGCTGACAAAAGGGGAGATCCGCTATGAGCGCTTCCCCTGTCTGCATCAGGAGATGGTGCATCCCGACTGGCTGGCGAAGATCGGCGCCCTTATTTGTGAGCGGGTCTATGGGGTCGGGCAACAACCGCACATCCGGCAGGAGGGGGACGCATGACCCCTGTTGCCGCCATCCGGGAAGCTTTGTTGGCGGGCAAACTGGTGGGGCTGGGGGAACCGCATTGGCACCCAGATTATATCCGGCGCCAGCACGCCTGGCTGTGCGATCCGGCGCTCTGGGGAGTCATGACCGATCTGGTGCTGGAGTGCGGCAACCGCCGCCATCAGGGCTTGCTCGATGCCTGGCTGACGGGGCAGGAGAGCTGGCAGGGTGAGCCGCTGACGCTGGCACGGCTCTATCCGGTCTGGCTTGACTCCTGCGCCTTTCCCGCCTGGATGGCCCCCGAGTTTCCGGCTCTCTTTTCCGCTCTGCGCCAGAGCAATCTGGCGCGCCCCGAACATGTGCGGCTGCGGGTGCATCTCTGCGAGCCCTTATTCGAGTGGCAGGAGATGAGCCCGGAGCTATGGCAGCAACACAACAGTGGGCGGGATCTGGCGCTGGCCGACTATCTTCTTGCACTTCCCGCCCGCGGCGTGGTGGTGCTGGCGGGGGCGCGTCATCTGCTCAAAGTCGCTGGGGATCCCCACTTTGCGCAGCCGACGCTGGGCCAGTTGCTGGAGGCCGCACGGCCGGGTTGGCTGCAGGTGCTTCACCCTTGGCCAATGGCTGATGGAAAGGGAGATGAGGAAGAGGAGCGAGTGTGCGAGCTGGCCGATATCACAACTGCCGACCTCTATCCCCACTGGCCAGAGCATCCGCCGCTGGAGACTCTTATCGACAGGTTGGTGCGCGTGGCTGACCGGGGGCGGGAGATGCGAATTTGCCCCACCTTGCTGGCCGAGCCCTGGCGCAGCCGCTTGCTGAGTCGCGCTCACTTGCTGCCAGCTGGCATGGCCCGCCAGCTGCAACAGTGGCTGGCGTAACTGCTGGTTGGAGTAACGGCGGACCGAAGTAACAGCTAACTGAAGTAACTGCTGACTTGAGTAACTCAATGGGGGAGCAAGGCTCCCCTTTTTCACATTTGGCATCCTGCGTTCAGTGCTGCAAAGTTGCACCATTTACGGCATACCTTGCCACTCATCGCCGAAAATTCAGCTCCTTCGTTACTTTAAAGAAGTTTCTACTGGTCTTACCTGAGTAAATCCCTTTGCTTTTTATTTAACAAGGTATTTACATCTAGGTGTCACCAGCATCGGTGACGCTCACAACGGCAAGGAGCCAGTTATGACCCATGTCGACATCCCTTTCCTTCGTTACCTCGATGCGGAAGGGTGCCCGGTCGCCACCTTACCGACCTGGCTGGACAAGGCGATACTGCACACCTTCTACCGCAATATGGTGATGGTGCGCAGCTATGACAAAAAAGCGATTGCGCTGCAACGAACCGGCAAACTCGGTACTTTTCCCTCCCATCTCGGCGCAGAAGCCGTGGGGATTGGCATTGGGCTCGCCATGCAGCCGCAGGATGTCTACGTTCCCTACTATCGGGACATGCCCACCCTCTATGTGCGGGGCGTGCCGATGGAGAAGAACCTGCAATATTGGGGCGGTGACGAGCGGGGCAGTTATTTTCTCAAACCCGATGGGACTCCCTCTGAAGATCTCCCCATCTGCGTTCCCATCGCCACCCAGATCACCCACGCCTGCGGTATTGCCTCGGCTTTCAAACTGCGTAATCAACCGCGGGTTGCCGTGGTCACCATCGGTGACGGCGGCACCTCCAAGGGGGATTTTCTGGAGGGGCTCAACTGCGCCGGTGTCTGGCACCTGCCGATGGTGATCATCGTCAACAACAACCAGTGGGCCATCTCGGTGCCGCGCAAGCTGCAATCGAGCGCTCCTACGCTGGCCCAAAAGGGGATTGGTGCAGGGGTGCGCAGCCTGCAGGTGGATGGCAACGATGTGGTTGCGGTCTACGATGCCGCCCGCAGTGCCGTCGAGCGGGCCCGCAGCGGCAAGGGGCCGACCCTGATAGAAGCGGTCAGTTATCGCCTCGGCGATCACACCACGGCCGACGATGCCACTCGCTATCGAGATGGGGCCGAGGTCGAGGCCGCCTGGGCGAAAGAGCCGGTCAAGCGGCTGCGCCAGTTTATGCATAGCAAAGGCTGGTGGGATGAAGAGCAGGAGCAGAGCCTGCTGGCGGAGGCTACCCGAGAGGTAGAACAGGCGGTCGCCCGTTATGAGGCGATGGCGCCCCAGCCGCCGGAGGCGATGCTCGATTATCACTACGCCAGCCTGCCCGCCGAACTCATGCCCCAGCGCGAGCGAGTGATTGCCAAGGGGATGAAGCAGGAGGTTGGCCATGAGTGAGATCAGTCTGCTGGAAGCGGTCAACATGGCCCTTCACTACGAGATGGAACACGACCCGGATGTGGTGGTACTGGGCGAGGATGTGGGGGTCAACGGCGGGGTGTTTCGCGCCACCGTTGGCCTGCGCGACAAGTTCGGTTTTAAGCGGGTGATCGACACGCCGCTGGCCGAGGGGCTGATCGCCGGGGTGGCGGTCGGTATGGCCACTCAGGGGCTCAAGCCGGTGGCTGAGTTCCAGTTTCAGGGTTTCATTTTCCCCGGTATGGAGCAGATCATCTGTCAGGCGGCGCGGATGCGAAACCGTACCCGTGGCCGCCTCTCCTGTCCCCTTGTCTATCGCTCCCCGTATGGCGCGGGCATCCATTCGCCGGAGCATCACAGCGAAAGTGTCGAGGCGCTGTTTGCTCATATTCCAGGGCTGCGAGTTGTGATCCCCTCCAGCCCGAGACGCGCCTATGGCCTGCTGCTCTCGGCCATCCGCGATCCGGATCCCGTGATGTTTTTCGAACCGGACCGCATTTATCGCTCGATGAAATCCGAGGTGGTGGATGACGGTGTCGGCCTGCCGCTGGATGTCTGCTTTACCCTGCGCCCGGGCCGGGATATCACGGTAGTGGCCTGGGGAGCCTGCATTCAGGAGGTGATGCGGGCGGCGAACCTGTTGGCCGAGCAGGATATCCAGTGCGAGGTGCTGGATCTGGCCACCATCAAGCCGCTGGATATGGAGACCATCCTCACCTCGGTACGCAAGACCGGCCGTTTACTGGTGGTACACGAGGCGTGTGGCAGCTTCGGGGTCGGGGCCGAAATTGTGGCGCGGGTGACCGAGCAGGCACTTCCCAGCCTCAAGGCGCCACCCAAACGGTTGACCGGGGTGGATGCCGCCGTCCCCTACTATCGCAACGAGGCGTATTACCTCATCACCGAGCAGGATATCGCCGATGCCGCTCACCAGCTGATGGAGAACCAGTGGCTATGAAATTTTTCAAATTACCGGATCTGGGTGAAGGGTTGGCCGAAGCCGAGATCGTCGAGTGGAAGGTGAGTACCGGTGATACCGTTGCGGTCGATCAGGTGCTTTTGTCGGTGGAAACGGCCAAGGCGCTGGTGGATGTGCCCTCTCCGGTGGCCGGGGTGATTGCCCGTCTCTGTGGCGCCGAGGGGGATATCCTCCATATCGGTGCGCCGCTGGTGGAGTTCGAGGGGGGCGAAGATGATGGCACCGTGGTGGGCAAGGTGAGCGCCCATCAGCAACATATCGAGGATCACTTCGTGGTGGGGGCCATTGCCCCGGGGGGATCGCTGGTGCAAGCCATGCCTGCCGTGCGCCTGCTGGCACAAAAACTGGGTCTGGATATCGAGCGGATCAAGGGGAGTGGCAGCGGCGGCATGGTGACCGAGCTGGATGTGCAGCAGGCATTCGAGGGCCAGCAGAGCAGTGGCAACGAATTCCTCAAAGGGTCGCGGAGGGCCATGGCCAAGGCGATGGAGCTCTCTCATCAGACTGTGGTGCCGGTCAGCATCACCGACGAGGTGGATTTGCGTCACTGGCGGCCTGATGAGGATGTGACGGTGCGCCTTATCAAGGCCATTGGCGTGGCGTGCTGCGCCGAGCCCTCGATGAACGCCTGGTTCGATGGCGACACCCTGTCACGGCGTCTGTTTAAAGAGGTCAATGTAGCCATCGCGGTGGATTCAAAACATGGCCTCTATGTGCCGGTGATGGAGAACGTGGCCGAGCGGGAGGGGGCGGATATCCGGCAGGGGCTGGATCGGATGATCGCCGATGTGAAGGCGCGCGCCGTGCCGCGCGAGATGTTGCAGGGGGCGACCATTACGCTCACCAACTTCGGCGCCATCGCAGGCCGTTATGCCAGCCCCATCGTCACGCCGCCGCAGGTGGCCATCATAGGGGCAGGCAAACTGTTCGAAAAAGTGGTGTTCATCCATGGGGAGGCTCGCCCCGTCAGGGCATTGCCGCTGTCGATGACATTTGACCACAGAGCCTGTACTGGCGGGGAGGCGGCTCGTTTTCTCAGAGCGCTGGTCGAAGCGTTGGAAGCGGCCACCTTATAACGGTTTGTGCCCTGTCATTGGCAGGGCACAAATTTGTTTGCGTAATCTACAAAGCCACGTATAATCCAAACCAGCTTGAAAGGGCGATAGTTATGTCAATGAATACGATGTTTCACATCTTGTCCTGTTGTTCATAAGTTAATCCCGTTTTTTGAGCTTTACCCGCTGAAAAGCATAAGTAATTATTTTGAATACAGGTTTAAAAGATATGTCTAACATGATCACCGGTACCGTTAAGTTTTTCAACGAAACCAAAGGTTTTGGCTTCATCCAGCAAGAAAACGGCCCGGACGTTTTCGTTCACTTCAGCGCCATTCAAGGTAACGGTTTCCGTACCCTGGCTGAAGGTCAGCGCGTACAGTTCTCTGTGACCCAAGGTCAGAAAGGCCCGCAGGCTGAGAACGTAACCGCTCTGTAATTCTTACAGAATTTAAGAAAGCCGTGGTACCTCTGGTGCCACGGCTTTTTGTTTATCTGGCTTTTGCTACTGACTCCCATGTGCTGAATCATGCTGCTATCGTTCCTGCTTGCTGCCACCTTGACTCCGACGTCCGATGCGCCGGTACCGGTTCAATCGGCGATGGAAGCGCAGGTGATCTGCCAGCAATTTGTCCAGGTCCGAATAGGCGCTGCGCTGCAACCTGATGAGGTGAATGCGCGACTGGTGCCTGAAAGGGAGGGGGAGTGGCTGGTGGATGGCAAAGTAAAAGGACCCGAAGGTCCTTTGCTGTTTGCCTGTCATCTTCACCAAGGGGAGCGCTGGGAGCTACTCAACTTTTCACTCTGGGCACCACAGCCGGTCAAAGCGGTTTGAGTGCGACCAGCAGATGTTGCAGGTGTTCAACCATGGTCATGCCAAACGGGGTGAGATAGCCGCCATCTTCTGCGCTGATGAGCCCCTGTTGATGCAGACGGGCTGCCGCTTGGCACAACTCTTCAGACATATCGCTGCGTAATTTAATCCCCAGGCTCATGTTGGCCGGATCAAAGCATGCCAGTATTTTCAAATCGTTCACGAATTCGTTAGAAACCTGGTCGATCCCAATCATGGATTTACTCCTTACGCTAAAGATGTATGCAAACTAGCATCCCCAGATCCACTTTAGTGGGCGCTGGCTCAAATTATTGATCTTTGACTGGATGCTGCGTTTCAAATGCTGTTTTTTTCGGCGTAATCAGATGGTTGGCTGACAGCTTCGCCAAGGACCGAGCCGGACCAAACGTGGTAGGATAGGGCTCTTCTTTATATCGGACGGTCTATTGGTGGCTGTTCGCCCTGTTCAAGGTATCGCTCATGGTCAAGATCACTCTGGTATCCCTGCTGCATTCACTTTGTGCCCGCTTTCCGGTTTACCCCGCTGCTTCGTTGACGTCCCTGCTGGATGCCCATCAGGGCGAGGTGTGGTTGCCTGCACGCAAGGGGGCCGACATTGCACTGTTGCGCAAGCATGCCAAGGGGGCTCATGAGCTGGCGTCACTCGATGCGGGCTGGTGTGATTTTGCCGCCAGCGACAGCGGTGATACGCCCGAGCTGGATGCACTGGCCAACTACGACAGCGAGATGATGGATAACCTGCTGATGTACTGGCACACCGCCGCCAAGATCAACAGCCCGATCACCGATAACCTGTTCGAGCTGCGTCGCGAAGTGGTGGATGAAGCCCACGGTGCCAAACTCGCTGCCGCCTGGGAGCAACAACAACAGCTGCGTTTTGAGCAGCTGATAGCGATGGCGGCCAATGGCCGGGATCTGCTCTGCTTTGTCGAAGTGGAGTCCGCCTACTGGCTGCGGCAAAAGCTGAGCGAGCAGCCTGATGTGGAGCTGATCACCCCTGCGCTGTAAAAGGGGCAATATGATGGCTGGCGGTCTCGTTATCGAGGAGGCTGCTCTATCCTTATTGGCGTCATTGCCCTCCCCATCCGGTGCCAAGGGGCTGCAAGCTGGACAAGCTGACGACAAGATGTGAACATGGCGCCCTTTATCGAGAGAGAGACTTGGCCAATGAGCTATGAACTGAGCGACACCGAGCGCAATGCCGCGCTGCAACTGAACGCTGATTACCGTTACGATCACTTCATCAGCAAGCTGGTCGAGCATGAAGAGCTGTTCGTCCTGACTGACGAGCATGGCGTCATGATGCTGACCACCGACGATGAAGATTGCATCCCGGTATGGCCGCACCCGGAGTACGCCAAGGCGTGGGCTGAAGGCGAGTGGGCCGATTGCAAGCCGCAGTCCATCACCCTGAAGGTATGGCTGGAGCGCTGGGTTGACGGTATGGAGCAGGACGAGCTGTGTGTTGCCGTGTTCCCGACCCCGGATCAGGAAGGCATCGTGCTGGAGCCGGCTGACGTGGCTGACGCCATTGCCGAGAAGCAGGCCAAACGCGGCTGATAACCGCTCGATTCGCAACACCGGTTGCCAACAAAGACCCTGCTATCTGGTGGGGTCTTTGTTTTAGGTCTGTTTGCCAAATGAGTTGTCGCTATCAGGGCTGGCGATAAGTGGTGTCGATGATGGGCTCGGCCGGGAAAGTCTTGCCGATCTTGATGGCTGCCCTGGTCTCGGATTTTAGCTCTTCATCAATCCACAGCAGACCGCCATAGCTGTAACCGCTGTTGTCGCCCCCAAGAGGCCAGTAAAGCTGCTCGCTCTTGGGTGTTGCAGGTACTTTTGGCAGTTTTATCCAGCGCCAGGCGCCTTCCCGGGTGTAGGGCACCTGATAGGCGGGGACGAAGCTTGCCAGCTCATAGAGCCGCTGCTGGATCTGCCGTGACAGGGCCGCCTTTTTGGCAAAGTCGAACTCCTTGTCATACTGCTCCACCAGAGCCGTGATGGCATCGTCATCGATGTTCATGATGTTGTTGGTCTGGGGCTTGTTGGCGTTGACCTTGTGGAAGAACTCCCAATAGGCGGGATAGCGGCTGCCCGCCCAGGCCATCCAGGCGCTCTGGTGCTTTTTCTCCAGCATCGATTTGAAACCGGCCGATGCATCCATCAGGTTGAGCTCCAGATTAAGCCCCGCCTTCTTGGCCTCTTCCCGCAACAGCGTGAGCCGCTGGGCATGCTCTGCGGTGGTGTAGGTGATGGCGAGGGTCAGTGACTGCCCCTTGTCGTTTTGCAAAATCCCCTGTGGCCCTACCTTGTTAAAGCCTGCCTTGGCAAAGTATTCCCGTGCCAGTTTGGGATCGAACGGACGGGCCTTGATCTCGCTGTTGGTAAACTCACCCTGACCTGAGCCATAACTGTTGAGTCGCTGGTAATCCCCCCGCAGCAGGGTGGTGAGCATCTTGTCGAGGTTGAGGGCATGCTGGATCCCTAGCCGCACATCTAGATTATTCAGCAGCGGATCTGCGGTGTTGAGATAGAGCCCCATTGGCGATTGCGGGGTCTGGTTGTAGAACCAGGTACGCGCGATATAACCCTTCTCGAACTCCGCGGTTTTGGTCTTGTCGTGCCACCAGTTGGGCATCACCAGCGGGAAGGTGTCGAGATCGCCGCGCAGGAAGTGCTGCCAGGCGATGTTCAGATCCCTGAGCACCTTGATCTCGATCCGCGCAGGATTGAAGCGATGCTGGAAGTAGCGCTCGTCATCCCCCCACCAGTTTTCAATCCGTTTGAAGGTGACCGATTTGCCCTTTTTCACCTGATCGATCTGATAAGGACCGGTGACTGGCAACACCTTCCAGTTGTACTCCTTGACCCAGTTGGCGGTGAGCTTGATGGCGTGGCTCGGCTCCGGGCTGATGGGCAGTGACTCGAGCAAATCCTGGCGGCTCTTTTCGGTACCGCTGGTGATGGCCAGGGTGTGATCATCAAACTTGGTGATATCGGCTATCTGGGTGCTGTAGTAGTTGTTGTACCAGGGGTCGTTGATCTCCTTGCTGCGCATCATCTTGAGGGTAAAGAGCCAGTCATCGGCGGTCACCGGTTGGCCGTCTGACCAGCGCGCTTTGGGATTGATGCGAAAATAGAGGGTCTTGTTGTCGGCGCCGAAGGCCCACTCGTTTGCCAGCATCGGCATGGGGTTGCCGGTGACGGGGTGGGTGCTCAGCAGTGGCAGGTTGGTTTCCCGCACGTAACCGGCAAAGCCGCCGTTGGAGTCGGGGCCATATTTGCGCAGGGTCAGGGGGAAGCTGGTCATAAAGGTGCGAAAGGTGCCGCCGCGCTTGGCGGCCGGATCGGCATAGAGAGGATCCTGGTTGTTGCTCTCCCACTTCAAGTCAGCGGGCAGCGTGGCACTCCAGCCAAACGGGCTCCAGCACAGGGCTAGGGTGATGGCGGTGGCGCGAATGATAGGGGAGAGTCGGCGCTCCCCGGCGGTGATGGTCGATGGCATGTCCTTGCTCTCCTGAAGTCTGCTTCCTGCAGATCACGCACTGGTGATGTCAGTCCCGATGGGGACTGGCTCATCATGAGAATTTTATCCTGTCAGGTCAATGAAATAGCGTGAATTAGCGGGCGGCCTAGGCCGCAACGCAGTGCAGGATGATCCCCCTGGCCGCGATGGCTGCCCGCATGGGGACGGGCAGGGCATCGTCGGTAACCAGCACGTTGATCTGGCCCGGCGCGCCAAGCTGGCTCGGGTGGATGGCGCCGAACTTGCTGCTGTCGGTGATGACCACATTGGTCATCCCCTTGGCCAGCACGCTGTTGACCACGTCGGCCCGCATCATGTCGCGGCCGGTGAAACCCATCTCGGGATGAAAACCGTCGACCCCGATAAAGGCCTTGGAGAAGTGCACCTGCTCGATGCAAAGGCGCGTGAGCGGCCCCACCACGCTCTCGCTCTGATGCTGGAACAGCCCGCCGAGCAGCACCACCTGAGCCGGGGTATCTTTGAGCAGATGGGCGATATAGCTGCTGATGGTGATGATGGTGACCCGTTTGTGCAGGGCCAGATGTCGCGCCAGCATGGCGTTGGCGCTGCCCCCCTCGATAAAGACCGTCTCGCCATCTTCCACCAGCTGGGCGGCCCGCTCGGCGAGGTGCTCCTTGAGCAGGTAATTGATGTTCATCCGGGCATCCGGGTCATCGGTCTCCAGCGCCATGGCCGAGCCGTGTACCCGTCTGAGCAGTCCCTGCTTCTCCAGCGCGGTGAGGTCGTTGCGCACCGTCACCTCAGACACGCCTGTGTGTCGGGAGAGTTCACTCACGCTCATCTTGCGAGCCTGATGGACCAGAGTGAGGATCAGTTGGTGGCGTGGATTCATGGTGCGCTCACATGCAAGGTGGTGGATAGCGGCAAGCCACCCGTGGGGTGGCTTGCCAATCATATGACGTCACTGGCGCCATGGGGGCGCCCCGTCAGAGACTGTGCTCGGTGCGGGCGATGATATCATCTTGCGCATCCGGGGATAAGGCGGTGAAGAAGGCCGAATAGCCCGCCACCCGTACCACCAGATCCCGGTACTGATCCGGATTGGCTTTGGCCGCCAGCAAGGTCTCCCGCGAGACAATGTTGTACTGCACGTGCCACCCCTTGTGCACCTCGAAGAAGGTGCGCAGCAGGCTCATCAGTTTGGCCTTGTCCCGCTCGTTCTCAAGGCTCGCCGGACTCAGCTTCTGGTTGAGCAGCACCCCGCCGAGGATGGCCGCCGTGGGCAGCTTGCCGATGGAGTTGAACACCGCCGTCGGGCCGAGACGATCGGAACCCGACGAGGGGCTGGCCCCTTCTGCCAGCGGCGTGCGGGCACGGCGACCATCCGGGGTGGCCATGGTGGCGGCACCGAAGGGCACGTTGGCGGAGATGGAGGAGGTGCCGGCATAGTAGGTGCCGCCGATGGGGCCGCGGCCGAAGCGGGTGTTGTGCAACCCCTTGAGCTCGTCGATGTAGCTCTGGTAGGCCTGCACCAGTAGCAGGTCAACCTCGTCCAGATCGTTGCCATATTTGGGGGCGGCATTGGTGAGGCGCTGGCGCAGCTGCTCCCCCGCCAGCCCGGCAAAATCTTGCTCCAGTGCGGCAGCCAGCTCTTGCTGATCCACAATCCCTTGCTCGAACACCAGTTTCTTCAGGGCCGCCAGACTGTTGCCGAGGTTGGCGATCCCCACCTGCAGACCGGAGACCCAGTCATAGACGGCGCCCCCCTCCTTGATGGTTTTGCCGCGCTCGATGCAGTCATCCACCAGGGTGCTGCAGAGGATGTCATGGGCTTGAGCCTCCAGCACGCTGTCGACCACGCAGTCGATCTCGATGGATTTGCGGGTGAAGTAGCGCACCTGCTCATCCCAGCGGGCCATCACCTCGTCAAAGTTGCCAAAGCTCCCGTCTCGCAGCGACTGGGATTGGGACAGGAATACCTTGCCGGTGGTGGCATCGCGGCCGCCATCAAGAGAGGCCAGCAGGATGCGGGCGAAGTTGATAAAGCTCATGCCGGTGCAGCGATAGCCCCACTTGCCGGGCACGGCGGTCTCGATGCAACCGATGGCGGCGTAGTGGTGGGCATCCTCCACGCTTACTCCGAGCTTGATGAACTCGGGGATCACCACTTCGTCGTTGTTGAAGGCGGGCATGCCGAAGCCGCAGCGGATCACCTGAATGCAGGCGTCGAGGAAATCCTCGCTCATCCCGGCGTGGTAGCGCACCGAGAGGTTGGGCTGGGTGGATCTCAGCTGGCCGCAGGACTCCAGAATCGCGTAGGAGAGGCCGTTGACAGCATCATGGGCACTGCCATCCCGCCAGTTCTGGCCACCGATAGTGACGTTCTGGTAGAGCGGGCTGCCGGCGGAGGCCTTGGAGTGGGTGCCGGAGCGGATCTTGTTCACCTCCAGCAACTTGAGCCAGCACCCTTGCAGCAGTTCGATAGCGCGCGTCCGAGGCAGGGATTCCGACAATTCCACCTCGCGGCGATACCAGGGATAGAGGTATTGATCCATCCGGCCAAACGATACCGAGTGGCCGTTGGATTCGATCTGCAGGATGAGCTGGATAAAGTAGCAGAGCTGCAGCGCCTGCCAGAAGGTCTCGGGGGGCTGGTGGGCGATGTGGGCGCAGTTGAGCGCGATGGTCTCAAGCTCGTTTCGGCGCTCGGGGCGAGATTCTTGTGCTGCCATATCATGGGCAAGTGCGGCGTAGCGCGAGATGTGAGCGCTGACCGCATCCAGAGTGATGGCGACGGCGTGCAGGAACTGCTCGCGCTGCAGGTCGGCCCAGTCCGCCAGATCCAGCCGACTGCGCCGCTCGGCCACCTTGGCCTTGAAGCCATCGAGCCCCAGCGTGAGCAGCTCCTCATAGTTGACCGCGAGGTGGGCATCCCCCGAGGTCATGTTGCCCTCGGCCTTGATAATGCCGCTCTCCAGCAGTGCTTTCTGTTCGTAGGTAAAGAGGCCGAAGCAGCGATCCTGCACCGTCTGGCCGCGCCAGAAGGGGGTGAGGGCGTGGATGATATCTTTGTCGGTTTCGCTGACCGCAAAGCCGGCGCCGGGGCGGTCAGCCAGCTCATCGATCTCCTTCTCTATCCAGCCCACCGTGTATTCGGGAAAGAGCGGCGCCGCCCGCACCTGACTGGCCTGGTTGCCGACGATGAGCTCGTCGTGCTTGATCCAGATGGTGCGCTCCTTGAGGTGGTGGGCCAGCGCCAAGGCGCGGCGCACCGGCAGTGGCCGGGCCAGATGGGCCTGATAGGCCTCGGTGTAGTGACGGGCGCGCTCGGTACAGACCGGCGGTTGGACGATGTGGATCAGGCTCTCCTTGTGGGCACGGATCCGCGGGGGTAGGGTAGTGAGGTCGAGCTGGGTCATGGTCTTATCCTCTGGTCATTGGGCAGTGAGTGGCTGATGTCATGGGGTGCTGCTAGCCCCGGGTGAGCGGGGTCAGCCCCTGCGCACGGGCACACTCATGGGCAAAGGCGAGCAGTGCCGGGTCATCGAGTGGCAGCAGGGGGGCCTGATAGGGTTGGTCGAGCAGGGCGTATTTGCCTGCGCCTAGGGTGTGGTAGGGGAGAAAGTGGATCTCCTGCACAGTGCCAAGGCTGGCGGCAGCTCGGGTAATGGCCTCTATGGATGCGCGGTCGGCATTGAAGCCGGGAATGAGCGGCACCCGGATCTGCATGGCCACGCCGCGCTCGGCCAGACGCTTGAGGTTGGCCAGGGGCAGGGCGACCTTGCCGCGGGTCCAGTCGAAGAAGCGCTTCTTATCCACATGCTTGAGATCCGCCAGCAGCAGGTCGAGATGGGGGAGGCTTGGCTCAATCTGGTGCCAGGGCACGTGCAGGCAACTTTCCACTGCGGTATGCAGTCCCTCGGCCTTGCAGCGGGCCAGCAGGTCGGCAGCAAATTCGGGCTGCATGAAGGGTTCGCCGCCAGAGAGGGTGACTCCGCCGCCACTGCGCTCGAAGAAGGGGCGATCCCGCAAGATGGTGGCCATCAGGGTGTCCAGGCTCTCCTCCCGGCCGCACACCTGCAGCGCTTCGCTGGGGCAGAGGCCGCGCAGCCGTTCCACATCCTGATTGCCGAGGGTTGAGCGGACGAGCTGGACACCCTGGCTGTCACGCAAGATTGCCGGACAGGCATCGCTGCAGAGCCGGCATCCCTCGATGCATTGGCGCCGGTCGAGTAGTATGTCCGGCTTGGGAGAGCGGCTTTCCGGGTTTTGACACCAGCGACAGGCCAGCGAGCACCCCTTGAGAAATACCAGGGTGCGAATGCCGGGGCCATCGTGAGTTGAATAGCGTTGCAGGTCGAAAATCATACCGCCTCCTTTTGTATTTGCATTCTATTTGCTTTCGTTCGAAAGCTGATTTGATTTCGATCAACTAAATTGCGGATGTTATCTGGCTAAAATGGCGACAGATTGAACATCCCGTTAAGGAGTTAGAGATGGAGCTGTATCTCGATACCGCCGATGTGGTGGCAGTGCGTCGCTGGTCACGGATCCTGCCGTTGGCCGGTGTCACCACCAATCCTTCCATTACCGCCGCCGGGGGATTGCCGCTCTGTGAGCTGCTGCCCGCCCTGCGCGACGTGCTGGGGCCCAAGGCGCGCCTGTTTGCCCAGGTGATGGCCAAAACCGAAACCGAGATGGTGCGCGAGGCGTTCGCTCTGCGTGAGCTGGACCCGGATCTGGTGATCAAAATCCCGGTATGCGCAGAGGGGCTGGCTGCCATCAAGAGCCTGACAGCCAACGGTGTGCCGACTTTGGGCACGGCGGTCTATACCCCGTTGCAGGGCTGGCTGGCTGCGGTAGCGGGGGCGGAATATGTCGCACCTTATGTCAATCGACTGGATGCCCAAGGCGGTGATGGCATCGCCACCGTGCAGGAGCTGCAACAGCTGCTTGCGCTGCACGCACCGAACAGCAAGGTGCTGGCGGCGTCATTCCGTACTCCCCGTCAGGCGCTCGATTGCCTGCTGGCGGGTTGCCAATCGATCACCTTGCCGCTCGACGTGGCCGAGCAGTTGCTGAACGTACCGGCAGTGGATGCGGCGCTGGTGAAGTTTGATCAGGATTGGCAGCGCGCCTTCGGTCGCTGATACCGATGATAAGCTGATTGCCATGATTGAGGGGGGAGGGTGAAGAAGCGCGGGTGATGGGGATTGACCGACTAGACTGGAAAGAGGTGGCTACATTCGCTGGCCGCCCTGCAGTCTACCGGAGGTATCCCATGAGCGACCATCTGCTGCTCCCCCATGGTGAAGATTTGCGTCGTGCGGTGCTTTGGCTCAGCGATCATCATCAGCACGATATCGCCGCCATTGAAGAGGCCAGCCTGCGTTTTGATCTCTCGCCGCTGGATGAGGAGTTTCTGATCCGGCACTGGCTCGACAGCCAGCGCCAATCATGAATATCTGAGATGAGAGATTTAGAAGAAGTTGGCGAGGTTGATGCCAAACTCTTTGGGGTCGACCGTGTTTTCTATGCTCTCCTGCACCCCTGATTTGGCCAGATCCAGCCACTGTACCTCGAGGTAGTGACGCTGGGTGGCGTGATAGATCACTTTGACCACTGGCTTGAGCGGCTGCTGCTCGTTGCGCTGCATCACGATAGCCAGGCGCTGGTTTGAGAGCTGTACCAGGGTTCCCACCGGATAGACCCCCATGCACTTGATGAACTTGGTAACCAGTTCGGCATCAAAGTGCTGATTGATCCCCTTGAGCAGAATGCGGAAGGCCTGGGTCGGCTGCATACCTGCTTTGTAGACCCGATCCGCGGTGATGGCATCATAGACATCGACGATGCCGCTCATCCGGGTATAGAGGGAGAGCTGCTCCCCCTTCAGTCGCTGCGGGTAGCCGGAGCCATCGAGCCGCTCGTGGTGGTTGGCGGCCACCTCCAGCATGGTGGGGGTGATGCCCGGGGTATTGCTGAGGATCTCGTAACTGTGCACCACATGCTGACGCATGATGGCGAACTCCTCATCGGTCAGCTTGCCCGGTTTGTGGAGCACCTCGTCCGGGGTCATGATCTTGCCCACGTCGTGCAGCAGGCCACCCAGGGTCAGCTCCTTGAGCACGCTGCGCTCCAGTCCCAGATAGCGGCCGAAGTTGGCCAGCAGAATGGCCACGTTCATGGAGTGCTCCATCAGGTAGGCATCCTTGGCGCGAATACGAGCCAGACAGAGCATGGCATCGCCGTGGGTGAACATGGTGTCCACCATCTCTTCGGCGACTTCGGCCAGCGGGGTGATGTCGATGGGTTCACCCGCTTTGAGGTGGCGAATGAACTTGCCTTGCAGCTCGCGCGCTTCCTGATAGAGGCGGCGGATTTTAAGCTCCCGTCCTTCGCCGTTGGCACTGGCACGGCGCCCTACCTGGGCGCTGTTGGCATTGAGATCGGGGGAGGTAACGGCGTCACTCTCGGCACTGCCCAGTTTGCTGCGAGCCAGATCGATGCGTACCGTGAGCACCCCCTGACGCACCAGATTGGTAATTTGCGCCACGCTGGTCACCAAGCCCATCTGGGCGATCTCCATCCCACCTGTCTGGCTGGCGATAGCAATGACATACATGCCGGGTTTCAGCTGGTTGACGGGAATGACGGGATAGGATGCTTGAGACTTCATGAAGGCTTCCTGACTCTTATTATTATGAGTATCGTTCGGATGGGTCACACCGGAGAAGTGTAACATCGGATGACCAGTTCGTCATAATTGGCAACCCCTTAACAGTGGCGTTGTCGCCTCCGCCCGATATAATGACGCCCCTTTACTTGTTGGACTCCGAGGTTGTGAATGCGGCTTGATAAATTTCTGTGCGATTGTTCCGATTTGACCCGTTCGCTGGCAGGCAAACTGATCCGTCAGGGTGAGGTCATGGTGGATGGCATTGTGGTCAAGCAGCCCGCCTTTCATATCAATGAGCAGAGCCAGATCGAGTTTGACGGCGTGCTGCTGACGCTGGAGCAGCGCAACCGCTATTTCATGCTGCACAAACCGGAAGGGTATGTCTGCTCCAACGAGGATCCGGATCACCCGACCGTCTTCTTCCTGATGGATGAGCCGGCGATGGGCAAGCTGCACGTGGTGGGTCGCCTCGACCTCGATACCACGGGTCTGGTGCTGGTGACCGACGACGGTCAGTGGTCCCACCGCATCACCTCGCCGCGCCACGAGTGTGCCAAGACCTATCATGTCTGGCTGGCCGATCCGGTAAGCCCGGATGCGATCGCGCTGTTCGCCGAAGGGGTCTACCTGCGTAACGAGACCGATAAAACCCGTCCTGCCCAGCTGGAAATTCTCGGCGAGTGCGAGGCCCGCCTGACCATTCACGAAGGCAAGTACCACCAGGTCAAGCGGATGTTTGCCTCCATCGGCAACAAGGTCGTTGGCTTGCATCGCGAGCGGGTGGGCGGCTTGACGCTAGATGAGGAGCTGGCACCCGGTGAATACCGTGAGCTGACCGCTGAGGAGATTGCCCTGTTCTGATCAGGGATGGTGCCGGGGGTCAGTGAGTGCTGAAACCCAGCACCAGTGCTGTGCCCAGGGTGGCAATCAGTGCACCCGCCCAGGCGGCAATGGATGGCCGCTCCCCCGAGTGCCACCACAACAGCGGCAGCAGCAGTACCGGCGTGGTGGAGGAGAGAATGGCCACCATGCCCACCTCGCCCTGCCGCAGCGCCATCAGGATCAGCGTCATGCCCAGCCCCATCGCCAGAAAACCGTTGGTGGCAATCATGGCGAGGATATGGCGATTGACCGGTTTGAGCGGCATGGCCAGTGGCAAACGCCCCAGCCGAAGGACGCAGTGGGCCAGCAGGGCACTGCCCATCCGGATACCCGATGCACTCACCGCATCCACCTCACCACTCATCATCACCGGCTTGGCGATGATGGCTCCCACGCTTTGACACAATGCCGCCGTCAGGCCAAGGCCAATTCCTAGCGCCAGATTGCCACGGATCTGCTCCCACTCGTTGCTGCTACTGCGTCTGCCAAACAGGATCGCCAGCATCACGCCAGCAAAGACCAGCATGGCCCCCAGCAGTCGCCAGCCTGTCAGCTGTTCATTAAAGAGCCAGAGCCCAAGCAGAGCGGAAAACAGCGCATGGCAGGAGAAGAGCAAGGCACTGCGTCTTGGCCCCAACCGGTTCATGCAGGCAAACAACGCGGTATCGCCCACGAAGATGCCGACCAGCCCCGAGATGGCGAGCAGGGGCAGGGCGCTTGCGGTGAGGGTTTGCCAGCCACCGGTGAGCAGACTCATGGTGCCGAGCATCAGGCTGACCAGAAACATGCGCCAGCGGCTGTAGGCAAATGCGCCGAGATGACGGGCCGGTTTGACCGAAATTAGCGCTGCAATTGCCCATAAACTGGCCGACGCGAGGGCCAGCCACTCATAACCCATAAAAACTCCTGAAAAAATTAACCCGAAAGACTCCATCTCCCGGGCAAGCCCGATACAATACGGGGCGTTTTCGGGGATAACAAGAGCGGCATCAGGCATTCATCAGGCGCGCCGTCGGCCTTCCCCTCCTGCAGTGGTGTTATTCGAGGTTTTGTCATGAGGTATGGTTTTTTCCCCAAGCTGGCACAACGCTGGCTCTCCCCGCTATTGCTTGCCGTGCTGGCTGGGCCCCTGGCCCATGCCACCACCGTTGAGCAGCAGCCTCTGCTTGCCGATCGGCAAACCCTAGTCAAGGGCAACGGTGCCGAGCCGGAGTCACTGGATCCGGCGCTGGTGCGATCCGGTTTTCCGGGGGAGGCGGTACTGGTCGATCTGTTTGAAGGGCTGGTCAGCGAAGATGGGCAGGGGCATATCGTCCCCGCTCAGGCCCAGCGCTGGGAGGTGAGTGAAGATGGGCTGGAGTGGCGATTCTTCCTGCGACCCCAACTGAAATGGTCCAGTGGCGAGCCGCTGGTGGCCGCTGATTTTGTCTATGCCTGGCGCCGTCTGCTCGATCCGGCCATCAACTCTCCTTCTGCCGGATTGCTGCTGGCCACGGGGATCAACAATGCGCAATCCATCTATGCCGGCGCACTGGAGCTCGGCAATCTTGGCATTGAAGCGCAAAGCGATCAGATCCTGAAAATCACTCTGGAGCGGCCGGCTCCCTATTTCCTGCAACTCATCAGTCAGCGCCCCTTTGTGCCAGTCAACCAGAAGGCGATAGCCAAATTTGGCAAGCAGTGGACCGAGCCCGGCAAGCTGGTGAGCAATGGTGCTTATCGGCTGACAAGCTGGACGCCGAACGAGCAGATCGAAGCCGAGCGCAATATCCACTACTGGGATGACCTTCACACGCGTATCGGACGGGTCACCTATCTGCCTATCACTTCGCAACATGCCGAACGGCTGCGCTATGAGGCTGGTGAAATCCAGCTTACCAACAAGGTCTCCCTCGGCTATTACCAGAAGATGAAGCGCGAATCTCCAGAGCGGCTCTGGGGCTTACCGCTGTTTGGCACCTATCTCTATGCGTTCAATCTGAAACGCCCCGAACTGCAGGATGTGCGGGTGCGTCAGGCGCTCTCCATGGCGGTTGATCGACAGCAGCTCATTGGATCGGTAAGCGGGCAGGATGAACAGGTGGCATGGTCGCTGTTGCCGGAGATGCCGGGTTACCCCCGGGTGATATTGCCTGTGGCGCTTGAAGATATGCCAACCCGCCAGGCCAAAGCGGCAGCGTTGCTGTCAGCGGCCGGGTATAACAGTGCCAATCCACTCAAGCTGAGCATTACCTACAACAGCGCTGAAACCCACAAGCAGATGGCGATGGCCATTGCCGCCATGTGGCAGAAGCTGGGGGTACAGGTCACCCTCAACAGTCTGGAGTGGGGTGCCTATCAGGTGGCCAAGGATAGCGGTGATTTCCAGGTGGCCAGAAGCTTCCTGTTTGGCGATTACGTGGAGCCGTCTGCCATGCTGGGCAGCTTCCGTTGTCAGGATCTGCGCAACGAGAGCGGCTACTGCAATCCCGACTTTGATCTGTTGCTGGAGCAGGCTGCCAATACGTTGGACAGCGCGAGCCGGGTTGAACTCTACCGACATGCCGAACAGTTGCTACTTGAGGAGGCGCCGATCCTCCCCGTGTATCATTACAATCAGATGAGACTGGCCGATCCCGCGCTGCGAGGGCTGCCCAGCCAGAATTTGAAAGGGACGATTGCCACCAAGGATCTCTATTTCAGCCCGCAGTGAGGAGCATTTCATGAAACTTGCCATCATTTCCGACATCCACGGCAGCATCATTGCGCTGGAGCGGGTGCTGACCCAACTTGAGCCCTGGCAGCCGGATCACTATCTGCTGCTCGGCGATCTGCTCAACCATGGCCCGCGCAATCCTCTGCCGGAAGGGTATAACCCGGCCGCTGTGGCTGATCGGCTCAACGAGTTGGCTCCGCAAATCATCGCGGTGCGGGGCAACTGTGATTCCGAAGTGGATCAGATGCTGTTGCGCTTTCCCATCACCGCCCCCTACAACCAGTTGCTGGTCGATGAGCGGCGCTGGTTTGTCAGCCATGGCCATCTTTATCGCCCGGACGAGGTTCAGCTACCGCCGGGTAGTCTGTTCCTGAGCGGCCACACCCATGTGCCGGTGCTGGAGTGGCAGGGGGAACGGATATTGATGAACCCGGGGTCAATCTGTTTCCCGCGCGGCGAGTTGCCTGCCAGTTACGGGTGCTATGAGGACGGGGTACTGCGCGTCAATGCGTGTGAGGACGGGCGAGAGTTGTTGCGACTGGTGCTTTAAAATGGACAGCAAAAATGCAAGGCCTGATAAGAGATGTCAGGCCTTGATACCGTAGGAGCGGGTGCCAGAGCGAGTGTTACCCTTGGCGTCATAGGTCAGGCTGTTGCGATCGCGCAGCTGACTCAGAAAGGTTGCCAGACGACGGTTTGATACGATGCTCAATTCAAGCAAGCGACCGTTGATATCATTTTGTGCCTGGCAAGCATCCAGTTTTGCACGAAGCTGCGCCATCTCGTCGGGATAGGCTGCCAGCTGCAGTGCCAGTTCTGGCATCTCTGCCAGTGTCTTGTCCAGCGTTTCTATCGCAGCAAGCAACTGCTGTTTGCGCTCGGTCAGTGCGGGCAGGGCCAGGGCCTGATGCTGTTCGAGCAAGCTGAACTCCTCTTCCAGAATGCCTTGCATCTGGCTGAGGTAATCATCTTGGGTGTGCAGTAACGAAGGTAAGTCCATCATCCCAGAACTTTGTCCAGATTGGCCTCGAAACTGAACATCTTCTTGGCCACAGCGTCGCTGTTAACCTGATATTCGCCACTCGCAACGGCTTTTTTCAGCTGTTCGACCTTGCTCTCATTGCCGGTCGAGGCGGTATTGAGGTTTTGTTGCATCTTTTGCAATTGTTGCGCCTCACTGGTCAAGGAGACGGAGTCCAGCTTGACAGTAGCCGCTTTGTTCTCGGGCGATGAGGTGACTGACTTGCTGCCTGTCCCCTGGCTATTAGCGGTATTTTGCAACCGATTATTCGCCAAGTTGTTGATATTGTTGATGGCCATTTTAGTTACCTTCGTCTGCTTTAAGGTTTGCTTACCTGTTTATCGGTGCGGCAGATCAAAACTTTAGAAAAAAGTTGTCAAGGATCCGGATTTAAAAAGTGACCGATACGGCACCTACCGCACTGACTTTACCCTCAACGGTTTTGCCGGAGCGAATATTGACGAGTTTGATGATCTCTCCGAAGCTGCCATCTTGCAAGGCTCGGGCCATGGTTTTGATCTGGAAGTTGCTATTTTCTGCCGTCAGGGTGACCTGATCCCCTTTGCACACTACACAAACCTGGCTCAAACGGATGGGTTGCCCAGGTTTTAGCTCCCGCTTGCTGCGTACTCCGATAAGAGGGGCGGTGTCAGTCAGGTAGTCGCCGCGGATCAGGGTCTGATCTTGATAGGCCAACACCAGCTGGCTTTCACTCAGCAGGTCCCCCTTGGCGATGGGGTTGGTCACAGTGACATAGGGTTTTTGAATGCTGACCCGTACCGGGAGATAGACGTCCCAGGGTTTGTCTTCCTCACATTTAAGGTAAACTGTTGTATTACGGCGAATTTCCATTTTTGCTGGTAAGCTGATAGTGAGCAGATCTTCGCAGCGGGTCAGTGGGAGCCGTCCATCCAGCGTGGCAGAGGTGACCTCGGCTCTGGCATCCAACGGAATATCCAGCTGGCTGTAAACGAACTCTTGTGCCTTTTCTTGCAGATAAGTAGTGACGTCCGAGGCGTAGCTGGAAGATATGCTGCCAAAAAAGAGGCTGATGAGTAAAAGTCGGTTAATCATTTTCGCTCGTTGGTCGATAAGTTGTTCACGCATATCACCATATTTAACTATGATTGCTTCAGAATCTGTTCGTTGTCACATCGATAGTCTGACGCAATCCATCACGCATGCATGATTAATGCCAAGCGTTTTTAGGGAGTGTTTATGGCCAGTATCCTGGACTCGGTCAACCAACGTACCCAGCTAGTGGGGCAAAACCGGCTGGAGTTGTTGTTGTTTCGTCTCAATGGACGTCAAAGATTTGGCATCAACGTATTCAAAGTGCGTGAAGTGTTGCAGTGTCCCCCCTTGACCGTGATGCCCAAATTGAACTCCTGCATCCGCGGGGTCGCACATATTCGTGGCCAGACTATCTCGGTCATCGATCTCAGCATGGCAGTTGGTAAACGCCCGATTGATGATCTGAGCAAATGCTTCATTATCATCTCCGAGTACAACCGCTCTATTCAGGGTTTTCTGGTGCATTCGGTCGAGCGCATCATCAATATGAACTGGGAATCCATCCTGCCTCCGCCCAAAGGTGCGGGTCGCATCAACTACATGACAGCCGTGACTGAAGTCGATGGCGAGTTGGTCGAAATCCTTGATGTTGAGCGGATATTGAACGAAATTTCGCCGGTTGCAACGGATGTTAGTGAGGAGCTGGTTCAGGCCAGTGTCGACCACCCGACTCTGGGGCGTCCTGTTCTTGTTGCGGATGACTCCTCAGTGGCACGCAAACAGGTACAACGTGCGCTTGAGGCCATCGGTGTCGAGTGCGTGTTGGCAAAAGATGGCCGCGAAGCATTGAACATGCTGCTGGAAATGACCAAAAATGGTCCTATCAAGGATCAGGTTGCGCTGGTTATTTCGGATATCGAAATGCCGGAAATGGATGGCTATACCTTCACTGCCGAGATCCGGAATAATCCCAATCTCAAGGATTTGCATGTTATTCTGCATACCTCGCTCAGTGGAGTATTCAACCAGGCAATGGTGCAGAAAGTTGGTGCGAACAATTTTATCGCCAAGTTCCAGCCTGATGAATTGGCCAAGGCCGTACAAAACGCACTCTAATAAAGAAGAACAGCTGCATGAAGACACTTTCGGACGACTTATACAAACAGTTCAGCAACTTTCTGGCGGTACAGAGCGGAATTGTGCTGGGGGATAACAAACAGTATCTGGTGAAGAGCCGTCTTTCACCTTTGATGGCTCAGTTTGGCATCGAGAGTCTGTCTGATCTGGTTACCCGTGCAATGAGTGTGCGAGAGCGTGACCTGAAAATGGCCGTAGTAGATGCCATGACGACCAACGAGACCCTCTGGTTTCGTGATACTTACCCGTTTCAGCTTCTTACTGACAAGATTTTCCCCGAGTTGGGGAAAAGTGGCCGCCCCATCAAGATCTGGTCAGCCGCTTCCTCGTCAGGTCAGGAGCCCTATTCCATTGCCATGACGGCACTGGAGCAGCAGATGAAAAAGCCGGGTACCTTGCCTGGTGGCGTGCAGATTGTCGGGACGGATATTTCGACGACCATGCTCAATCAGTGTAAGGAAGGCGTTTACGATAGCCTTGCTCTGGCGCGCGGTTTGTCACCGGAGCGCAAGAAGATGTTTTTTGAGCCTTACGGTGACAACAAGATGCGGGTTGCCGAGCGAGTCAGAAAATTGACCACCTTCCGGCCACTCAACTTGTTGGAGAGCTATAGTCTGCTCGGCAAGTTTGACATTATTTTTTGCCGTAACGTGCTCATCTATTTTGCGCCGGAAGTGAAGTCGAAGATCCTCAACCAGTTTGCTGCCAGTCTCAACCCCGGTGGATATCTGATGCTGGGAGCGTCGGAGTCACTGGCCGGGTTGACCGATCGGTTTGAGATGATCCGCTGTAATCCGGGGATTGTCTACAAGGTCAAATAGGCTTGAGGGCCCTGATATTCGGGGTCTGCCGAATATTGCCAGTTCATGCAAAGAGGGAAGCTACGAGCTTCCCTCTTTCTTTATCTACAGCTCAGTCTTTCTATTTACCTACCATATCTCGCCACTGCAAAAGTGGTTGAAACCTTAAGGTGGCCAAATGATGCCGTCTGACTCAATGCACGAGATGCTCCTGCCGTTTTCGGTCTGAAATGTGCTCATACCCAAACCATCGATCTGAGTGATTTGCTTATGGCACGCCTCTTGCAAACAAAATAAACCAAGCAGGAGGTGTGCTATGGCTCTTTCATTTGACAAGGCATTCGGTGTGCATCAACACACCATAAGCGTTCGCGCCAAGCGTGCTGAGGTGCTTTCCAGCAATATTGCCAACGCAGATACCCCGGGCTTCAAAGCCAGGGATATCAATTTTGCTCAGGCATTGCAGGAGGCCCAGTCGCATCAGGGGTTTGGTTTGGCAACGACCAGCGAAAAGCACTTTGCCTTGAATATGGACGCCCCAGGTACCGTGCAATATCGCAACCCGCTGCAACCGGATACCGGTGACGGCAATACAGTCGATGTGCAGCAGGAGCGCAGCGAATTTCTGCGCAATAGCCTCGAGTATCAAACCTCCCTTGAATTTATGAATAGCAAAATCAGTGGCCTGCTCAAGGCCCTGAAAGGAGAGCAGTGATGAGTTTGTTCAAGGTCTTTGACATAGCAGGCTCGGCTATGAGCGCACAGTCAGTGCGCCTCAACACGGTTGCCAGCAACATGGCCAACGCGGACAGCGTCAGCTCCAGTGTGGAAAATACTTACCACGCCAGGCGGCCAGTCTTTGCCGCCCAGCTCGATCAGGCGATGTCTGACAAGCAGGGCTCGGTCGGGGTTGAGGTGAAGGGGATTGTCGAGAGCAAGGCGCCACTGCTCAAGGAGTACAACCCCAACCACCCGATGGCGGATAAAGACGGTTTTATCTTCAAGCCAAACGTCAACATGGTTGAAGAGATGGCCGACATGATCAACGCCTCGCGCAGCTACCAGACCAACGTACAGGTTGCAGATTCGGCCAAGAAGATGCTGCAGCAGACGCTCCAGCTTGGCAAGTCCTGATAGGAGGGATGCAGCATGGTCGATACAACCAATAATGTGAACGGCATCAGCCGTACCACGACCCAGACGACAGGCAGCACAACGGCGCCGAAGAAAGAGCTGGATCAGGCTTCATTTATGAAGCTGCTAACAATGCAATTATCGTATCAAGACCCCTTCAAGCCTGTCGACAATGCCCAGATGCTTTCCCAAATGGCGTCCATGTCAACTTCGGAGGGGATTAGTAGTTTGTCTACCCAGATGGGGAAACTCAATGACCAGATGATTTCCAGTCAAGCCCTGCAAGCATCCTCTTTGGTAGGTCAAAATGTGCTACTGCCAAGCAATATAAGCTATTTAGACAAAGAGGGGCCACTATCAGCAGTCGTAGCGGTTGGCACTACTAATAAATATGCGAATATCAAAATCACTATCGAAGACGAAAAGGGACAAGTTATCAAAGAGTTTCCTCTGGAAGGAGAGCAAAAAGGTAACGTAGAAGTTGCTTGGGATGGTACAGACAAGGCTGGTAACCGAGTTTCTGCAGGCAAGTATGTCGTCAAAGCCAGCGGTACTCTTGATGGCAAGTCGGAAAATATTGCTGCATACGCTTATGCCAAAGTGGATAGCGTTGCCTTGGGCAATGCCACCAACCCGACCCGCCTCAACTTGAGAGGGCTGGGGAGCGAATATCTGAACAATATTTTGCAAATTTCAGGCACCAATTCAAATCCGACGGTTACACCGTCAAAAACCACGTCGACAGCATCGATCTAAGGAGCTGGATATGTCATTTAACAATGCCTTGAGCGGTGTCAACGCGGCACAAAAAGACTTGAACGTCACCGCCAACAACATTGCCAACGTTAACACCATGGGCTTTAAAGAGTCCCGTGCCGAGTTTGCGGATGTCTACGCCAACTCCATCTTTGTCAATGCCAAGACTCAGGTCGGTAACGGTGTGGCGACCGGTGCGGTTGCCCAGCAGTTCCACCAGGGGGCGCTGCAATTTACCAATAACGCGCTGGACCTGGCGATTCAGGGGAATGGATTCTTTGTGACCTCCGATGGCCTGACCAACCTGGATCGCACCTATACCCGTGCCGGCGCCTTTAAGCTCAATGAAAACAGCTATATGGTCAACAATCAGGGCCATTACCTGCAAGGCTATGAAATTAATCCTGATGGTACGCCCAAGGCGGTCAGTATTAATGCGACCAAGCCTATTCAAATACCTGATAGGGCTGGTGAGCCTAAAATGACTTCATTGGTGGAGGCAAGTTTTAACTTGAGTATCGATAGTAAAACAAAGCCTACTTTACCCGCTAATTTTGATCGCACTAACTCGTCAACATATGCTCATTCAACATCTGTAACTATTTATGATTCCCTTGGTGCTCCCCATACAATCACCAAGTATTTTGTCCGCCATGAAGATCCGGCCAATGCGGGGCAGCCTTTGAACCCGGGAACTTGGAGTATGTTCATGTATGAAGGAGACAAGCCTATAAATATTAATGGTGGTACGGCGAGTCCAGGTGCAGGTATTCCCACTGGTCTGCAGATGACATTTACTCCCTCGGGTAAGCTGGATACAACCATACCGGTTGCGCCTATCAAGACTGTTGCGTTGGGCAATGGCGCTGGTGGAGCAGGGATTATCAATAATGGTGCAGATCCGACTCAGACGTTGGAAATTCGTCTTGGGACTGTTACCCAATACAACTCACCTTTTGAAGTCAACAAATTGACTCAGGATGGTGCGACAGTGGGCCGTCTAACAAAGGTTGAAATTACGCCAGACGGTGTTGTTTCTGCCACATACAGTAATGCTACGACGTTAAAAGTGGCTATGGTTGCGCTGGCCAAGTTTGCCAACTCGCAAGGATTGACTCAGGTTGGCGATACATCCTGGCGGCAGTCCTTGCTCTCAGGGGATGCATTGCCAGGCACTCCTAATTCAGGTACGTTTGGTGGCATAAAATCTTCAGCGCTGGAGCAGTCCAACGTGGATTTGACCTCGGAGCTGGTGGACTTGATCACTGCCCAGCGTAACTTCCAGGCCAACTCCCGTTCTCTGGAGGTCAACAGTTCGCTGCAGCAGACCATCCTGCAGATCCGTTAATCGCGCAATAAATGATAATGAGAGGGGGCTTGGCCCCCTCTCTATTTCTGTCACATTCCCATCCTTACCCCCCCATATTTCTGCTGTTGGCACTCTAATTGCATTTCTCCTGTCAGAGTCATCTGTTTGACGGAGAATTCCATGGATCACCTGCTTTATATCGCCATGTCCGGGGCCAAAGAGACCATGAACAGCTTGGCTGTTCGGGGCAACAACCTCGCCAATGCCAATACCACCGGCTTCAAGTCCGATTTCGAGCAGGCCAGAAGCATGCAGGCGTTCGGAGAGGGCTTGCCAAGCCGGGTCTTTGCCATGGCTGAGCGCCCGGGGCAGAACTTGCAGCATGGCATGCTGATGACCACCGGACGGGATCTGGACGTGGCTGTGGATGGTCCGGGCTGGATTGCCGTGCAGGATCCCAAGGGTGGTGAAGCCTATACCCGCATGGGGAATTTGCAGGTCAATGCGACCGGCAACTTGCAAACCTCGACCGGTCTGAATGTGGTGGATGACGGCGGTCAGCCAATCGTGTTGCCGATGCCGATGGAGAAACTCGAGATCAATCGGGATGGCACCATCAGCGGTCGTCCTGAGGGGGCTGCCGCCAACTTGCCGGAAGATTTTCAGCGGATCAAGCTGGTCAATCCGGCCGCCGATGCGGTGGAGAAGGGGCAAGATGGTCTGTTTCGCCGCAAGGATGGCCAGAATGAACCCGCCTCTGCCAATGTCGGCCTGATTGCCGGCTCCCTTGAGGGGAGCAACGTCAATGTGGTGGATGAGATGACCAACCTGATCCGGCTGCAACGCCAGTTCGAAACTCAGGTCAAAATCATGAAGACGGCCGAAGAGAATGATGAAGCTCAAACCCAACTGCTGCGAATCAGCTAATCAAGGAGTTACCTATGAATCCCGCACTCTGGATCAGCAAGACCGGGTTGGATGCACAGCAGACCAATATTTCGGTCACCTCGAACAACCTGGCGAACGCCAGCACCGTGGGCTTTAAAAAGTCACGGGCCATCTTTGAAGATCTGCTGTATCAAAACATCAACCAGCCCGGTGGCCGCTCCTCTGCCGATACCGAGCTTCCTTCCGGCCTGATGTTGGGGGCGGGTGCCAAGGTGGTGGCGACCCAGAAAAACCACAGCCAGGGCAACGTGCAAACCACCGACAACTCGCTCGATTTGATGATCAGTGGTCGTGGCTACTTTGAAATTCAGCTGCCGGATGGCAGTGCAGCCTATACCCGCAACGGTCAGTTCACCCTCAACGATGAAGGGACCATAGTGACCCCGGGTAATGGCTACCCGCTGCAACCGGAAATCCAGATCCCGGAAAACGCCCAGAGCGTTACGGTGGGTGAAGATGGACAGGTCTCGGTGCAGCTCAAGGGCGATGGCGCGTCTCAGGTCGTCGGTCAGATCAACATCTCTGACTTCGTCAACGCCAGCGGCTTGCAGCCGATGGGGGAGAACATGTTCGTCGAGACCCAATCCAGCGGTGCTGCCGCCCAGGGGACTGCCGGTGCCGATGGCTTGGGGGTGATCAAACAGGGGATGCTGGAGACTTCCAACGTCAACGTGACCGAAGAGCTGGTGAACCTCATTCAGGCTCAGCGGGTCTACGAGATGAACTCCAAGGTGCTCTCCGCCGTGGACGGCATGATGTCCTTCCTGATCCAGCGTACCTAATTAGGAGGTGCATGATGAAAGCCGTATGGATGCTGGGATTGCTGGTGCTGGGAGGGTGTAGCAGCACTCCCAATACGCCTAAGCCTGATGATCCCGAGTTTTCCCCCGTCTACGGGGAGTCGGAGCCGGTGTCGGTGCGACCGACAGGGGCGATTTTCCAGCCGGATCAGGTCAATGGCATCTATTCGGATATCAAGGCGCACAAGGTAGGCGACATCATTACCATCGAGTTGTCGGAGTCGACCTCCGCCTCGAAAAAGGCCAATACCCAGAGTGGCAAGGACAATAAATTCAATCTGGATCCGGTCAAGCTGGGTGGCGTGCCGGTCACCGCCAGTCCCTATGATCTTTCGGCTTCCATTGGTCAGAACAGCGCGTTCAAGGGCCAGGCCAAAGCGGACCAGAGCAACAGCCTGCAGGGCAATATCTCGGTCAGCGTGGCCAAGGTGCTGCCCAACGGCAATCTGGTGGTGCGTGGCGAGAAGTGGATCATGCTCAATAATGGCAATGAATATATCCGGATCACCGGCCTTATTCGCCCGGAGGATGTGACGTCGGATAACAGCGTTTCATCCCAGAAAGTGGCCAATGCCCGCATTTACTACGGTGGTACCGGCGATCTGGCCAATAGCCAGGAGCAAGGGTGGCTTACCAGCTTTTTCAATGGTCCCTGGTGGCCGCTCTAGGAGATGTTATGAAGTCACTCCGTCTTGTCACTCTGCTTTGCTGTCTGCTGCCCTTGGGTGTGGCCAATGCGGCCCGGATCAAGGACATCAGCTCGGTTGAAGGGGTGCGTAACAACCAGTTGATTGGTTACGGTCTGGTGGTGGGGTTGCCCGGTACTGGCGAGAAGAACAACGCCTTCACCGAGCAGACCTTCCGTACCATGCTCAACAACTTTGGCATCAAGGTGCCGGATAACATCAAGCCCAAGATCAAGGATGTGGCTCCGGTGGCGATCCATGCCGACCTGCCCCCCTTCTCCAAGCCGGGCCAGACCATCGACGTGACGGTCTCTGCCATCGGTGAGGCCAAGAGCCTGCGGGGTGGCACTCTGCTGCAGAGCTTCCTGAAAGGGCTCGATGGCCGGGTCTATGCGGTCGCCCAGGGCAGTCTGGTGGTTGGTGGTCTGGGGGCCGAGGGGGCTGATGGTTCCAAGGTAGTGATCAATACCCCGACCGTCGGGCGGATTGCCAACGGTGCGACCGTGGAGCGGGAGGTGCCCAACTCCTTCAGTCAGGGTGACACCATCACCTTCAACCTTAACCGCCCCGATTTTACTACTGCGCGCCGTCTGGCCGATGTGGTCAACGATCTGGTGGGGCCCAATACCGCTCAGGCGCTCGATGCCACCTCGGTCAAGGTCTATGCCCCGCGGGATCCGGGTCAGCGCGTCTCCTATCTCGCCACCATCGAGAATCTGGAGGTGGATCCGGCCAACGAGGCGGCCAAGATCATCGTTAACTCCCGCACTGGCACCATAGTGATCGGCAGTCAGGTCAAGCTCAAACCGGCGGCCATCAGCCACGGCGGGTTGACGGTGACCATCGCCGAAAACCAGCAGGTCTCCCAGCCCAACCCGTTGGCGGGAGGAGAGACGACGGTGACCAACAACTCGACCATCAATGTCCAGCAGGAGCCGGGGCGGATGTTCAAGTTTGATACCGGTGCGACCCTGGACGATTTGGTCCGGGCGGTCAATCAGGTCGGGGTCGCCCCCGGTGATTTGATGGCCATCCTTGAGGCGCTGCAGCAGGCAGGCGCCATCGAGGGGCAACTGGTCATATTGTAACAAGCGGCAAGTGGTTGCCACGGGTGGCAATGAGGTAAGCAAAATGGCGGAGTTTGACAGCAACAGCGGCATGAATCTCGGGATGGTACAGGACATCAAGAACCTGGACCGTCTGCGCCAGATGAGCCAAAGCAAAGAGGGGCAGGCCGAAGCGCTCAAGAGTGCGTCACGCCAGTTCGAGTCAATCTTTACCCAGATGCTGTTTCAGAGCATGCGTCAGGCCAACGGGGTGTTGACTCAGGACAACCCGATGAACAGCAGCTATACCCAGTTCTATGAAGGGATGCTGGATGAGCAGCGAGTCGCCGACATGTCCAGCAAGGGGGGGCTGGGATTGGCTGACATGGTGGCCAAACAGCTCTCTCCCGAGACCTTTACCCATCAGGATGGACGGGTGCTCAAGATGCCGCAGCGCACCGAACGGACCTACAAACCCTATCAGCCACCCACGGCCGCAGCAGATGATTTGATCGCGGCATCAAAAGTTGGCAAAGATTTTGCTGAAAAAGAGATGACCGAGGGGGCAAAGGAGAGTCACGCACTCACTATGCCCCGTCGACCGCACCGCAGCATTCCGCCCATGGGACGCATGACCAGCGAAGAGGGCAGTGCCACCGGTAGTGGGGGCAAAGAGTTCGATACGCCGGAAGAGTTCGTTAATCGCCTGATGCCGCTGGCCAAGAAAGCGGCCGACAAGCTGGGGTTAAGCCCGGCGGTACTGGTCGCCCAGGCGGCACTGGAGAGCGGTTGGGGCAAGCGGGTGATCAAGGATGGCGAGGGGCAGGTGACCCATAACCTGTTTGGCATCAAGGCCGATCCGCGCTGGGAAGGGCCCAAGGCGGTGGTCAGCACGCTCGAGTATGAGCAAGGCGTTGCCTCCCGCCAGAAAGCGGCATTTCGCTCCTATGAGTCGTTTGAAGAGAGCTTCAACGACTACGTGGACTTCCTCACTTCCGGCTCTCGCTACAAGGGAGCCCTGGCGAAGGTGGATAGTCCTGATCGCTACTTTGAGGCGCTGCAACAGGCGGGTTATGCCACCGACCCGCACTACGCCAGAAAATTGAAACAGGTATTGCGCAGTGACGCCATTGCCCAATACAACGAGATGGAGCTGTAACGTATGGCAAGCGACCTGCTTGGGATTGGTTCATCGGGCGTGCTGGCACAGCAACGCCTGCTGCAGACCACCAGTAACAACATAGTGAACGTCAATAGCCAGGGCTATGTGCGTGAGCGTACGCTGGTGTATACCAATACCATCGGTCTAGGGACCGGTGACATCAAGACCCAGCGGGTAATCAACGACTATATGCAGGGGGAGGTGCGTCGTGATACCTCTGCCTATCATGCCTCCCTGACCCATTATGAGCAGCTGGCTGGCGTTGACAGCTTGCTTGGGGATACCAGCAACAGCGTGGGGGCGGCCATCACCTCCTACTTCAAGTCATTTCACTCTGCCAATGAATCGCCTGCCGAGATCGGTGGTCGCAAGGTGGTGATGACGGAGTTGAGTGGCATGGTCAACCGTTTTCATACCCTCTCGGCGCAGCTCGACAAGCAGAGCGATACCCTCAACACCCGCATTGAAGATGAAACCAAGCAGGTCAACAGCCTGCTCACCAGCATCAATGATCTTAATCAGGCCATCATCCGCACCCAGGGGTCACCCGAAGAGAACCTGATGCTGTTTGATCAACGGGATGAGGCGATCCGTCAGCTGTCGGAGAAGATGGATATTCGCACCGTAGCCCAACCCAACGGCAGCATGCTGGTCAATATGAGCACTGGCCATTCGCTGATCCTCGATGGGGGCGTCGCCCAGTTCAAGGTGATTGCAGGAGATCCTGACTCCCGGGATCAGGAGCTGCAGCTGACCCTGGGGGCGAACAAGGCAACCATCGATCACGATACGTTTGGTGGTGCCATGGGGGGGCTGTTCAAGGCGCGTACCGACCTTGAGCCGACCAAGCGCGAACTGGGGCAGCTGGCCGTGGCGATGGCCGATGCGATGAACCAGCAGAACCGCCTCGGGATGGATCTGGATAACGAGATTGGCGGTGATATCTTCACCCTGCCTACCAGCAAGGGCTTACCCTACGGCAATAACACGGGGACGGTCGGGGCGAATGTCAGCTTCGTGCCGGGCAAGGGGACATCAGTGACTCCGTTTGATTACGAAGTGCAATTTAGCAGTGCTACCGGTTATGAGGTGTTCTCGCTCGACAAGTCTGGCAATCGTACCTTGATCACAGCGGGGGCTACCCCACCAGCAACCTTTGAGCTGACTGGGCACGGGATCTCGATCGATCTCACCGGCACGCCGGCTGCGGGTGACAGACTGTTGCTGCAACCCACCAAAAGTGCGGCCGCCGGTCTGGGTCAGCTGATCACCCGACCGGAAGATTTGGCCTTGGCTTCTCCGCTTAAAGCGGAAAAGACCACCAATAATGGCGGCGGGGCTGATATCAAACTGGGTGGCGTATTCAATACAGGTGCAGGGTCAGGTTTTGGTACCAATAGTCTGAGCCCGACAGCGCCCCAGGTCGTCAAAATTGATGGCAGTGGTAACTATCAGGTGTTTCAAGCCGATGGTACTACCTTGATTGGCACTGCCCCTGCGAGCAGCAAAGGGCAAAACCTGATGTCTGCGATCGTCAACCCTTTCCCCGCCGGAGCCGCAGTCTATGCCAACCCGAAACAGGCCCCCGGCTACGAGTTCAGCATCACCGGCACGGTGGATGCCGGTGACAGCTTCAAGCTCAGTTACAACAGCAATGGCTTTGCCGATAACAGCAATGGCCTGGTTCTGGCCGAGCTGCAAAACAAGGATCTGGTGCGCAAGAGCACCAATGGTGGGACGACCAACGACAAGATGACCTTCAACCAGGCCTATTCCGGGTTGGTGATGGAAGTGGGTAACAATACCAGTCAGGCAAAAACGTTGCTCAAGGCCAATGAGTCCAAGCTTATCCAGAGCACCGGCATCTTTGAAAGCGTGTCAGGGGTCAATCTGGAGGAGGAAGCTGCCAATCTGATCCGCTTCCAGCAATCCTATGCGGCATCGGCGCAAATCGTCAGCACGGCCAAAACCATTTTCGATACACTGCTCTCTTCCGTGAGGTAACGTCATGCGCATCACCACTAACATGATCTACGACCGGAATTTATATTCCCTCAACAGTGCCAACGAGCGGTTGAATACTGCCTATCAACAACTGCAAACCGGCAATAAATTTCAGACAGCTGGAGAAGATCCCGCAGGGATGAGTCAGAAGATGGCTCTGACCAAGGAGATTGACCTGTTCAAGCAGTACAGTGTCAATGGCAGCTTGCTGGAAAACAGCCTGGGGCATGAAGAGACAGTATTGGATTCTCTTAATACGGCGATGCTCAGTGCCCAGACCCTGATCCAGAAGTCAAATAATGGCGCTATCAGCATGGATGATCGCAAGGCCATCGCCAGCGAGCTTGAAGGGTTGCAGCAGCAGATGTTCGACCTGATGAATAGCAAAAACTCATCGGGTGAATTTATATTTGGTGGCAATCAGAGCAAGACCCAGCCATATATAAAAGACGTCAACGGAAAATATATTTATCAGGGTGATCCAGGTCAGCGAAATATTCAGGTCTCACCCACAGTACAAATCGCTGCCAATGATTCCGGGCAGGATCTGTTTGAAATCGTGGCGACCAGAAGAACCGCCAGTGCAACCACTGCAAATATCAAGGTCGGGATAGGCGATCAGGGTAACTTTGATAATTTCTATAAGTCCAATTATAACTCGGCACTGCCCAGCAACACTTATACCGTATCAACCACCATAGGTCCGCCTGATACCTATGATATCAAGGATGCCGGTGGCAATACGTTGCAAACGGGTAACTACACTGCTGGCACCAAGATCCCCTTTAATGGTCTGGAGTTGACCCTTGATTTGCCTGCAGGTGGTGCGGCTCAGCAGTTTGATCTTAATCCACCGAAGAATGACAACATATTGAATGGTATGTCGGATTTTATTACCGCCTTGCGTGATCCTGCTATTACCGCTGACAACTTTGCGCTGGAAGTAGCCGATGCCACCGTTCATATGAAAAATGCCCGCCTGAATATCGATCATGGGTTGGGTGAGTTGGGCGGCAGGATGAACAGTCTCGAGGCAGTCATGGATTCTAACGAGGGGTTGAGTACCCTCAACACCGAGGCGAGAGCCAAGGTATCGGAAGCGGATCTCTATGAAGTGATTTCCGCGCTGTCAAAAGAGGATGCGGCATTGAGTGCCTCGCAACTCTCTTTCAGCAAAATAAGCCGTCTGACACTATTTGACTATATTCGCTAATTAAAGAAGGGCCCCTTTGGGGCCTTTTTTTTGTCCAGACTATGAAAATTGGTTTCGTGTCATCTCCTGCCAATTGTAACAAGCTGTTGCCGTTGCCAATTTAATGGTGGTTGCGGGGTTGACCTCCCTGCGGGATTGGATAATCATGCCGCCCGCACAACAGAGGGTTGTGCGAATTATTTGCAGCATCTCGTTAGGCGAGGCTCCTGTATAAACACAGGCCACTGATCTCACGACGTCCAGAGACGCCCAAGATCAGGACAGTTTTCATCGGATTAAGGTGTAAACCCAAGTGGCTTCCGGCATACCGGATACGTTATACAGTGCTAAAGCTGGTACGTGGGGATGATGACACGCCGAACGGCGTCATTTCCTGCCTATTACTCGTCAATCAAATTGCTGTTTTCTTGTCGTTGCATCCGGCTATTTCCGGAGGCATTCAGGTTCGCCTGAAATCACATGAGGATATCTGTGATGAAGAAAACACATACCATTCTTAACCGTCACCAACTGCTCGATCTGGCCGCCCTGCAGGGTTGGCTGGAACATAATCTGGATCCGGTTCAGCGCGCCGATCAACTGCTGACCCTGCGTCCGGAAGAGCTCAACTGCATCTTTGATACCCTGCCAATCCCGCAAGGGGCCGAACTGCTTGGTTCACTCTCGGCCGAGAGTGCCGGGCGCCTGTTGCAGCGGCTCCATGGCAGCATCGTCAGCGTGTTGCAGGAGGCCATTCCCCGCCGTGATATGGTCGCCATCCTGCGCAAACTGAGTCGTCAGGATCGCACCATGTTGCTGGCTCGCTTCCCGACCCAGGCTCAGGCCATCTATTACTCCCTGCTGGATTGGCCCACCGAGTCGGTGGGGGCCAACATGCGCCACGAATATCTGGCGGTGCGGGAGGAGGACACTGTCGGTCACGCCAAACAGCTGATCCACGATGCCTGGGATAATGCCCAGCTGTTTCGCCATATCTATGTGGTCAACGGGGATGGTCGTCTGCAAGGGAGCCTCTCCCTCAAGACCTTGCTGATCGCTGACCCGCTGGCCAGCGTCGCGACCCTGATGGATCGGGAGACGGTGCGGATCAACGCCCGTGCGGATCAGGAGTTGGCAGCGCGCCTGCTGATCGACCGCGACCTGTCGGTATTGCCGGTCGAGGATCAGGGGCGACTGGTCGGTATTTTCCATGTCGATGATGCGGCGGATATTCTGGAGCTCGAATCCACCGAGGATGCCGAGATGCAGGGGGGCTCATCACCGCTCGATACCCCTTACTTGCAGGCGACGCCCTGGCAGCTGTGGCGCAAACGGGTGGGCTGGCTGCTCATCCTGTTTGTGGCAGAAGCCTACACCGGCAGCGTGCTGCGGGCATTTGAGGAGCAGCTGGAAGCGGCCATCGCGCTGGCTTTTTTCATTCCGCTCCTGATCGGTACTGGCGGTAACAGCGGCACCCAGATCACCACCACCATAGTACGTGCCATGGCGGTCGGGGAGGTGAGCCTGCGCAATCTCGGCACAGTGCTGAAAAAGGAGCTCTCCACCGGTTTGCTCATCTCGGGTGCCATTGCCATGGCGGCTTGGGTACGGGCATGGAGTCTCGGCGTCGGTCCCCAGATTGGCATGGTGGTGACCTTTACCATCATCGCCATCGTGCTCTGGAGTGCCACGGTCGCGTCCATTATTCCCATGGTGCTGCGTCGTTTCCGCATCGATCCGGCGGTGGTCTCTGCGCCATTCATCGCGACACTGGTGGATGGCACCGGCCTTATCATCTACTTCGAGATGGCCAAGTGGTTGTTGCCCGAGTTGCAGTAACCGGGAGATTGACATGCAAAAGGCAGCCAGTGGGCTGCCTTTTTAATTTATCTTTCCGATTTAGCCGAGCTGGAACAACAGTGGCCAGCCCTGCTCCTGGCAATAACGATGCTCCTTCTCCAGATTTTGCATCAGGAGACGGTTCTCCTCGCACCAGTCGATCGGCAGGGTCACGACCAGCTGATCCCCTTGTACCGCGACTTTCCACTCGGGCAGCAGGTTGTCCTGGCGCTTGTGGTGAGCGGCGACAGCGAGGCGCAGGATGCGGATGCAGCGCAGCACCGTCTGCATGTCGTGGTTGGGCAGGGGAGGCAGCTCGGAGAGCTTGAGCCCCTTGCGCTGAAAGCGTACCAGCGCCGCCAGCAGGGCCTGATCGTCCTGGTTGAAGCCAGGCAGGTCGGTGTGTTGCAGGATATAGGCGGAGTGGCGGTGAATGCCGCTGTAGTTGATGGCAAGGCCAATTTCGTGCAGCCGCGCCGCCCAGCCGAGGATGGCGCGATAGGGCTCTATCTCCATCTGCCAGGGCTCTTGCAAGGCATCAAACAGCGTCAGCACGCTCTGCTCCACCCGGGCTGCTTGTTTGCGGTCCATCCGGTAGTGGGTACCGAGCGCCTGTGCGGTGCGCTCGCGAATATCGTGGTGCTGCAAGCGCTCCTCGAATTCATAAAGCAACCCTTCGCGCAGGGCACCATCGGAGTAGTCGAGCCGCTCGATGGGCAGCGAGGTAAACAGCCCGAGCAGGATGGCGACCGCAGCGGCAAACACCTCCTGACGCTCCTCGGTAAGCCCTGTCAGCTTGAGGTTATCGACTCGCTTGCGCTCAATCATCAGCGCCTTGAGCCGCTCCAGCCCCTCCAGCGTAATACTGCCATCGGTCAGCCCCTCACCTTGCAGCACATCCCGTACTGTACGAATGGAGCCTGAGCTGCCAAGGCAGCTCTGCCAGCCCAGCTTGCGGTACTGGTTGACGATGGGGGCGAGTTGGTGCTGCGCCTCCAGCACGGCATTGGTGAAGTGCTTGTCGCTCAGCTTGCCGCTGGCAAAGAAGCTCTGGGTAAAGCTGACGCAGCCCATCTTGCGACTGGTAAGGGCCTTGTGTTCAAACCCTTCACCGATGATGAGTTCGGTGCTGCCGCCGCCGATATCGATCACCAGTACCTGGCCCTCGATATGCTGGGTATGGGCGACCCCCTGATAGATGAGCCGTGCTTCTTCCTGCCCGCTGATGATCTCGATAGGGTGGTTGAGCACCTTGGCTGCTTCACTCACAAACTCGCGCGCGTTGCTGGCACGGCGCAATGTGTAGGTACCGGCGATGCGGATCTGATCCGGTTTGATGTTGGTGAGCCGCTCGGCAAACAGCGACAGGCAGGCGAGACCGCGTTCCATCGCCTCCGGGCTCATGCGTTTTTGCTCATCCATCCCTTCCGCCAGCCGCACCCGCTCCTTGATGCGATCGACGATGCGAAAACGCCCTTCGCTCAGATGGGCGATCACCATATGAAAACTGTTGGAGCCGAGATCCACGGCGGCATAGAGACTATTGTCCATTGTTTGACTCGATACGTTTGAGATAGTCGTAAATCGCCACCTGAGAGCGGATCTTGCGGCGGTTGCCCCGCTTCACATATTCGTTCTGCTGGTCGGCATCAATGACCCGCGCCTTGCAGGTATCACTCAGTTGTAGTTCGAGAATGTCCATGATGCGCTGCTTGAGGCGCTCATCATAAATGGGGGTGCCCACCTCGATCCGGCCGTCGATATTGCGGCTCATCCAGTCGGCGCTGGAGATATAGAGCTGGGGGTTGCCCTTGTTGTGGAACACCATCACCCGCGGGTGCTCGAGGAAGCGGTCGATGATGCTGATCACCTTGATGTTGTCACTGAGGCCCGGTACGCCCGGACGCAGGGCGCACATGCCACGGATGATCATCTGGATCGGCACCCCGGCCTGCCCGGCGGCATAGAGCCGGTTGATGAGATCCTTGTCCACCAGATTGTTGATCTTGAGGATGATGCCGCTCGGCTGGCCCGCCTTGGCGTTGGAGAGCTCGTTGTCGATGAGGCGATAGAGCTGACGGCGGCTGTTGATGGGGGAGACCAGCAGGTGGTTGAATTTGTATCGCTTATAGGGGTACTCGATGTATTCAAACACCCCTTCCACTTCGGCTGTGATATCCGGATTGCGGGTCAGCAGCGAGAAGTCGGTGTAGATCTTGGCGGTCTTCTCGTTGAAGTTCCCGGTGCCGATATGGGCGTAGCGCACCGCCTCGCCATTTTCGTGGCGGGTGATGAGGCAGAGCTTGGAGTGGATCTTGAGGCTCGGTACCCCGAACACCACCTTGACCCCGGCATCGGTAAGGATGTTGGCCCAGTCGATGTTGGCCGCTTCGTCGAAACGGGCGCGCAGCTCGACCACCACGGTCACCTTCTTGCCGTTGTTGGCTGCATCAATGAGGGAGTGGATGATGCGCGACTTCTTGGCGACCCGGTAGATATTGATGCGAATGGCGCTCACCGCCGGATCGAACGCCGCCTGGCGCACCAGCTCGGTGAAGTGGTGGAACTTGTGATACGGGTAGTAGAGCAGAATATCCTGCTTGGTAATCGCATCGAAGGCGTTGACGAAGCCGTCAAAATCGCGGCAATCGAGGGCCGGCAGCTTGGGGTTTTCCAGATAGTCACGGCCCACGTTGGGGAACCCGATGAAATCCTTGAAGTTGTGATAGCGCCCGCCCGGCATGATGGCGTCGTAGGAGCTGATCTGCAGCTTGAGCTTGAGGAAGCTTATCATGGCAGCGGGCATCTCCCGCTCGTAGACGAAGCGCACCGGCATGGCGGTGAGGCGCTGCTTCAAGCCGTCACTCATCTTGTCCACCAAGCTCAAGTCCAGCTGGTCGGATAGGTCATATTCGGCATCCCGGGTCAGCTTCACCGCATAGGCGGCAATCTCGTCGTAGTCGAAGAAGCCTTTGAAGATCTCGTCGAGGCAGAAGCGGATGACGTTATCCAGAATGATGATCTGCTTCTTGCGGCGGGTCCCTTCCGGCGGCAGCTGGAAGAAGCGGGGGAGGTCGTCGGTCGGCACTTCCACCAGGGCGTACTGGATCACCTGACCGTTCTTCTTCATCTCGATGGCCAGATAGGTGTACTCATCCTTGAGGAATTTGACCGGATTGACCTCTTTGTTGAGCAGGATCGGGATGATGTGACGCAGCACCTTCTCCTTGAAGAAGACCCGCAGCCACTTCTGAATGGCATCGGAGAGCTGGTTCTCGTTGACCAGGAAGATGTTGTGGCGGGCCAGCGCAATCAACAGCTCCTTGTAGGTGTTGTCGAACGCTTCACCGAGCGCCATCACTTTTTGCTGGATGGCGCGCAGCAGCACTTTCGCTTCATCGTCGCCACCATGTACTTCATTGATGAGGATGCGGCGCTTGACGTCCGATACCCGTACCTTGAAGAACTCATCCTGGTTGGAGGAGAAGATCCCCAGAAAACGAACCCGCTCGATGAGGGGCACCGTCTTGTCCATTGCCTCTTGCAACACCCGTTCATTGAATGAGAGCCAGCTCAGCTCTTTCTCTTCATACTGCTTGTCGGTGCTCATCTTGTGCCTCTGTTTCAGGTCGCGTCTGCGCGGCAGTTATGGCGTTAATATATGACAAATAAATGACAGTATTGTTACTGCTCGCTGAACGCTTCGTCGATGTCGACCACCAGATCGTCGGAGAGGGATTCCAGCGCGGTGATAAGCGTATCCATCGCGAGCCCGTCGGGCAGGGCAACCAGCGCATGGGCATAGAAGAGCGGGGCGCCGGAGTGGGGCGCCGGTTCACAGCCGGTGGTGAGATCGGCCACGTTGATCTCGAGCTGGCGCAGGATGCTGGCTACTTCATGGACGATGCCGGGGCGGTCGTTGCCGGTCACCGTCATCATGACTTGATGGGCTGGCTCGGCGGTCGGTGTCCCTTCGGCAAAGCTGATGGTCAGATCCGGTAGCAGGGCCAGTGCTTCGCACAGGCTGCGATAGTGCTCATCGGGGACAGAGACATGGAGGATACCGGCAAACTGGCCCGCCAGTTCGCTCATGGCGCTGCCCAGCCAGTTGCCCTGCTCGCGGCTGATGATAGCTGCCAGACTCTCGACGATCCCGGGTTTGTCTGCACCGATCACGGTGACCACCAATTGCTTTTGCATCCTGCTCTCCTTGAAATGGGATTTCTTACTCTATCCCTATTGTGCCTGCTGGGGCTGGTCATATGAACCCCCGCCTGATGACAAATAGATAAAAAGACGGGACTTTTCACTTTCTATACACGGGTCTGCTGCCTTGCTCCGTGGCGGCTGTGGTAAAGTAATTCCCCTTTCGTGTCGTGAACTGGATCGTGCTCTCATGAATACCCTTGTCCTATCGGGATTGTTGTTGCTGGCGCTGCTTGTGCTGGCGATCTTCTGGAGCAGAGGCAGACAGCAAAAGCGCCTGCCCTATGATGTGCAGGAGACCCTGTTCAGTCCCGCCGAGCGATCCTTCCTCGGGGTACTGGATCTGGCGGTGGGTGACAAGGCCCGGGTCTTTGCCAAGGTGCGGGTGGCCGATGTGCTGACGCCGCAGGCCGGGATCGGTAAAAGCAAATGGCAGCAGCACTTCAACAAGATCAGCGCCAAGCATTTCGACTATCTGCTTTGCCACCCTGCGGATCTCTCCTTTATCTGCGCCATTGAACTCGATGACAGCTCTCACCGTCATCAGAAGCGCAAGGCGCGCGACCTTTTTCTGAAAACCGCCTGTGACAGCGCCGGTCTGCCGTTGCTGCAGATCCCGGCAAGTGCCAGCTATCTGGTGGAAGAGCTGCGCGAACAGATCCTGCCGCTGCTGGTCAAAACCAGCGAACCGTTGATCGACGATCTGCCGCACGGAGCGCGGCGCGAGCCCACCTTCAACCCTCTGTTGCTGGATGGTGTGGATGTCGGTACCGGGATGCGTGGCCGCACTGCCCATGCCGAGGCCATCTCGCCTGCGTCGCTCCACGAGCCCGCCATTCAGGCCAAGGGGATGGTGGAGGCACCACAGAGTGAGGGGGAGCTGGTCGATGGCTTGTTCGCCGATGTAGAAGATGATGAAGAGCACGAGGTACACCACTGCCCCCGCTGCGATGCGCCGCTGGTGGAGCGGGAGGCGAAAAAAGGCCCCCACGCCGGTCGACTCTTTCTGGCTTGCAGCCGTTTCCCCGAGTGTCGTTACGCGGCGCCGCACCACCATAATCGCCACTGAATGCGCTTCACCGTGTCCCATGCTGCCCTCTGACGAGGGCAGTTTTCTTTCCGCTTTTGGCTGCGTTTGTTAACGGCGCCAATGCAGAAAATTCCTCGGCAAAATTTATCTAATCTCTCGTTTCTGTCGATACACTTAGCCTGAATACGACAATTTTTGACAATGTGTCGGAATTTTGGCACTTTGTGTGCCTGCAAAAAGACAGTCGGTAGCTGTTTTATCATTAAATAAAACAATAAGTTAGTTCAGGACATCGCGAGGAATGGATATGGTGGAGATGGGCGTGTTGATTGTTGATGCCGATGCGCAGCGGCGCCAACAGTTGGGAACCGTGCTCTCGTTTATGGGGATCCCGTGGCAGGAGGTGGCACAAAGCGATATGGATGTAGCCATCGAATCCTCCGGTCCGCTGCAAGGGGTGCTGGTGGGTGAGCTGACCGACCGTCCCTTGTCAGAGCTGCTGGCAGCCTTCCCCCGTACCCCCTTCCTCTCGCTGGTTGAGGCCGATCTGCCCAACAGCAATTTTATCGGGGTCGCGCTCTCGCCCTTTACCTATGAATCCCTTACCCGTCATTTGCACTTCTGTCAGGCGTTCGTCTCCTTGCATCCTCGTCAGCAGACCCATGACAAGGGTCAGGCCCTGCTGCGCTTGCTGGTGGGTAAAGGGAAGGGGATCCAGGAGGTACGCCGCCTCATCAGCCAAGTGGCCGAGACCGATGCCAACGTGCTGATCCTCGGCGAGTCCGGCACAGGTAAAGAGGTGGTGGCTCGCGCTATCCATGAACTCTCTTCCCGAAGTCAAGGTCCCTTCGTGCCCATCAACTGCGGCGCCATTCCGGCCGAATTGCTGGAGAGCGAACTGTTTGGCCACGAGAAGGGGGCGTTTACCGGCGCCATCGCGGCCCGTCGCGGTCGCTTCGAGCTGGCTCAGGGGGGCACCCTGTTTCTCGACGAGATCGGCGACATGCCGATGCCGATGCAGGTCAAACTGCTGCGGGTGTTGCAGGAGCGGTTGTTCGACCGGGTCGGTGGCGGCAAGCCCATTCAGGCCGATGTGCGCATCATAGCGGCTACCCACAGGGATCTGGAGGCGATGATCCGCACTCAGGGTTTTCGTGAAGATCTCTACTACCGCCTCAACGTCTTCCCCATTGAGACGCCGCCGCTGCGGGATCGCATCGACGACATCCCGCTGCTGCTGCAGGAGCTGCTCAACCGCCATGCCGAGCAGCACCATGGCTTTATCCGGCTGACCCAGCGGGCGCTGGAGTCGCTGATGCAGTACCCCTGGCCCGGCAACGTGCGCGAGCTCTCCAACCTGCTGGAGCGGCTGCTGATCCTCTACCCGCACCAGATTGTCGATGTGGCCGATCTGCCGAGCCGTTATCGCCTGCTGCCGAGCGAGCCGCGGGATGAGCGGCTGACCGAGATGGATGAACGGGATGCGCTGGCGGCGGTATTCCAGGATCCGCCCGAGCTGGATCACTCCCTCGCCTCGGCCCGCACCATGCAGTTGCCGGAAGAGGGAGTCAACCTCAAAGAGATGCTGGCCGACCTTGAAGTGGAGCTGATCCGTCAGGCGCTGGAGTCTCAGGACGGGGTGGTGGCCCGCGCTGCCGATCTGCTCGGCATGCGCCGTACCACTCTGGTTGAGAAGATGAAAAAGTACGGGATGAGCAAGGACGTCTGAGGGTCAAAGCCTTGACGCTAATGCGCAATTCATTGTTTTTATTCATATATTTTAGTGGCATGGAAATTGAATAACCTGACCCAATAGCCAGTTTGAGGTCAGGTTTATGACAATCCAGCAGCAGGACATGCCACTCCAGTCCCACGAAGTGAGCCAGCTCTATGCCATCTTCAAGGCGCTCCCCACCGGGGTGTTGCTGCTTGACGGGGCTGGGGTGGTCACCCGCGCGAATCCGGCGGCCATCTCCCTGCTGGGGGAGCCGCTGGAAGGGGAGCTCTGGCGCCACATCATTGCCCGCTGCTTCGAGCCGCGCGAGGATGATGGCCACGAGATCTCCCTGCGCGACGGGCGCCGGGTGCAGCTCTCGACCCAGCCGCTGCCGGATCAGTCCGGCCAGCTGGTCTTTATCAATGACCTGACCGAAACCCGTAAACTGCAAGACCGCATCAACCACATGAAGCGGCTGTCGGCGCTCGGCAATATGGCGGCCTCGCTCGCCCACCAGATCCGCACACCGCTCTCCGCTGCCATGCTTTATGCCGCAAACCTGGCCAACCGCACCCTCAAGCCGGAATCTCGCACTCAGTTTCAGCAAAAGCTGATGGCCCGTTTGCAGGATCTGGAGAAGCAGATCAACGACATCCTGCTGTTCGCCCGCAACGGTGACAATCAGGTGGTCACTCCCATCTCGGTACAAGGGCTGCTGGCCGAAGTGCAGGCAGGTGCCGAGGCCTTCTGCCAGCAACAGGGCTGCGAGCTGCACATGGAAGCTCCGGAGCCCGATCTCTGTCTGCTGGCCAACAGCAGTGCGCTGGCGGGGGCCATCAACAACCTGATTGCCAATGCCCAGCAGGCAGGGGCCACCTCACTCTTGGTCAGCGCGGTACGCAGCGGTGCCCGGGTGGAGATGCGGGTCATTGATAATGGCAAGGGGATCCCTTCCCATCAGCTCGGTCAGGTATTCGAACCCTTCTTTACCACTCGCTCCCAGGGCACAGGCCTCGGGCTGGCGGTGGTGCAATCTGTAGTGCGTGCCCATCAGGGGGAGGTCGGTGTGGCCTCGGTTCCCGGTGAGGGCACCTGCTTTACTCTGTCGTTCCCCCTGCATCAGCAACCGGTGCAGCTTGGAGGTGTAGCATGACACAGGCCAGGATCCTGGTAGTTGAAGATGACAATGGCCTGCGCGAAGCGCTGGTGGATACCCTTTTGCTCGGCGGTTATGAGTGCCGTGAAGCGGACAGCGGCGAGCGGGCTCTGCTGGCCCTCTCCCGTCAGCCGTTTGACATGGTGATCTCCGATATCCAGATGGGGGGAATGGACGGTCTCACCTTGCTGGCCACCATCCGCCAGCAATATCCGCAGATCCCTGTGCTGCTGATGACCGCCTACGCCAACATCGATGGCGCGGTGCGCGCCATGCGCGAAGGTGCCATCGACTATCTGGCCAAGCCATTTTCGCCGGAGGTGCTGCTTAATCAGGTCAGCCGCTATGTGCCCGCCCAGAAGGTGGAGAAGCGCGCTGTGGTCTACGGGGATCCCAAAACTGCCGAGCTGTTCCAGCTGGCGACCCGAGTGGCCAGAAGCGAAGCGACCGTGATGGTGACCGGCCCGAGCGGGACGGGGAAAGAGGTGCTGGCCCGTTACATTCACGATAACTCCAGCCGCGCCGAGCAGCCTTTCGTCGCCATCAACTGCGCCGCCATTCCGGAAAACATGCTGGAGGCTACCCTGTTTGGCTACGAGAAGGGGGCCTTCACCGGTGCGGTGCAGGGGTGCCCCGGCAAGTTCGAGCAGGCGCAGGGGGGCACCCTGCTGCTCGACGAGATCACCGAGATGGATCAGGGGCTGCAAGCCAAATTGCTGCGGGTACTGCAGGAGAAAGAGGTGGAGCGGCTCGGCAGTCGCAAGATGATCCCGCTGGATGTGCGGGTCATCGCCACCAGCAACCGGGATTTGAAAAAAGCGGTGCAGGATGGCCTGTTTCGCGAAGATCTCTACTATCGTCTCAACGTCTTCCCGCTGCGCTGGTCTGCCCTCTGTGAGCGGCCCGGCGACATTCTGCCGCTGGCGGAACATCTGCTGGCGCTTCATGCCAGTCAGCAGGGGCTGCCGACACCACAGTTGACGGATGCCTCGCGGGAACGGCTGCTGGCTCACCCCTGGCCCGGCAACGTGCGGGAGCTGGACAACGTGGTACAGCGTGCCCTGATCCTCAGCCCCGACGGGGTCATTGATTGTGACCACCTCATTCTGGAGGAGCTGGACGAGCAGGAGATGGAGTTTGTCAGCGTCGAGCGCAGCTATGGCGGCGATCGCCTCGGCAGCGAGCTCAAGCAGCAGGAGCACCAGATCATCCTCGACACCCTGCAAGATTGTAACGGCAGCCGCAAGGCGGTGGCCGACCGGCTCGGCATCAGCCCGCGCACCCTGCGCTACAAGCTGGCCCAGATGCGGGAGGCGGGGATCGACCTGCCAGCCTAAGGCATGTAGGGAAACCGTACTGTGTGGGGGCTGTCATGGTCTTGACGGCCCGGCTCGATTATCATGGGGCCCTTGGCGCTTTGAGCCTGGGCCCTGTTTTTATTGGTAAAGCAGGGGACCGAGCCTTAATAAGGGACCCCTATGATCTCTCATCGAAAACTCGAAACCGTACTGAACCATCTGCTCGAACCGCACGCCATCAAGGATTACTGCCCCAACGGCTTGCAAGTGGAGGGGCGCGAACGTATTCGCAAGATAGTTACCGGTGTCACCGCCAGTCAGGCGCTCATCGACGCGGCGGTGGCTGCCGAGGCCGATGCCATTCTGGTCCATCATGGCTACTTCTGGAGCGGTGAACCGGCCCAGATCACCGGCATGAAGCAGCGTCGGCTCAAGACCCTGCTGACCCACGATATCAACCTGTTTGCCTACCATTTGCCGCTGGATGTCCATCCCGAGGTGGGTAACAACGCCCAGCTCGCCAAGCTGCTCGACATCAAGGTGCGTCGCGGTCTGGAGCCGTGGAACAGCAAGAGCGTCGCCATGGTGGGCAAGCTGGAAGAGCCGATGAGCGGCCGCGATTTTGCCAAGCTGATTGCCGAGCGCCTTGGCCGTGAACCACTCTATTGTGGCGACAGCGGCCCCGAGCTTATCCGTTCCGTGGCCTGGTGCACCGGCGGCGGTCAGAGCTACATCAATCTGGCGGCGGAGCAGGGTATCGATGCCTTTATCTCCGGCGAAGCCTCCGAGCAGACCATTCACACCGCTCGCGAGATGGGGATGCACTTCTACGCCGCGGGCCATCACGCCACCGAGCGTTACGGCGTCAAGGCGCTGGGGGAGTGGCTGGCGACCGTGCATGGGCTGGATGTGACCTTTATCGATATCGACAATCCGGTGTAGGGTCGCTTGGCCGAGTAATCCGACCTAACCGCTGCCATCGTGCGGTAGGTAGAAATGACAAGGGAGGCCTAAGCCTCCCTTGTTGTATCTGACATGCAGTTGTTAGCTGTTACTCGCAGGCGTAACCCGCGGGGCCCAGCAGGGCGCCATCCAGTTGCACGGCGCCATCTATCATCTGCAGCCTGCCTTCGCAGAACCAGCGCACCACCAGCGGGTAGATGCTGTGCTCCTGCGCCTGTACCCGTGCCGCTACCTCGTCCGCCGTGTCCCCTTCAAAGATGGGCACGCGGGCCTGCAGGATAACCGGGCCACCATCTAGCTCTTCGGTGACAAAGTGGACACTGGCGCCGTGTTCACTGTCACCGGCATCTATGGCGCGCTGGTGGGTGTGCAGGCCCTGATACTTGGGCAGCAGGGAGGGGTGGATATTGATCATCCGCCCGGCGAAATGGCGCACCAGATCGCCGCTCAATATCCGCATAAACCCGGCCAGCACCACCAAGTCCGGCTGATAGTCTGACATCAGCGCAAGCAGGGCGGCGTCATACTCCTCCCGGCTGGCAAACTGCTGCTGGGCCAGAATAGAGGTCGCCACGCCTGCCTCTCTGGCGCGAACCAGACCATAGGCATCGGCCTTGTTGCTGATGACGCCGACCACCTCACCGGCAATCTTGCCGCTGGCACAGTGGTCGATGATCGCCTGCAGGTTGCTGCCGCTGCCGGAGATTAGCACCAGGATGCGTTTCATAGGGGAGTTCATTTGGCTGTTGATCCGGTCATTCATTGAATGACGACCTGCTCCTCACCATCGGCTGCCTTGGCGATATGGCCGATATGCCATGCATTTTCGCCTTCCGCCTTGAGCAGGGTCAGCGCCTTCTCCAGCTGGTTGGCGGGCAGGGCGATGATCATGCCGACACCGCAGTTGAAGGTGCGATACATCTCGTGACGGGTGACGTTGCCAGCCTGCTGCAGCCAGCTGAACACTGCCGGCCACTGCCAGCTCTGCTCATCGATTACCGCTTGGGTGTTGGCGGGCAGGACGCGGGGGATGTTCTCCCAGAAGCCACCACCTGTGATGTGGGAGAGGGCGTGGATCTCGCACTCCTTGATGAGCTTGAGCACAGGTTTCACATAGATGCGGGTCGGCTCCAGCAGGGCGTTGGCCAGGGTCGTGTCACCCAACGGTTGATGAACGTCGGCTTTGGAGACTTCCAGAATTTTACGGATCAGGGAGAAGCCGTTGGAGTGAGGGCCGCTGGCGGCCAAGGCGATCAGGGCATCCCCTTCACCGACCTTGCTGCCGTCGATGATTTCGCTCTTCTCCACCACACCGACGCAGAAACCGGCGATGTCGTAGTCTTCCCCTTCATACATACCCGGCATCTCGGCGGTCTCGCCGCCCACCAGGGCACAGCCTGACTGCTCGCAACCGGCACCGATCCCGGTGACCACCGCGGCTGCGGTGTCCACGTCCAGCTTGCCGGTTGCATAGTAGTCGAGGAAGAACAGCGGCTCGGCGCCCTGTACGATCAGGTCATTGACGCACATGGCCACCAGATCGATGCCCACGGTGTCGTGCTTCTTCAGGTCGATGGCCAGCCGCAGCTTGGTGCCCACACCATCGGTACCGGAGACCAGTACCGGCTCCTTGTAGCCCGCAGGGATTTGACACAAGGCCCCAAAGCCGCCAAGACCACCAAGGACTTCAGGACGACGAGTGCGCTTTGACACGCCCTTGATACGTTCAACCAGTGCATTGCCGGCATCGATATCTACGCCAGCATCCTTGTAGCTCAGTGAGGTTTTGTCAGTCACGAGTATTCCCCGTCATGTAAAGAAGTGGAGGGTAAAATTCGGGGCGTATTCTAACAGTGGCGGTGGAAAACCAGAAAGGAAATCGTTTGCGCGTTTTTGCGCGGAAATGCTCTACAAGCGGTGGCTTTTGTTGTATGATTCCGCGATTTTTTTGCGGCAGGTTAGAGGAGATAATAATGAAAGTCGTTGAAGTCAAACACCCCCTGGTCAAACACAAGATCGGTCTGATGCGTGAAGGCGATATCAGCACCAAGCGTTTCCGTGAACTGGCCAAAGAAGTGGGCAGTTTGTTGACCTATGAAGCGACCTCTGACTTCGAAACCGAGAAGGTTATCATCGATGGCTGGAATGGGCCAGTAGAAGTTGACCAGATCAAAGGCAAGAAGGTAACCGTCGTACCCATCCTGCGTGCCGGCCTTGGCATGATGGATGGCGTGCTGGAGCACATGCCGAGTGCCCGTGTCAGCGTGGTCGGTATCTACCGCGATGAAGAGACCCTGCAACCGGTTCCCTATTTCGAGAAGATCGTCAGCAACATCGAAGAGCGTCTGGCGCTGGTCATCGATCCGATGCTGGCCACCGGTGGTTCCATGATCGCCACTATCGATCTGCTGAAGAAGAAAGGCTGCCAATCCATCAAGGTGCTGGTACTGGTTGCCGCGCCGGAAGGGATCAAGGCGCTGGAAGCCGCTCACCCTGACGTAGAGCTCTACTGTGCTTCTGTCGATCAGGGGCTGAACGAGAAAGGCTACATCGTGCCGGGTCTGGGCGATGCAGGCGACAAGATCTTCGGTACCAAATAAGTTTATGCCTTGACCTGCTTCCCATGTGGAAGGGGTGATCGGAGCCGGCGCATCGCCGGCTCTGCTGTTTGTGGCCGCTTGTGCCAGCCTTGCCGCAGGACGCGCCTTGCCGCTACCATAAGCACACTCTCCCATTTCGAGACTCTGTTCATGTTCAAACGTGTTGTGACCGCCCTCTGCTGCGGCTTGTCATTCATGGCCTCGGCCGCTCAGGTGACCGACCTCTATCAGGGCAAGGCCCCGACCAGTGGCGACATGGTGGCCGCTCAGGGGCAGGCACTGGGTCAGGTGCTGATCAAGGTGACCGGCAAGCGCGACATCCTCACCCAGCCGGTGGTGGTCAAGGCGCTGGCGGCCCCGGGCGACTATGTCAAAAGCTATGGCTATCAGGATCAGGACTCCGTCAAGTATCTGAAGGCCGAGTTCAAGAGTGACAAGGTCAACAGCCTGGTCTCCGAGAGCCAGTATGCCCTGCTTGGCCCGGCTCGTCCCCAGATGGCCATCTGGCTGGTGGTGGATCAGGGGGAGCGTCGCCTGCTGGCGGATCAATCCAGCGATGGTTGGGCGCAAGCCTTGCGCGAGCAGGCCCAGACGCTGGGGCTGCCCATCAGCATTCCGCTGATGGATCTCGATGACAACATGGCGGTCAGTGCCACCGACGTCTGGGGACGCTTTGCCGACCCGATTTTGCAGGCAAGCCAGCGCTATGGCGCCGAGATGGTGGTGCTGGGCAAGCTGACACCGGAAGGTGACAAGTGGAGCATCGATTGGGGACTCTACGGCCCCAAAGCGGCCGGTGAAGTGACCGAGCTGACCCGTGGCAATAGCACCGGCACTCAGGCCGAAGTGGCGCAAGGGTTTGCCGATACCCTGGCGGCCTGGCTGGTGAAAAACTACGGTGCCCGCATTTCTGGTCCGGCAACCAGCCAGACCCTGGTGGTGGATGGCCTCTCCGAAGTGGACAGCATGATCGCCGTGCAGAAGATGCTGCAGGGGATGGCCAACGTCAGCAAGGTGGCGATCGGCAAGCTGGAGGGGGACCAGGTCACCTTCAACTTTACCCTGCAAGGAGATCAGGCCGAGCTGGTGCGGGCACTGCAGCTTGAGAGTCGTTTGCGCAAGGTTGACGATAATGGCAGCGGTTTGCGTTACCAATGGTCGCAGCCCTGATTTTATAAGGCTTTTGTCTACCGCCCGGCTTGTCCGGGCGGTTCTCTATCTGCCTTTGCGATGATACACTTAGCCACAAATGTCACAGTCAAAGCCCAACGAGTGAAGCAACCGGCCCAACTGTCTTTAGCCGTACAACTACCGGATGATGAAACCTTCGTCAGTTTTTATCCCGGCAACAATGCTCATCTGATCACCGCCCTCAAGAATGCGGCCATCGGTCAGGGATCGCCTTTCCTCTATTTCTGGGGAGCCAAGGGATCCGGACGCTCTCATCTGCTCCACGCCACCTGTGCCGAGGTCAACGCACGCGATGCGGCTGCGGCCTATCTCTCCCTCGATCAGTTTGAACAGCTTGATCCCAGCATGCTCGATGCTCTCGAAAGCCTGCCGCTGGTCTGTCTCGACAGCCTCGAGGCGATCGCCGGCAATGCCGTGTGGGAGCGGGCGCTGTTCGATTTCTACAACCGCTGGCAGGAGAAGGGCGAGGGGACGCTGGTGGTCACTGGCTGCAGCGCGCCGCGCAAACTGGGGCTGCAGTTGCCGGATCTCGCTTCGCGCCTCGACTGGGGGGTGAGTTTCCATCTCGAAGAGCTGGATGATGAAGGCAAGCTCAGTGCCCTGCAGCTGCGTGCCGAGCTGCGGGGCTTCAAACTGCCTATCGATGTGGGCCGCTTCCTGCTCAACCGACTCTCCCGCGATATGCGAACCCTGCTCACCACTCTCAATCAGCTCGACAACGCCTCATTTCGCGCCAAGCGCAAGCTCACCATTCCCTTTGTCAAAGAGATCCTCGAGCTCTGATCCTCTCTGCGGTGTGCGGTTGTGGCCTGACTTTCGTTTGAATGGTAGATAAAAAGAAACCCCGGCTTCAGGCCGGGGTTTTGCTATTTCAAGGCAGCTCTCTTATTAGTGGAACTGATCTTCTTCGGTGGAGCCGGTCAGTGCGGTCACCGAGGATTGGCCACCCTGAATCACGGTGGTCACCTTGTCGAAGTAACCGGTACCAACCTCCTGCTGGTGGGCCACGAAGGTGTAGCCACGGCTGGCGGCGGCAAATTCCGGCTCCTGCACCATCTCGACGTAGTGCTTCATCCCTTCGCCACGGGCGTACTGGTAGGCCAGCTCGTACATGTGGAACCACATGTTGTGGATACCCGCGAGGGTGATGAACTGGTACTTGTAGCCCATGTCGGAGAGCTCCTGCTGGAAGCGGGCGATGGTGGCATCGTCCAGATTCTTTTTCCAGTTGAAGCTCGGGGAGCAGTTGTAGGCCAGGATACGATCCGGGAACTTGGCCTTGATTGCTTCGGCAAATTTACGCGCTTCGTCCAGATCCGGCTTGGCGGTTTCACACCACACCATGTCTGCGTAGGGTGCGTAAGCCAGACCGCGAGCGATGGCCTGATCGATACCGGCACGTACCTTGTAGAACCCTTCGGCAGTGCGCTCGCCAGTCAGGAAGCCTGCATCGTACGGGTCGGCGTCGGTGGTCAACAGGTCAGCGGCGTTGGCGTCGGTACGGGCGATCACCAGGGTGGTGGTGCCGCACACATCGGCTGCCAGACGGGCGGCAACCAGCTTCTGCACCGCTTCCTGAGTCGGTACCAGCACCTTGCCGCCCATATGACCGCACTTCTTGACGGAAGCGAGCTGATCTTCGAAGTGCACGCCAGCGGCGCCTGCTTCAATCATTCCCTTCATCAGTTCGAAGGCGTTCAGCACGCCGCCGAAACCGGCTTCCGCATCGGCTACGATCGGAAGGAAGTAGTCGATAAAGCCCTCATCCTGCGGTCCAACCTTGTTGGCCCACTGGATCTGGTCGGCACGGGCGAAGGAGTTGTTGATGCGCTCCACCACGGACGGTACAGAGTTGGCCGGGTAGAGGGACTGATCCGGATACATGGTGGAGGACAAGTTGTTGTCCGCCGCCACCTGCCAGCCGGAGAGGTAGATCGCCTCGATCCCCGCCTTGGCCTGCTGCACCGCCTGACCACCGGTCAGGGCGCCGAGGCAGTTGACATAGCCTTTCTTGGCGTCGCCGTGGATCAGGCCCCACAGTTTGTCGGCACCACGCTGGGCCAGGGTGTGCACCGGCTGCAAGCTGCCGCGCAGGTTCACCACGTCTTCGGCGCTGTAGCCGCGCTTGATCCCTTTCCAGCGGGGGTTTTCCGCCCAGTCTTTCTCGATAGCCTGGATCTGTTGCTCACGGGTCAGTGCCATATCAGTTCCCTCTTTCATTGATTTCACGTTTCCATTGACTTGTTATTGGCGAGCCCCGCTGGGGGCCCGTGATTCAGAGCCGCTCGTAACCGGGCAGCGTCAGAAAATCGATCAGGGTATCGGCGCAGGTGATCTCTTCCATCAGCTCGCTGGCCTCGGCAAAGCGTCCTGCCTGCCAGCGCGCAGTACCCACCTCGGCTTTGACCACCTCCAACTCCTCGGCCAGCATCTGGCGGAACAGCTCTTTGGTCACCACCTTGCCATTCGACAGGCTCTTGCCGTGGCGGATCCACTGCCAGATGGAGGTGCGGGAGATCTCGGCGGTGGCGGCATCTTCCATCAGGCCGTAGATGGGCACGCAGCCGTTGCCGTTGATCCAGGCCTCCAGATATTGCAGGGCGACCCGGATATTGGTGCGCATCCCTGCCTCGGTGCGCTCACCCTCACAGGGTGCCAGCAGGTCGGCGGCAGTGATGGGGGCATCCTGCTCGCGCAGCACGCCGATCTGGTTCTTGGCGCCAGCCTTAATGGTGGCGTTGAACACCGCCATGGCGGTATCAGCGAGGCCAGGGTGGGCGACCCAGGTACCGTCGTGGCCGTTGTTGGCTTCGCGCTCCTTGTCGGCCTTGACCTTGGCGAAGACCTGCTCGTTGACGGCCGCGTCCTTGGCCGGAATAAAGGCAGCCATACCGCCCATCGCCAGCGCTCCGCGCTTGTGGCAGGTCTTGATCAGCAGCCGCGAGTAGGCGGAGAGGAACGGCTTGTCCATGGTCACCACCTGGCGGTCGGGCAGGACGCGATCCGGATGGTTCTTCAAGGTTTTGATATAGCTGAAGATGTAGTCCCAGCGGCCGCAGTTCAGCGCAACGATGTGATCCTTCATTTGATAGAGCAGCTCATCCATCTCGAACACGGCCGGCAGGGTTTCAATCAGCACGGTGGCCTTGATGGTGCCGCGGGGCAGACCAAACTTGTCCTCGGTCCAGGCGAATACCTCGCTCCACCAGCGCCCTTCCAGATGGCTCTGCAGCTTGGGCACGTAGAAATAGGGGCCAGAGCCTTTGGCCAGCAGCGCTTGATAGTTGTGCAGGAAGTAGAGGGCAAAATCGAACAGGCCGCCTGGGATGGGCTCGCCATCGAAGGTGACATGTTTTTCCGGCAGATGCAGACCACGCACCCGGCAGATAAGGACGGCCGGATCGGCATTCAGGGTATAAGCCTTCCCCTCCGGACTGGTGTAAGAAATGGTCTCGTTGACCGCATCGCGCAGGTTGATTTGGCCCTCGATCACCTTGTTCCAGGCGGGAGCCAGTGAATCCTCGAAATCCGCCATGAACACTTTGACGTTGGCGTTGAGGGCGTTGATCACCATCTTGCGCTCGACCGGGCCGGTGATCTCCACACGGCGGTCTTGCAAGTCGGCGGGAATGCCGCGAATGGTCCAGTCACCTTCACGGATGTGGGCGGTTTCCGGCAGGAAGTCCGGCAGCTCGCCGCCATCGATACGGGCCTGGCGTGCCACACGTTGTTTCAGCAATTCCCCTCTTTGGGGAGCAAAACGTTCCACCAGTTCGGAGACCAGAGCCACCGCGTCCGGCGTCAGAATTTGCGCGTATTCGGGCAGCATCTCGCCCTGGATGCGAAGGCGGGCGCTGCAGTGGGTCTGAGCCGGTGCCGACATAAGTTTCACTCCTTTGAGAATTACATTTTGAACTTACTAACTACGACTAAAGTCGAATCCCTGTTCTTGAAACGTTCCCGCAGCAACGGGGTAACACGATTGATAAGGTGCGAAATATTGTTGAGTACGTCAACAGTTTTTTTTAAACACCTGTTTTTTGGATATGGTTAAGTTGATGTTTTTTATTGCTTTATTGGGTTGGTATAAAAGCTCTATGCAGATGGTTATGCTCCTGCTTTTTCCCATCGGACAACGGCTAATTTGGGCCGTTACCCAGGCTCTTACTTTGTAAGTTATTACGTAATAAAATTACAAATGCAAAAACAAATCCCGACCTAACTCCAGGCTTTGCCAAAACAGCCGTATAAAGTGCGTTTGAATGTGGTAATGAATGTTTTGCTAATGCTAGACCTGATTGGTGAACGTGCGTTTTAAACTTGGTGTGGTGATGCAGGCTCTGTTGGCACCAGCGGTTGCAGCGATGGAAAGTGAAGTGCAATAACGTAGGTTTGTATCAGTTGTCGGGGGGAATGCCGGGGAGGAAAGGGGGAGATACATCAGTCAATAATACTGCCATCCTTGATAGAATTAGCAGTTTGTCGTTTTTTGCAGATTTCTCGCCAAGGGTGTGAAACTGAGTGTGTTGAACAGGCGATGCCCCAGTGATTGAGTGGCCATCTGGCCGGGCTCAATAGTCATCATCCGGTTCGGCAAGATCGATCACATCCAGCTGGATGACCTGTTCATTTTCGCTTTCGGTGTGGCAAGGGGTGTCGTGAGGAACGGAATAAAGCGTAATGGCGGGTGCGAAATCGGTGTTCTGGTTCATGCCTGGTCCTGTGTTGCGCGCAAGCCGGACAGTGATCCCTTCACTCGTGTTTCCACCTCCTTGTGTTGTCTACCGGCGGAAAGTTGCGCATCTTAATGAGTTCGGCAAAAAGATTCAAGTGGTTCTGGGTGTTTTTTGTGCTTGATAGGTAGACATCGTCAGGAGGATAAATCGGAGGCAAAAAAATAGCCCAGTCGTTTGACTGGGCTATTCTCGGGGAAAATGGTCGGTGTGAGAGGATTCGAACCTCCGACCCTCTACACCCCATGCAGATGCGCTACCTGGCTGCGCTACACACCGACGGAGTCAGACTCGGCTGACGGGGAGGAAGTCTAATAGCATGGCCAAACGGGTGCAACTCCTTTTTTATCATAGAGATGCCGATTGCTTCTTTATTGCTCAGTCGGGATGCGGCTTGGGTCTGACGTGCAGATTTGGCATAATCGCCGCCCTGTCACCGCGAGCTATCATGCCTGCTATCTATGGAATCATCTGACTGGTATGGATAGCTGGAATGCAAACAGCACAATTGAACAATATAAAGAGGGGATGGGCGTGAAACCATCAAAGGTCCCAGAAATACCGAGTCAGGCACAGAGTCAAACCGAGCAGGACGAACAGTGGATGCGCCATGCCATGGCATTGGCCGCCCGGGCCGAAGGAATTGGCGAGATCCCGGTCGGTGCCGTACTGGTGCTGGATGGTCAGGTGGTGGGAGAGGGGTGGAACCGCTCCATCAGCGAACACGATGCCTGTGCCCATGCTGAGGTGATGGCAATCCGGGCGGCGGGCAAGCAGCTGGCGAACTACCGCCTGCTCGACACCACTCTTTATGTGACGCTGGAGCCCTGCTGTATGTGTGCCGGTGCGCTGATCCATAGCCGGGTCAAGCGGGTGGTTTACGGCGCCCGAGATCTCAAGACCGGTGCCGCGGGGTCGGTGTTTGAGATCTTGCAGGACCCGCGCCACAACCACAGTGTCGAGCTGACCGGCGGTGTGCTGGCCGATGCCTGCTCGGCCCAGTTGTCGGCCTTCTTCAAGCGCCGCCGCACCGAGAAAAAGGCGGCCAAACTGGCGTTGCAACAATCAAACGATACCCTTTCCTGAATCATTCGGGGGCAGCGCAGGCTGCCCTTGCTGATTATCCTCATAAATATCCCTTTATAAACAATATATTGCGTTCATCTTCCTTCGAAAGAATCCCCGCCCATTTTTCCGCTAACAACCTCTGTTAAAGCGCTCTCGATGTAACAAAACTGTCATGCAACCGCCATATAATGCCGCGAAGCCTAGCTTACATTGAGGTCTTGCATGTCATCGGAATCGTTAAACCTGGTCATGGCGGGCAGTAGAAAACGCCGGATCAAGGATAAATTGGCCAAATATGGCGTCACCACAGGCGGAGCCCTGGTACTGGTGGCGCTGCTGCTTATCTTCTTTTATCTGCTCTATGTGGTGAAACCCATCTTCAATGGCGCCTCCATGGAGCAGACCGCCTCGTTTACCCTGCCTGCCGCAGGGAAGACCGCCTGGCTCGGCGTGGAAGAGCAGAACGAGATCGGCTATCGCTTCAGCGATAAAGGGCAGGTCAACTTCTTTGCGGTGCAGGGAGATGACAAGATCAAGGTCGGCCAGTCACTGGGTCAGGCCCAGGTTGCTGGTGACATCACCACGGTAGCGACCCCTGCTCCTGGTCAGCGGCTGATCGCCTACGGCTTTGCCGATGGTAAGGCGCAGGTCGTCCAGCCAGCGTTCAAGGTCTCCTATCCCAACGATGTGCGGGTGATTGAACCCAGCTTGAAATATCCCTTCGGCGAAGAGCCTGTGGTGATCGACCCGCAAGGGAAGGCGCTGCAACGGATGGTGTTCGAAGCCACCAAGGACAAGATGGCGACCGCTGCCGTGACCGAAGATGGTCGTGGCGTGATGACTGTGATGAGCGGCGAGGAGAACTTCATCTCCGGGGAGATTGAGTGGAGCAGTGAAAACTACACGATTCCCTCTTTGCCGCGTCATGTGGATCAGATGTTGCTGACCCCCAATCTGCGGATCCTCTTTGTACGTCAGGGAAATCGTCTCTCCGTCTATGACATTCATAACCTGAGCGAAATCTCCCTGCGCAACGTGCTGGAGATCAATGCCACCAACGCCAACGTGACCCGGGTCGAGCTGCTGGCAGGCGCTTCTTCGTTGCTGGTAGGTAATGACAACGGCGTCATCTCCCAGTGGTTTGAAGTGGCAAAGGATGGCAAACGTCAGTTCACCCAGATCCGTGATTTCAAGGGTGATGGCGCTGTGGATCTGTTGACTCCCGAGCACTTTCGCAAAGGCTTCATCAGTGCCGACAAGGACGGCATCATCAGCTTCTTCCACGCCACAGGCGAGACCAAGCTGCTGACCGAGACAGTAGAAGGGGGGGAACTTTCTGCCCTGGCCATCTCTCCACGCCACAATGCACTGTTGATGCAGCAAGGCGACACCTTCAAGTTGTTTACGGTTGAGAATGATCACCCCGAAGTGACCTGGTCTGCCCTGTGGCAAAAGGTATGGTACGAAGGGTATCCGGAGCCCCAGTATGTATGGCAATCCACCTCCGCCAGCAACGACTTTGAAGCCAAGCTGAGTCTGGTACCCCTTTCGTTTGGTACTCTCAAAGCCGCTTTTTATGCGCTGTTGTTTGCTGTACCACTCGGGATTGCCGGTGCCATCTATACCGCCTACTTCATGTCTCCGGGGATGCGCAAGTTTGTTAAACCGACCATCGAGATCATGGAGGCATTGCCAACCGTCATCCTCGGCTTCCTGGCTGGTTTGTGGCTTGCTCCCATTGTGGAAGATTACCTGCCGGGCATTTTTATGATGCTGGTGATGTTGCCGATGGGGATGCTGCTTGCAGCTCTGCTATGGCATCTGTTGCCTGACACTCTCAAGCAAAGTGTGCCTGAGGGCAGTCAAGCCGTCTTGCTGATCCCTGTCGTTATTCTGATTGGCTGGATGGCTCTTACTCTCAGTCCTGTCGTCGAAAATGCGTTTTTCGGTGGTGATACCCGTAGCTGGCTCACCAATGTAATGGGGATCAAATTTGACCAGCGCAACTCGCTGGTGGTCGGTATCGCCATGGGCTTTGCGGTCATCCCCACCATCTTCTCCATCGCTGAAGATGCGGTCTTCTCTGTGCCCAAGCATCTGACTCAGGGCTCGCTGGCGCTGGGGGCCACCCCGTGGCAGACCCTGAGCCGGGTGGTGATCCTCACCGCCAGCCCGGGCATCTTCTCTGCGGTGATGATGGGCCTTGGCCGCGCCGTGGGCGAGACCATGATCGTGTTGATGGCCACTGGCAACACCCCCATCATGGATTTCTCCATGTTCCAGGGGCTGCGTACCCTAGCCGCCAACATCGCGGTGGAGATGCCGGAATCGGAAGTGGGCAGTTCCCACTATCGAGTGCTGTTCCTCGCGGCCTTCGTACTGTTTGTGTTCACCTTTTTCTTCAACACCCTGGCCGAGTTTGTCCGCCAGCGGTTGCGTGAAAAATACAGCTCCATGTAACGGGCAAGGAATCGACAATGGGTAAGTGGTTTAAATCAGGGGCCCCCTGGATCTGGATGACCGGCGGTGCCGTCAGCCTGAGCCTGGTAGCGGTACTGGGTCTGTTGTTGCTGATCGGCTGGCGTGGTCTGGTCTACTTCTGGCCCCACCCTATCTATGAGTGGCAGCTGGAAGACGCCAGCGGTAACAAGAGTGTGTTGGTTGGTGAAATCAATGACAGTGAGCTGGTGCCGGTTGAACGCCTGCGAGCCGCAGGATTGCCATTGGAAGGTGAAGAACGTGAGGTGTTGACCCGTTATCTGGTCAAGACCGGTAACCGTGAGTTCGTTGACCTCGATTTTCGCTGGGTGCTGGAGACTGATATCAAGTCTCAGGCTCTTCCTGTCGAGATGGCAATGATCGAGCGTACTACCAACGGCAACTTCTATGGCTATGTGGTAGAGGCCAAGGAAGATGGCGTCGTGCATGAGCAAGATTTGCACAAAGTGCTCAAGCGGATGCTGGCTCGAAGCAACGGTTTGTCTGAACAAGCCAATGAGTTGCAAAAAGGCCCCATTGGCGCCATCAACTACCAATTAGAGAAGTTGCGCCTCAAGGAACGTAAAGCAGAGCTCGAAAATGAGCTGACCGATCAGCTCAAAGCGGAGCTGGCCAGTGAGCGTCAGGCCCTCAACGATCGTTATCAGGTGCTGGAAAAAGAGCTCTTCTCTCTGCGTAGCCAAGCTGACCGCGACGCCATCACCGTCAAGGATATGCGTGGCGAGCTGGTGACCATGCCGATGTCCAAGGTACTGGACGTGGTATGGCCCAACGACATGAGCCTGTTGGCCAAGGTGGGTCACTGGTTCCACCAGATTGGCAAGTTTGTTTCCGGTGAGCCTCGCGAAGCCAACACCGAGGGCGGGGTGTTCCCGGCCATCTTCGGTACCGTCTTCATGGTTATCCTGATGGCGATCATCGTGACCCCGCTGGGGGTGGTAGCAGCGGTTTATCTGCACGAATACGCGGGCAAGAACAGTCTGACCAAGCTTATCCGCATTGCGGTGATCAACCTGGCGGGCGTGCCCTCCATCGTTTACGGCGTGTTTGGTCTGGGCTTCTTCGTCTACACGCTCGGTGGTTCGCTGGATCAGCTGTTTTACCCGGAAGCGCTGCCGAGCCCGACCTTTGGCTCACCCGGCGTGATCTGGTCGGCGCTGACCCTGGCTATCCTGACCCTGCCGGTGGTGATTGTCTCCACCGAAGAGGGGCTGGCGCGGATCCCGAGCACCATCCGTCAAGGCTCGCTGGCACTGGGCGCGACCCAGGCCGAGACCCTGTGGCGCATCGTGCTGCCGATGGCGAGCCCGGCCATCATGACCGGCCTTATTCTGGCGATTGCCCGTGCAGCCGGTGAAGTGGCGCCGCTGATGTTGGTGGGGGTGGTGAAACTGGCGCCGACCCTGCCGATGGATGGCAACTTCCCGTATCTGCATGTGGAGCGCAAGTTCATGCACCTGGGCTTCCACATCTATGACGTCGGCTTCCAGAGCCCCAACGTCGAGGCGGCCCGCCCGCTGGTCTACGCCACCTCCTTCCTGCTGGTGACGGTGATCGTGGGTCTGAACCTGACCGCTATCGGTATTCGTAACCACTTGCGCGAGAAATTCCGGTCGCTGGAGCATTAATCCGGCGCCGCATGAGTGATACAAGAGTGAGATAACAGAGGGGCGGCCGAGCGCGAGCCGCCATCTCTCTGCACCAATACGTGAGGGGCACCGGCAGCAGTCCGGCCACTCCAGATAGATTTTGAGGTAACAGATGATCAACGTAACGACCACGTCTACCCAGCACACCGCGCTGGACCTGCTCAACCTGACCCCGGAGCAGACCGCGCTGGAGGTGAAGGATCTCAACCTGTACTACGGCAGCAAACAGGCGCTGTTCAACGTCAACATGAAGATCCCCAAAGGGCAGGTGACCGCCTTTATCGGCCCGTCAGGCTGTGGCAAATCGACCCTGCTGCGCTGCATCAACCGGATGAACGATCTGGTGGAGATCTGCCGCATCGAGGGGGAAATCCAGCTGCACGGCCACAACATCTATGACAAGAGCGTTGATGTTTCCGCCCTGCGCCGTCAGGTGGGCATGGTGTTCCAGCGCCCGAACCCGTTCCCCAAGTCCATCTACGAGAACGTGGTCTATGGTCTGCGCCTGCAGGGGATCAACGATCGTCGCACTCTGGATGAAGCGGCCGAGCGCTCCCTGCGCGGTGCGGCCTTGTGGGACGAGGTGAAGGATCGTCTGCATGACAACGCCTTCGGTCTCTCCGGTGGTCAGCAGCAGCGTCTGGTGATCGCCCGTGCCATCGCCATCGAGCCGGAAGTGTTGCTGCTCGATGAACCGACCTCGGCGCTCGACCCCATCTCCACCCTCACCATCGAGGAGCTGATCAACGAGCTCAAGAGCCAGTTCACCGTGGTGATCGTGACCCACAACATGCAACAGGCTGCGCGAGTGTCGGATCAGACCGCCTTCATGTATATGGGCGAGCTTATCGAGTACTCGGATACCAACACCATTTTCACCACCCCGGCCAAGAAAAAGACCGAAGATTACATTACCGGTCGTTACGGCTAAGGAGAGGAGAGGATGAATCTCAGCAAACAGATTGGCAGTCGGTTCAACGGCTAAGGCATAATCGGAGCAATCAAGGATTATTTGTATGGACAATATGAACCTCAATAAACACATCTCCGGTCAGTTCAATGCCGAGCTAGAGAGCGTGCGCAACCAGGTGCTGGTGATGGGCGGTCTGGTGGAGCAGCAGCTCACCGACGCCATTGCGGCGATCCACGATCAGGATCTCGATGCGGCGCGTAAAATCGTGGCCAACGACCACAAGGTCAACGCGATGGAAGTGGCGATCGACGAGGAGTGCACCCGCATCATCGCCAAGCGTCAGCCGACTGCCTCCGACCTGCGACTGGTGATGGCCATCATCAAGACCATCACTGATCTGGAGCGCATTGGCGACGTGGCCGACAAGATCGCCCGCATGCTGACCGACAACGCCAACAAGCCGCAGCCGCCGCTGGTGTCGCTGGAGAACATGGGCCGTCGCACCATCAAGATGCTGCACGATGTGCTCGACGCCTTCGCCCGCATGGATCTGGATGCAGCGCTGGTGGTCTACAAAGAAGATGACAAGGTAGACCGGGAGTACGAGTCCATCATCCGTGAGCTGATGACCTATATGATGGAAGATCCCCGCACCATCCCCCAGGTGCTCAACGTCCTGTGGGCGGCGCGAGCCATCGAGCGGGTCGGCGATCGCTGCCAGCACATCTGCGAGTACATCGTCTACTACGTGAAAGGCAAGGATGTGCGCCACACCAAGGCGGACGATCTGGGCACCTTGCTGGGCAAGGGCTAACCGGAAGTGAATAAAAAGGCGCGTGAAGCGCCTTTTTTGTTGCATATGTGCCGTCCTGAATATGGTTTACACCTTTCCCCCCCAATAAATGGAGAACCCGATGGGACAAGGTGTGAAACGGACACAGCGCGATTACT